>CAYNPY010000012.1:49186-55428 GCA_964399195.1 uncultured Fibrobacteraceae bacterium
CCGCGCCCGCCGTCGTCTGCCGCGGCCTGGTCAAGCGCTATCCCGACGTCGTGGCCGTCGCCGGCATCGACCTGGAGGTGCGCACCGGCGAGTGCTTCGGCCTGCTGGGGCCCAACGGCGCGGGCAAGACCACCACCGTGGAGATGCTCGAGGGCCTGACCACGCCGGATGCCGGAACCATCGAGCTGCTGGGGCAGGGCTGGGGCCGCGGCGACGAGCGCGCGCTGCGGCGCCAGCTGGGCGTGCAGCTGCAGGAGACCAAGCTCTCCGAGAAGCTGACCGTGCGCGAGACGGTGCGGCTGTTCCGCAGCTTCTTCGAGGCGGGCCGGGAGGTCGAGGAGGTCCTCGAGCTGGCCGGGCTGCAGGAGAAGCGCGGCGCGCGCGTGGGCAAGCTCTCCGGCGGGCAGAAGCAGCGGCTGGCTCTGGCCTGCGCCCTGGTGGGCGACCCGCGCGTGCTGTTCCTGGACGAGCCGTCGACGGGCCTGGACCCGCAGGCGCGCCTGCGCGTGTGGGAGATCGTCGAGGAGTTCAAGGCGCGCGGCGGCACCGTCATCCTGACCACGCACTACATGGAGGAGGCGGCGCGGCTGTGCGACCGCGTGGCCATCGTCGACCACGGCAAGGTGATCGCGCTGGACACGCCGGCGGCGCTGATCGCCTCGCTGGGGGCCAGCCAGATCGTCTCGTTCACCGTCGA
Source organism: uncultured Fibrobacteraceae bacterium (assembly GCA_964399195.1). Lineage (GTDB taxonomy): Bacteria > Krumholzibacteriota > Krumholzibacteriia > LZORAL124-64-63 > LZORAL124-64-63 > CAINDZ01. The sequence continues at coordinate 49,884 of CAYNPY010000012.1, forward strand.
CGGCGAGCTGCCGGAAGCGGCGCTGGCGGCGCTGCCGGGCGTGCGCGGGGCGGCGCGGCAGGAGGCGGCCTGGGTCCTGAGCGTGGACCGGGCCGGCGCGACGCTGCCGGCGCTGATCGCGCTGCTGGAGTCGCGCGGCCTGCGCATGGACGCGCTCAGCACGCACCAGGCCACGCTCGAGGACGTCTTCGTGCACTTGACCGGGAGGGGCCTGCGTGACCAGTAGGCCGGCCAATGGCGCGCTGCTCGAGCTGACCCGGGCGCGCATCCTCGAGTTCGTGCGCGAGCCGGAGGCCGTGTTCTGGGTCTTCGTGTTCCCGGTGCTGATGGCCGTCGCGCTGGGGATCGCCTTCCGCAGCCAGAACGGCGGGCGCACGCCCGTGGCGCTGCTGGAGGCGGGGCCGCCGGCGGCGCGGGCGGAGCTGCAGGAGCGGCTGCAGGCCTCGCCGCTGCTGGACGTGAAGGTCATGGATGAGGCGGCCGCGGCGCTGGCGCTGCGCAAGACGCGGGTCGAGGTGATCGTCGCGGTGGGCGAGCCGGAGGCCGGCGCGCCGCCGGCGCTGACCTACCGCTTCGACGGCGCGCGCGCCGAGGGGCGGGCCGCCCGCCTGCTGGTCGACGACGTGGTGCAGCGCGCCTACGGACGCGGCGACGCCGTGGCCGCGCGCGACGAGGACGCGCCGCGCCGCGGGGCCCGCTACATCGACTTCCTGATCCCCGGCCTGATCGGCCTGAACCTGATGGGCAGCGGGCTGTGGGGCATCGGCTTCTCGGTGGTCATCGCGCGCACGAACAAGCTGCTCAAGCGGCTGGCCGCCACGCCCATGCGGCGGGGCGACTACCTGCTGTCGATCGCGCTCTCGCGGCTGCTGTTCCTGGGGCTGGAGGTGGCGGCCATCGCCGGGGCCGGGCGGCTGCTGTTCGGGGTGGAGGTGGCCGGGTCCATCGCGCTGCTGGGGCTGGTCTCGCTGCTGGGGGCGCTCAGTTTCGGCGGCATCGGCCTGCTGGTGGCGGCGCGGCCGCGCACGGTGGAGGCCGTCAGCGGCTGGATGAACCTGGTGCAGCTGCCGATGTGGCTGCTGTCGGGCACGTTCTTCAGCTACGAGCGTTTCCCGGAGTTCGCCCTGCCCTTCATCCGGGCCCTGCCGCTGACCGCGCTGAACGACGCGCTGCGCGGGGTGATGAACGACGGCGTGGGTCTGGGCGCGCTGTGGCTGCCGGTGGCGATCCTGCTGGCGTGGGGGCTGGCGGGGTTCGCGGTGGCGGTCAGGATCTTCCGCTGGCAGTGAGTGCGGGCTATCTTCGGGCGGCGGCGCCCCGGCGGCTGCCGCCCACGTCGACCCCGTCAGGGAGATGCCGATGAGCGCCGATGACTTCCGCAACGCCTACGACGACGACGCTCGCGCCGCCGCCTACGACCAGCTCGAGTACCCGGCCACCTACAGCCTGGCCTTCCGCGACATACCCGAACTGATCGCGCGCCACCGGCGGGGCGACGGCCGCCGCGCGCTGGACTTCGGCTGCGGGGCCGGCCGGTCGACGCGCTTCCTGCAGCAGCTGGGGTACGACGCCTGCGGCGCGGACATCTCCGCCGCCATGCTGGAGCGCGCCCGTGCGCGCGACCCCCGCGGACGCTACGAACTGGTGGCCGACGGCGACCTGGGCGCCGGCGTGCCCGGGCCGTTCGACCTGATCCTCTCGGCGTTCACCTTCGACAACGTGCCCGGCTGGGAGCGCAAGGTGGCCCTCCTGTCGCAGCTGCGCGCGCGCCTGGCGCCCGGCGGCCGGCTGGTCAACCTGCTCTCGTCGCCGGACATCTACACGCACGAATGGCTGTCGTTCTCGACGAAGGACTTCCCGGAGAACCGGGGCGCGCGCACCGGCGACGTCGTGCGCATCGTCATGCTGGACGTGCCGGACCGCCGCCCGGTCGACGACGTGCTGTGGGAGCGCGACGACTTCCTGGAGGTCTACCGGCGGGCCGGGCTGCGGCGGCTGGAGGAGCACCGGCCGCTGGGACGGCCCGACGAGCCGCATGCCTGGGTCAGCGAGCGCGAGGTGGCGCCGTGGGTGATCGACGTGCTGGCGGCCGACGGCTGAGCCGCCCGGCGTGCGATCGGCGGTGGTCCGGTACGCGGACTTGCGCCGGCGCAGGAGGCGGGCCGTCGCTTCGCAAACGACTTGAGCCTGATCGAATAAGCGATTGACTGACAATCGCTTGCATTGTGTCATGCGCGTCGGGAGCGGATCGGCCCCCAGGGCCCTCCGCGCGCCGCGCCGCCCCCGGAACCCGCCGCCGCGATTGAGCTTGCCCCGCGCGGCCGTGTCGGGTATATTGGGCTCACCCAGAGAGACCCCACGGCAGCGCTGGTGGGCTTTTTGAGGTGGGCTTCAGGTCCACCTTTTTTTTCAGCCCGCAGAATGGTGGCGGCGCCTTGGCCGATCGCGACGCTCCCGACAGCTCCCGCTTCGAACCGAGACGGCTCGCCGCCGAGGTCATCGCGTTGCTGGAGGGCGAGCTGGCGGCGCAGGGCTTCGAGCTGCTGGACGTGCGCGTGTTCCGTGGCGGCGGCCGCATCACGCTCCGCATCTTCGTGGACAAAGCGGGGGGCGGCATCACGCTGGACGAGGTCGCGACCGCATCGCGCACCTGCGGGATGCTGCTGGAGGAAGCCGACCGCATCGCCGATCCGTACGTGCTGGAGGTGTCGTCGCCGGGCGTGCGGCGGCCCCTGCGCACGCGCGCGCACTGGCTGGCCGCGGTCGGGCAGCGCGTCGAGGCGAAGGTCGCCGTCACCGACGGCAGCAAGCGCCTGCGCGGCACGCTGGAGGCGGTGGGCGAGGCGTCGGTGACGATCCGCCCGCTGCCGCGCGCGGACGCCGAGCCGGACGCGCCGGCGCCGAAGCCGGTCACCATCGGGATGGGCCGGCTGCGCGAAGGCAACCTGGATCCCGAGTTCGACGTGCAGGCGATCATCCACGCCGATCGCCGCCAGAAGAAGGACGCGAAGCAGCAGGCCCGCCGCGAGCGGCCGGCGCCTCGCAAGGGCCGCCCGAAGAACCGCGACAAGAAGGCGGGGGAGAGTTAGCGCATGGACCACAACGTGCTGAACGCCCTGACGGAGATCGTCAGGGAGAAGAACATCGACAAGGCGATCATCATCGAGTCGCTCGAGGCCGGCCTGCAGTCGGCCGCCCGCAAGAAGCTGGGCGCCGAGGCGAACATCGATGCGCGGGTCGACCCGGTGACCGGCGAGATGACCGTCGAGATGGTCAAGACGGTGGTCGAGGAGCTGGACGACCCGGACACGGACATCTCGCTCGAGGAGGCGCAGCTCGAGTTCGGCGACGAGGTGGGCATCGGCGACGAGGTCCGCTGGCCGATGGACATCAAGGAGTTCGGCCGCAACGCCATCCTGGTGGCCAAGCAGATCCTGGTGCAGAAGGTCCGCGAGGCCGAGCGCGCCCAGATCTACGAGGAGTACAAGGACCGGGTCAACGAGATCATCGTCGGCACCGTGCAGCAGGTCGACCGCGGCAACGTGCTGGTGAACCTCGGCCGCACCGAGGCGATGATGCCGTTCCGCGAGCAGATCCGCGGCGAGAAGCTGCACCAGGGCAAGACGGTGCGCTGCTTCATCATCGAGGTGCTGGACAACGCCAAGGGTCCGCAGGTCATCCTCTCCCGCAGCCATCCCGGCTTCCTGAAGGCGCTGTTCGAGCAGGAAGTGCCGGAGATCCAGGAGAAGATCGTCGAGATCAAGGCCGTGGCGCGCGAACCGGGCACCCGCTCGAAGATCGCCGTGGTCAGCCACGACGACCGCGTGGACCCGGTGGGCTCCTGCGTGGGCATGAAGGGCAGCCGCGTGCAGGCCGTCACGCGCGAGCTGTCGGGCGAGCGCGTGGACATCGTGCCCTGGAGCCAGGAGCCCAGCCTGATGATCTCGCGCGCGCTGAGCCCGGCGATCGTCAGCAACATCATCCTGGACCTCGAGCGCAACGAGGCGACCGTCGTGGTGGCCGACGACCAGCTCAGCAAGGCGATCGGCAAGGAGGGCAAGAACGTCCGCCTGGCCGCCAAGCTCACCGAGTGGAAGATCGACCTGGTGTCGGCGCGCGAGTACGGCATCCGCCAGCGCGTGATCGACGAGATGAGCATGCAGCTCTCGGAGATGGAGGGCATCACGCCCGAGCTGCTGGTGGTGCTCGAGGCCGTCGGCATCGACACGATCGACAAGCTGGCAGAGGTGCCGTACGCCGACCTGATGACCGTGCCCGGCCTGGACGAGGACACGGCGGAGACCCTGCAGACCACGGCCCAGGTCACCTCCGACGAGCTGAAGAAGCTCATCGAGAAGACCATCGCCGAGGAGCTGGCGAAGGAGTCCGCGGAGCGGCCGCTGTTCGACGAGTCGGCGCTGGCCGAGGGCGCCATGGACTCGGACGAGGCGCTGGCCGCCTTCGAGCAGGGCGAGGTGCCGATGCCGAAGGAAGACCTGTTCAAGGACTTCCCGACCGGCGACGGCGGGGACGAGACGGAAGAGAACAAAGAGAAGAAGGTCGACCCGTTCGCCAACACCGGATTGGACGACTAGATGGCAGACGCGGTCGACCCCGCGCGCCTGCTGGCGCTGCTGGGGCTGGCCCTGCGGGCCGGCAAGCTGCTGGTCGGCTACAGCGCCGTGGAGCAGGCCGTTCGCCGGGGCAAGGAGCCGCTGGTGGTGCTGGCGACGGACATGGGGGCTTCGCAGCGCACGCGCGCGCTGCGGCTGCAGCCGGTGAAGGGCTTCGTGACCGGCGTGGTCACGGGCGCCGACCTGGCGGCGGCGCTGGGTCGCAACAAGCTGGTGATCGTGGGCGTGAGCGACCCGGGGTTCGTCGCCGGGATCCGGAAACTGGGATGACGCCAGGGGCGCGGGCATCCCGCTGTCGGAGGTAGTGCGAGTTGGTGAGGAAGCTGCGCGTCTACGAGCTGGGCCGCCACTACGGCGTCGACAGCAAGCAGATCATGGCCCTGCTCCAGAAGATGAAGGTGCAGGCCAAGAGCCACATGAGCGTGATCGAGGACGAGGACGTGGACAAGATCCACGCCGTCTTCCAGCGCAAGCGTGAGCTCGCGCGCGAGAACTACGCGCGCTCGCACGGGCTGAACCCCGACCAGCTCAAGAACGTCGCCGCGCTCAAGCCGCTCGAGAAGCCGGTGCCGGCCGACGAGCCGGAGCCCGAGGTCAAGGTCACCAAGAAGAAGGCGACCAAGAAGAAGGCGCCGGCCAAGCCGAAGGTGCTGGTCATCAAGAAGGCCGGCCAGGCCACCGCGGTCTCCAAGAAGGCGCAGGCCGAGAAGGACGCCGTCGAGCAGGCGCGGCAGGCCGAGATCGCCCGCCGCCGCGAGGAAGAGGAGAAGCGCGAGGCCGACCTGGCCCGCAGCCGCGAGGAGCACGCGCAGGCCCGGCAGCCGGTCAAGGCCCGGCTGGTCAAGAAGGTCGAGGCGCCGAAGCCCGAGCCGGTCCCCGAGCCCGCGCCGCAGCCCGAGCCGGCTCCGGAG
>CAYNPY010000013.1:0-50702 GCA_964399195.1 uncultured Fibrobacteraceae bacterium
GCGTGGACCGGCTGCGGGCGGGCCGCGGCGCGGGGCGCCGCGCCGGCGGGTGTCGGCGGCGGGGCGGCCGTCGCGCGGGCGGCCGCGATCCCGACCAGCGCCGCCGCCAGCAACCATCCGACCCACTGTGCGCGTGCCGCCTGCATGAAACCGACCGCCGGAACGTTGCCTGCTGCCCGAATTCGAGACCGCCGGGGGCGGTCGAGCGGGCCGTGGCAAGAAACGCGCCGACCGTTCAGGCCAGTTCGAGGGTCACCGGGCAGTGGTCCGATCCCATCACCCCGGGCAGGATGCCGGCGGCCCGCAGGCGCGGCCGCAGGGCGGCCGAGATCAGAAAGTAGTCCAGGCGCCAGCCGATGTTCCGCTCCCGCACGCCCTTGCGGTTGCTCCACCAGGTGTAGTGGCCGCCGCCGGATTCGAAGGCGCGGAAGGTGTCGATGAAGCCGGCCTGCAGGTAGGCGCCGAAGCCCGCCCGCTCCTGGTCGGTGAAGCCGGCGTTGCCGCGGTTGGCGGCAGGATTTGCCAGGTCGATGTCCTGATGGGAGACGTTCAGGTCGCCGCAGAAGACCACGGGCTTGCTCTTTTCCAGCCGCTGGAGGAAGCGCAGGAACTCCGGGTCCCACTGCCGGCTGCGGTAGTCCAGGCGCGTCAGTTCGCGCTGGGCGTTCGGCGCGTACACGGTCACCACGTACAGGTCCTCGTACTCGGCCGTGAGCACGCGGCCCTCGGTGTCGTGCTCGGCCAGGCCCAGGCCCGGGAAGACCGCCAGCGGCGGCCGCCGGACGAGGATCGCGGTGCCCGCGTAGCCCGGCCTGAGCGCCGGGTTCCAGTGCATCGTCCAGCCCGGCCAGCGCGCGGCGATCTGGGTGGCGTGGGCGCGCACCTCCTGCAGGCAGACGACGTCGGCGCCGCAGCCGGCCAGGAATTCGCCGAAGCCCTTGTCCAGGCAGGAGCGCAGGCCGTTGACGTTCCACGAGACGAGCTTCATGCGGGGCATCCTCGGCGCGGGACCGCTCATGGCGGTCAGGAACGGATTTCGGCGGCGAAGGCGCCAAGATGGCCGCGCCGCCTGCCGCCCGCAAGCGCCTGCGCCGGCGGCGACGAAAGGCTGGCGGGCCGGGGCGCGTTGGCCGACAATGCCCGCGGGCGGCGCGCTGGGGCGACCGCCGGCTTCCCGGAGACGGCTTGAGTGAGTCCTGACGCGCGCACGGCCCGCTGGCGCCGGCTCGAGAAGCCCGGCACGATCATCGCGATGATCGTGGCCGTGTCGCTCATGCACTACAGCACCGCGATGCACATCCACGAGGCGCACGGCATCTACCGCCGCCTGTACTACTTCCCCATCCTGCTGGCCGCCTTCCGCTACGGGGCGCGCGGCGGCCTGGTCGCGGCGCTGGCGACCTGCGCGTTCTACGCACCGCACGCCTTCGGCCTGATCGGGTTCGACCCGGCGTTCGCGCTGGAGAAGTCGCTCGAAATGGCGCTCTACTTCGCCGTCGGCCTGGTGGCCGGCGTCCTGGTGGACCGCGAGCACGCCACGCTGCGGCGTCTGCGCCGCACGCTCGAGGACCGCGACCGGATGGCCGCGCAGCTGGTGCGCTCGGAGAGGCTGGCCGCCGTCGGCCGCCTGTCGGCCGGCCTGGCGCACGAGATCCGGAACCCGCTGGCTAGCATCCACGGCGCAGCCGAAGTGCTGGGCGACGACTTCCCGGCCGGGCACGCGAAGGCGCGCCTGATCGGCATCCTGCGCGACGAGAGCCGCCGCCTGAACGACGTGCTGACGCGGTTCCTGACCTTCGCGCGGGGCGAGGCCGCCGTCCCGGCGCCTCTGGACCTGCTGGCCGAGGCGCGCGCGGTGGCGGAGCTGGCGGCCCGGCGGCCGGGCGCCGCGGCCGCGGTCACGGTCAGCGGCCCGACCGGCCTGCCGGCGGCCAGCGGCAACGCCGGGCAGGTGCGCCAGGTCCTGCTCAACCTGGTCCTCAACGGCCTGGCGGCCGCTGGCCCCGGCGGCCGCGTCGAGCTGCGGGTCGACCGCGACGGCGACTGGGCTCGCTGCCGCGTGCTGGACACCGGGCCCGGCTTCAGCGACGAGGCGGCGGCCAGCTTCGGCACGCCGTTCTTCAGCACGACCCCCGGCGGCACCGGGCTGGGCCTGGCCACCAGTCTGCGCCTGATCGAGGATCTGGGCGGCACGCTGCAGCTGGACCGCGCGGCAAGCGGCGGCTGCGTCGAACTGCGCCTGCCGCTGGCGGGCGCCGCGGGTGGCGGGGAGGCTTGACGATGTCGCGCGTGCTCGTGATCGACGACGACAGCAACCTTCGCGAGGTGGTCGGCTACATGCTGGCCGAGGCCGGTCACGAGGTGCTGCCGGCAGCCGACGGCGAGGCCGGCCTGGCGCTCTTGGAGCGCGAGCCCGACCTGGTCGTGTGCGACATCCGCATGCCCGGGCTGGGCGGCATGGAGGTGCTGCGCCGCGTGCGCGAGGAGGCGGCGCCGACGCCGCCGGTGATCATGCTGACGGCGCACGGCACCGTCGAGCAGGCGGTGCAGGCCATGCGCCAGGGCGCCTTCACCTACCTGCTCAAGCCGTTCGCGCGCGACGAACTGCTGCTCTCGGTCGAGCAGGCGCTGCACGCCGGGCGCCTCGAGCGCGACAACGACGCCCTGCGGCGCCTGCTGCGACGCCGGCAGCCCGAAGGCGGAATCCTGCACCGCTCCCCCGCGATGGCGCGGTTCATGCGCGACCTGCGCCAGGCGGCGCCCTCCGAGGCGACGGTGCTGCTGCAGGGCGAGAGCGGGACCGGCAAGGAGCTGGCGGCGCGCGCCCTGCACGACCTGTCCGGCCGCTGGGACCGGCCCTTCGTGGCGGTCAACTGCGGCGCGATCCCCGGCGACCTGGTCGAATCCGAGTTGTTCGGGCACGCCCGCGGCGCGTTCACCGGCGCCGGCGAAGCGCGCCAGGGACGCATCCGCGCCGCCGAGGGCGGCACACTGCTGCTCGACGAGATCTCCGAGCTGCCGCCGGCGCTGCAGCCGAAGCTGCTGCGCGTGCTGGAGACGCGCCTGGTCGACCCCGTGGGCGGGCCGGCCCCGGTGGCCGTCGACTTCCGTCTGGTCTGCGCCACGAACCGCGACCTGGCGCAGGAGGTCGCCGCCGGCCGCTTCCGCGAGGATCTCTGGTACCGCCTGAACGTGGTGCCGCTGGTGCTGCCGCCGCTGCGCGAGCGGCCGGAGGACGTGCCCCTGCTCTGGGAGCACTTCACGCTGCTGCACGGGGGGGCGGGAATCGCCTCGGAGCCCGAGTTGCTGGAAGCCCTGTCGCGGCTGCCGTGGCGCGGCAACGTGCGCGAGCTGCGCAACCTCAACCAGCGGCTGGTGCTCATGCGCGGCGGCGACACGCTGACCCTGGCGGCGCTGCGGGAGCTGGCCCCGCACGCGGGCGGCGTCGCCCCCGCCGCCTCGGCGTCGGCCGACGACGACGGCGGCGGCCTGCCGCTCGGACCGCTGCCGCCGGACGGGCTGTCGCTGGTCGCGCTCGAGCGGGAGGTCATCCGGCGCGCGCTGGTCCTCTGCGGCGGCAACCGCAGCCGCACGGCGGCCTACCTGGGCATCCCGCGGCACGTCCTCCTGTACCGCCTGGCCAAATACGAGCTCGATCGCGCCGAGCGCTGAGATCACCCGCCCCGGTCCGCGCTACGGTCGGCGGCGGCGCGCGTCGATCCACTCCTCCAAGGCCGAGGCCAGTCCGGCGGTCGTGGTCTCCCAGGTATACGCGGCGCGCACCAGCTCGCCGCCGCGCGCCGCTGCCGCCAGGTGGGGCGCGGGATCGGCCAGCACCGCCGCCACCTGACGCGCCATCGCCTCGGCCGAGGCGGCGCGGTACAGCCCGTGCTCCGCGCCGAATTCGCCGAGGCCGTCCGCCCCGGCCCGCGTCGAGACCACCGGCCTGCCGCACGCCAGCGCGTCGAGGATCTTGATCCGCGTCCCCGCGCCGCGCAGCAGCGGCACCACCGAGACGAGCGAGCCCGAGAAGCACGACCACGGGTTGTCCACCGGCCCGAGCAGGCTCAGGCCGGGACGCCCCGCCAGATCCGCCCCGGCCTCCAGCGAGCGGTGGCCCGCAACATCGAGGCGCGCGCCCGGCGCCGCCTCCAGCACCCGCGGCAGCACGCGCTCGCAGAACCAGACCAGGCCCTCGCGGTTGGGCACGTAGTTGAAGTTTCCCACGAACGACATCACGCCCGGCGCGGGCTCGCGCAGGGCGTCGCGCCCGGGCGGCGACGTGCCGTTGCGCACCACGGTGACGCGACCGCCCCCCACGCGCCGGGCATCCTGCCCGGAGCAGACCAGCACCCGGGCGGCCCGCCGCAGCCGGCGCCGCTCGTCGATCCGGCAGCGCGCCGCCTCGGCCATGAGCGGCCAGGTCCACCGCTCGCGAGGCGCCGTCAGGAATTGCTGCCAGACGACGCGGTGCACCAGGTCGTCCGCGTCGACGACCAGGCGGTCGTCGAGCGCCGGGGGCACGAGGAACGCCTGGCGGGGGTAACGGCAGAAGACGGCGTCGAAGCGGTCCCAGCCGTGGGCCGCCAGCGCCTCGGACCAGGCCGGCGAGGCGAAACGCAGCGCTCGCGGCGGACGGGAGGCGAACAGTTCGGCGCCCAGGTCGAGCAGCCGGCGCGCCGGACCGCCATCCGGGGCCGGCGCGGGCTGACGGTCGGCGTCCCGGGGAACCGGCGCCCAGGCGGCCACCAGGCCGCCGAGGCCGTCGCGGGCGGCCGCCAGCTCGCCGGCAGCCACGGGCGTCGAGAGCGTCACCGCGTGGCGCTCCGCCAGGGCGCGCAGCAGCGCCAGCGTCCGCTGACGCCCGCCGTCGAAGGCGGGCCACGGGCAGCGCGGGGCGAGCAGCAGCACTTCCAAACGGCGACTCCTGCGGTGCGGCGGCAGGTCCGGCGGCCGGTGCGGGCGGCGCGCGACGCCGCGGCCGCTTCGAGGTCGCGACGCCGCCAATGTGGTGCCGTCGCGCGTCGCCGGTCAACCGTCGAGCTCGGCGACGGCCAAGGGAAGGGGCCCCGACCGCTCGCGGCCGGGGCCCCGGTGAACCACGGTCTCGGTCTACCGGTCGCCCGCTACTTCAGCAGCAGCATGCGCCGGCTGAGCGACTGCCCGTCCACCTCAAGGCGGTAGATGTAGGCGCCGCTGCCGGCCGCCACCCCCGCGTCGGTGCGCCCGTTCCAGCGCAGCGACTGTTCGCCCGCGGCGAACGCGCCCTCGTGGAGGGTGCGGACCAGCTCGCCGCGCAGGTTGTAAACGCGCAAACTGCCGCGTCCCTCGCGCGCGACGGTGAAGCTGATCACCGTGCTCGGGTTGAACGGATTGGGCGCGTTCTGCGCCAGCGTCAGGTCCCCGAAGCGCGCCGGCGGCACCGGGGTCGCCGTCGGGCACAGCTGGAACACGTCCACGGACAGGACCTGCGGGTTGGCGCCGGCGTCGAAGGCGTCCGGGTTCAACGCGAAGGTGCGGTTCGACTCGTCGAGGCACTCGTAATCGTCGTTGAACAGGTACTTGTACTCGACGTTCTGCGGCCCGCCCGCCGGGAAGACGAAGCGGCCGGTGAAGATCTTGTCCCCGGCGACGGCATCGGGCGCGACGCCGTTGTCCCACAGCCGGTTGAGCGACGGCACGTTCCAGTTGAAGGTGTCGTCGAAGTTAGGCGTGCCGGCGACGGTGACGACGTCGCCCGGGCGAACGTTCTCCCAGGCCGTGTTGTTGAAGTCGACCCGGAACACGACGGCCACGTCGCTCCACGTCGTCGAACAGAAGTCGAACTTCACGGTCGGCAGCTCCAGGACGGGCCCGCCGTTGGTGCCGTCTCCGAACACCGCATCGTTCAGGAACAGCGAACGGTCGCCCTGGCCCAGGCACTCGTAGTTCCCGTTCTGCAGGAACTTGTAGGCCACGTCCTTGCGGGAGCCGGTCGGGAACGTGATCAGCGTCGCATAGACTCCGTCGCCGGCCACGTCGTCGACGCCGGTGCCGTCGTCGACCAACTCGTTGAGCGACGGGACGTTGAAGTTCAGCGGCAGCACGTTGCCGTTGATCGCGATGGTGTCTCCGGGCGCATAGCCGGCGAGATTCAGGTCGACGTGGAACTCGACGGCCACGGCGCGGGTCGTGAACAGCGTCGGGTCCTCGTCCGCCCACCAGAACTCGAGCACGTCCTGGGCGCCGTTCGCGATGTCCAGGGTGTGCTGCCGATTGTTGGCCAGAGGCTCCCAGGTGCCGCAGTTGTAGTTGAACTTCCACTCGAAGGTCTCGCTGGCCGTGCCGGCGCCGCAATTACCGGCGTACAGCATGCGCACCTGGGCCTGCCAGATGTCGTCGATGCCGGTGTCGGCCATGACGCCGGTGTCGCACAGCGGGTCGAAGGTCAGCGGGGCCTGGTCGCCCTCGATCGAGAAGGCGTGCGGACCCGCGCCCTGTCCGTCGAGGAAGGGCCCGAACTTGCCGCGGAAGACGACGTCCTTGATGCCGAAGCAGGCCCGGTTGGCGACGTTGTCGGCGGGGATCTGGTTGTTGGCGTTGTCCGTCACGCCCGTCACGGTCACCGAGTAGAGCGAAGCGGACGCGGCGATCGGCGCCGCCAGCGTCAGGTGAACCACGTTGCCGGCGACGGCCGCGCCGGTGACCACGACGCCGCCGCTGAAGACGAACTGGCTGCCGTTGGCCAACACGCTCGTCGGCTTGATGGGCTCGTTGAAGAACACGTCCAGCAGGTTGCCGATCGGGTAGCTGGTCGGCTGCACGCCGGTCACGTACGGGGGATCCGGGTCGGCCGCCGCCTGCACGACGTAGACCGACATCTCGGTCATCGGGATCGGCGCCGCGGTGTCCCACAGCGTGAAGCCCGGCGTGGAGAGCTGCGAACCGTCGTTCATCATCGCGTCGAGCGGGCCCTTGGTGGAGCCGTCCTGGGTGACCCAGGCCTCCCAGCGGATGGTGCTGCCGGCCGAGACGCCCAGCGTGCTGAGCAGGATCGGCAGTTCCTTGAACGCCGTCGCGGTGTTCCAGCCGAGCCCGCCGGGTCCGGCCGTGCCGATCCCGGCCCAGGAGGTGCCGTTCCACTGGTAGCCGGCCTGCCAGTTGTTCTGCAGGTTGACGTAGAACATGAAGTCCGGCTTGTACGGCGCCAGGCTCCACTCGAGCTTGCGGCCCCAAGGGTCGGTCTCGCCGCCGGCGGCGGTGTTCACGTCGATCGCCACGCCCAGCTGCACGCCCGACCAGCCGGCCGGATTCTGGGCCAGGCCCAGGAACAGGCTCACGGCGTCGTTCGTGGCGTAGGCGTCGCCCAGGTCGATGTTCGGGAACTGGGTGTCCCCGGCGTCGGCGTCGACCAGGTTGCCGGGCAGGAAGTCGTTGACGCCGTCGATGACGATCGTCTGCGGCGTGGTGGCCCAGGACCACCCGGCCGCAGCGGCCACCATCAACATGGCCGCCGCCAGCAGGCGCGGCAGGCAGTAACGAGCACGCATGGGTATCCTCCTTACCTTCACTTGACGAGCGAGAGCGGACGGGTCACGACCTGCCCGCGTGCGGACAAACGAGCGAAATAGGTGCCGGCGGCGACGGCGCGCCCCTGCGCGTCGCGGCCGTCCCAGCGGCGTTGGTGGCGGCCGGGCTCCAGGCTGCCGTCCGCCAGCGTGCGCACGAGGCGCCCGCCGATGTCATACACGGCCAGCGACACCGCCGTCGGCCCGGCGCCGTCGATCGCGAAGTGCACGACCGTCTCCGGGTTGAACGGGTTCGGCTGGTTGGGCAGCAGCCGCACGCCGCCGATCGCCGGCGCCGGGACGTCGGCCACCCAGGTGCCGTCGGGCCGGCCGTCGCCGTTGGCGTCGACCACGACGGTCCAGGCGTTGTCGACCACGGGCAGCGCGGCCGTCGTGTTGCTGGGGGCCGAGTCGCCGCCCAGCACGCCGGCCGGCTCCGGATCCCAGCAGATCGAGGCCGCGAGCGCGACCTGAGCGCCGGCGGGCACGATGCCCGTCACCGGGCCGTAGAGCGTGCTCCAGGGGATGGCCAGCTCGCTGCCGCTCTGGCCACCGAAGTTGTGGAACGAGTCGAACGCGGAAGCGATCTCGCCCGCGCGGTCGAGCGTGGTCGTCGGCGAGAGCAGTTGCCAGAAGCCGTCGCCGTCGTATTGCGACTGGTGCTGGTAACAGCCGTACTGGAAGTCGGGCGCGAAGCCCGGCGCGGTGAAGGTGGCCCCGCGCTCCCAGACGTTGATCGCGGTCAGGTTCGTCTGCCCCTGGCCGGAGCCGGGATCGACGTCCAGGTAGAGCAGCCAGCTGTTGCCGCTGACCTGCCCGTCGATCGCCAGGTAGAGGTAGTCCGCGTCCCATTTGACGAGCAGGCGGTCGATCTCGTTGGCGGCGGTCCAGGCCGAGTCGTTGGGATCGTCCAGGACCTGGGCGCCCGCCCATTCGGCGGGGTCGACGCGGCCGTCGATCACGATGCTGGTGCCGAGGACCGCCACCGGCAGCCCGGGCGCCCCCAGCTCCAGGTTGCCGTTGAGCGCCGCGTCGGTGACGGCGCCGGCCGCCAGCCGCAGCGACAGCGCGCCGAGGGCCGCCTGCGCGTCGATCAGCGCCGCCGTGGCCGCGTCCACCGCCAGGGTCAGGGACACCGAGGGCTGGCTGCCCACCACCGTGGTGCCGGCGCCGAGCGTCACCTGGCCGCCGGCGCCGACCAGCGTGATGCCGCCGGCCGCTGCCAGCGAGGACGGCTGGTCGAATCCCAGCACCAGGCGGTCGGTCAGCGGGTACCAGGCCGCCGCCTGCGCGGCGGGCCCGATCGTGTCCTGCAGCCCGTCGGCGAGCGTCCGCAGTTCGGCGATCTCGCCGCCGGCCCCCGGCGCCGAGACGGGTCCGGCGTAGAGCAGGCACTGGAAGACGCCGCTGCCGCGGATCTCGTCGCCGCGCATCAGCGTGCCGCTGATCTCGCCCTGGTGCTGCGCCCCCCCGTCGCCCAGCACGAGCGCCGTCGCGACGCCGGTGTTCGGGTTGCGGAAGCCCATGTACGAGGCGTCGCCGGCCCAGACGCGCTGCAGTTCGGCGTTCCAGATGAGGTCCACGAGCGACGGCGAGAAGCCGGACTTGATCCAGTGCGTGGCCGGGCCGACGCTGTAGGTGACCTCGCAGAACGGCTCGCCGGTCGCCAGCGTCAGCGTCTTGGTCACCTCGGCGTGCGTGAGGGTCAACGACGCCGTGCCCGCGCCGACGGCCGGCGTCATCGCGTAGCCGGTGTGCTGGTAGTCGGGCGAGACGTCGCTGAAGGCCCCGACATGGTTCGCGTCGTTGTAGTCGCCCTCGGTGTCGGGCCAGTAGGCGTTGTCGACGCCGATCGCCGTGTCGTCGTAGCCCGGTCCCCGCACGAACAGGTTCACCAGCCTGCCGCCGACACCCTCGAAGACGGCGAACAGGCGGTCGTTGTGCAGGACCGCCTCCTGGTAGCCGTCGTTGTCGATGTCCGTCAGGTAGGCGTTCGTCGCGACCGCGTACTCGCCGGCGGCCCAGTGGGCCGCTTCGGCGTAGATCATCGCGTTCTTGATGTGGGCCGAGTACTTGTGCTGCCAGCCGCTGATCGGCCCGCCCAGGTAGTCGTGCCAGCCCGTCTCGTGCAGGTTGGTCATCAGGACATACCAGCCGGCCTGCGAGACGTTGTTGTTCGGGGCGGCCATCAGCGCGTTGTAGGCGTCGTTCCAGAGCGTGCCGTAGTTCTTGCAGTTGCCGCCGGCGTCGGCGCAGGCGCCGCTGCCGTTGCCGCCGTTGGCGAAGGGCACGAAGCCCGCCCAGTGCGTGTACCAGCCGTTGTCGCCGCCGCCGTAGCCGGCCGCGCCGCCGATCTCCTGGTAGGTGCCGGGAGCCGGCGTCATCGTGTCGCCGGTGAAGTCCGGGTTGCCCAGCGCGTCGGCCAGCTTCCAGGTGTGCAGCCAGCCGCTCTCGGTCTGGCACTTGCCGACGAACCAGTCGTAGGTCTCCTTGGCGTTGGGCGTGATCGTGGCCCAGCCGCCCATCTCGCCGATGGCCTCCCAGTCCTCGGCCAGCACGGCGATGCGGTACTGCCCCACGCCGCTGCCGGCCAGGCCCGCCAGGATGTCGAGCGAGCCCTGCCCGTTGCCGCCGACGATGTTCCCGGTGAAGTTGCGGTCGCGCGGCACCAGGCGCAGCCCGTTGGCCGCCAGGGTGTGGATCCGGTGGTTGTCGTGGCCGGCCAGGTGCACGTCGTCGTCCAGGATGACGCCCCACACGCCGTGCGGCTGCCAGTTGTCGCCGATCCAGTCGCTGACGCCGCTGCTGGGGTAGCCGCTGGTGTTCAGCCACACGCGTTCGGGCACCCAGGCCACGCGCGGGGTGTAGCCGTAGCGCGCCTCGATCATGTCGGATTCGACCGCCACGGCCCAGTCGTTCATCTCGTGCCGCACGAACGGCATGATGTGCTGCGCGTAGGCCGACGTGATCATCCCCGCCCAGCCCGCCGAGACGCCGGCCGCCAGCCAGGCGTTGAAGTCCACCGGGTCGCCGTTGCGGGCCGCCCACTCGGCCGCCGTCATCAGCGTGCCGCTGAGGTGGAAATTGCCCGGCACGCCCGTCCCCTGGTGGACCTGCAGCGCCTCGTCGAAGCCGGAGCCCTCGGGATCGTCGCCGCGACCGTGCAGCACGTCCGTGTAGCCCAGCCCCTGGTTCCCGTGCAGGACCAGCGCGCAGTGCGCCTCGTACGCGTTCGGCGCAGGCCAGGACGCTTCGACCCGGTCGCCGGCGCCGCCCGCCCCCGTGGTCACGGCCAGCGGCCACGGCCGGCCGGCGGCGGCGGGATCGGTCGCCAGCTCGAGGTAGACGGCGTCGGGATCACCCGGCACAGCGAACCAAGTCGCCGCGGGACGCTTGTCGCCGTCGGACGCGGCCTCGGCGCGCCAGTTGCCGTCGCGCTCGCGGCGCAACACCGCCGCCGCGGCCAGGCCGGGCGCCTCCACGTCCAGCGTGACGGCCTGCGGGCGGCCCGCGGCGGCGTCGGCCGCCAGCAGCGAGCGCACGCCCGCCGGCGCCAGCGCCAGGAAGCTCACGCGCAGCACCGCGCGGCGGTCGGCTTCGCGGCGATAGAGTTCGACGGCCAGCAGGTCGGCCGCCGGCGCCAGCCCCGGCGCTTCGCCGACGCGGTCCACCGCGAGCACCTGCTCGAGAACCAGACCCGCGGCGCGCGCGGGCGCGACCGGGGCGGGCTTGGCTGAGGTGGCGGCAAGGGACAGGCTGGACAGGATGCACAGGCTGACGAGCGCGGCGATCGTGGCCGACGGCCAGGGGCGAATGCGCATGGTCCTTCTTCCTCGCAGTTGAGCACGGCAAGGGGCGCCCCGCCGACCCCTTGGGGTGCGACCGGACGCCGGCTGACGAATCATGACCAAACAAGATCATATCACAAAGAAACGGCGGTGACCAGCAAGTTGAGTGCGGAATCGGCCGCAGCCAAGCCGTAACTCACTGCCCGGCAAAAGGTTGTGGAAACGGTGGTCAGAACCCGCGCGGGGTGAAGCCGAGGCCGGGCGCCTCGGTCGGGTAGAGCCAGCCGTCGCGCAGGCGGACCGCGCCGTCGGAAGGGTCGTCGCGCAGGTCGAGGTGCCCGTCCAGGTCGGCGTAGCGGACCCCTCGCCGCGCCAGCGCGAAGTGCAGGCCGGCGGCGATCGCCAGCGCGGCTTCGTCCATGCAGCCGACCATCACCTCCCAGCCCGCGGCCTGCGCCACGGCGGCGATCTTCAGCGCCTCGCTCAGCCCGCCCACCTTCATCAGCTTGACGTTGACCATGTCCGCGAGGTCGCGGCGGGTCAGGCGGAAGGCGTCGCGCAGGGACATCAGGCTCTCGTCGGCCATGATGCGCACCGGCGCGCCGGCGGTGACGCGGCCCAGCTGCTCAAGTTCGGCGCGCGGGGTCGGCTGCTCGATCAGCGACAGCCGCGCGCGCCTGGCCGCCTCCACGAACGCGAGGGACTGCTCGACCGTGTAGCCCTGGTTGGCGTCGAAGCGGAGCTCGACGCCCGGGCCGACGGCCTCGCGCACGCGCAGCACGCGCGCCGCGTCGCCCGCCGGGTCCAGGCCGCCCTTGAGCTTCAGGCAGCGGAAGCCGCGTCCCGTGTACGCCAGCGCCCGCTCGACCGTGGATGGCTCGTCCAGGATGCCGATGGTGACGGAGGTTCGGATGCGCAGCCGATAGCCGCCGAACAGGCGCCACAGCGGCAGGCCGGCGCGGCGGCCGACCAGGTCCCACAGCGCCATGTCGACCGCCGCCCGCGCGGCCGGGCGGTCGCGCAGCACGGGGCCCAGGCGGTGCAGCAGGGCCGACGGGCGCAGCGGATCGGCGCCGCGCAGCACGGCCGCCGCGTCGCCGGCCAGCGCGGCCAGCGTGCCGCCGGGCGTCTCGCCGGTGACCGGTCCGTCCGGCGCGGCGCAGCCCCAGCCGATGTGCGTGCCGGCGTCCAGGCGCAGGAAGACGTTGGCGGCTCGGTCGACGCTCTCGTAGGCGATGGCGTACGGCTCGCAGAGCGGCATGTCCACGCGCCAGGCCTCGGCCGCCAGGATCCTCATCGCCCCCGCCCTCAGTAGCGTCGCTGGTGAATCTCGTCCAGCGACAGGTCGCGCAGGTCCTCGACGAACTCGACGAGGTTGCGGACCATCACGTCCCACATGCGCCGCCCCTTCTCGACCGAGGCGCGCGTCGGGTCGCCCATCACGCCCGTGGGCGAGATGCGCGCCGTGTGGGCCTGCCAGTCCACGGCGCGCTGGTTGGAGAAGTCGAGGAAGCGGCTCGAGAACCGGGGCACGGCGGCCTGCAGCCGGTCCGTCCGCACCAGTCCCGGCCGCAGCGCCAGGCTGGTGCTGGTCTCGATCTCGCCGGCGTGCACGTCGTTGGCGGTATCGGCCAGCGCGGCGATGTCCACGTCCGAGGTCTCGCCCGACTCCACGCAGGTGAAGATGTGGGCGTCGCGGTTGATCATCTGCGCCGCGAACGCCAGCGCCGGCCCGTTGCCGCCGTGGCCGTTGATCATCACCAGCTTCTGCGCGCCGCAGCGCGCGACGCTCATGCCCACGTCGTAGACCAGCTGCGCCATCGTCTCGTTGCGCAACGAGATGGTCCCCGGGAAGTCCTCGTGGTGGTAGGAGACGCCGAACGGCAGCAGCGGCAGGACCAGCGGCTTGGGATCCGAGCAGCGCGCCGCGACCTCGCGCGCCAGCCATTCCGCGTCGTGGGCGTCGACGTCCAGCGGCAGGTGCGGCCCGTGCTGTTCGATGGCGCCCACCGGCAGCAGCACGACGTCCACCTCGCGGAAGCGGCGCTCGGCCTCCGGCCACGTCAGCTCGCCCAGCAGCCAGCGCCGGCCGCCGCCCTCGCCGCCGCCTTCGCCGGCGGCCGGCGGGGGCTCGAAGGCCGACGGGGCGGCGAACTCCGGCAGCGAGAAGGGGTCGCACGGCACCCACAGCCGTCCGTGCCGGCGCACGGCCCCGCGCGCGTGCTCGAGGCACAGGCGCAGCACGGAACCGCGCAGGTCGCGCGGCATCGTCGTCAGCGGCGCGCGCTCGCGGTCGATGCGCACCTGCAGCACCTCGGGGTGCCAGCGCGCGCGGCCCTCGCGGGGCAGCAGCCCCCGCTCCTGCAGCAGCGCCGCCGTGTGCTCGGCACAGGCGCTCTCCTGGTGCACGCCCTCGCTGGCGAACCGCGCCAGGGCCGGACCCACTTGCCCGTCCTCGTAGCCGCAGGCCGCCGGATCGGCGCCCAGCGCCGAGAGCATCGCGACGATGCGCCGGCACTTCTCGCAGCGCCCGCACGGCAGCACGCGGCCGGCGGCCGGCTCCTTGTGCGCGGCGTGGCAGGAGACCTGGTGCCGCAGCAGGTCGGGGTAGCGCTCGCAGAGGATCCTCTCGATCAGCAGTTCGGACAGGTGCCTGAGCACCGAGAACTGGTGCACGCGCCAGCCCTTGCGCTGGAAGAAGCGGCTGAGCGCCTGGTCGAACCAGCGGCTCTGGTCGTACAGCCCGTCGTAGTGCGGGATGCCCTGGTGCCGCGCGCGGACGCTGGTGTCGTACTCGTCGCCGATGACCAGCCGGCCCACGCCGCGCTTGCGCAGGATCGGCAGCGCGCCGAACAGGAACACGGCCACGGTCCACAGGCGCTCCGGGTAGATGTCGGCGCGCACGTCGGCGAAGTCCGGGCGGATGAAGGGCATCTGCCGCAGCGCCCAGGCGTAGACGCGGTCGCAGTTGGTCCAGACGCGGGCCGTGCCCGGCACGTGGTCCTTGAAGTGGCGGTAGGCGTTCAGCGCGGTGAACCAGTGCCTTCCTGACTCGTTGACGAAGACCGGGTGCACGGGCACGCCGCATTCGGCGAGCAGGCCGTAGCTCAGCAGGCTGTCCTTGCCGCCGCTCGAGAGCACGGCGCAGGCCTGCGGCTGGCGATCCCAGGCGGGGGCCGGCGCCGGCGCGTCGGGTTCGGGGTCGGCGAAGACGAGCCGGGCCTGCAGGAAGTCGCCGCGGCGGTCGGCCGCCAGCTGCGCCGCCGGGCCGACCAGGAACGGGTTCGGCTGCAGGAACTTCTTGACGTAGATCTCGCGGGCGGTGTTGGCCGCCATCTCGGCCAGGAAGCGCCGGTCGCGTTCGTCGAACTGTCCATGAAAGACGATCTCCGGCGTGAACAGCCCGTAGTTCAAGGCCACCTGCGCGGTGATCAGGGCGGCCAGGTTCGCGGCCGCCGGGTCGTCCGGCGCGAAGACGTCCTCCTCATAGGAGTAGACCAGTTCGGTGGTTTCGCGCTGGCCGCCTCGGACCACCGTGTAGGGCGTCGTCAGGCGCCGCGGCTCCAGGCGCGGCGGACCCACTTCCAACCGGTCCCAGACCAGCAGCGGCGCCAGCGAGCCGGCTTGGGCGCGACCGGGCATCGCGCTACCTCTTCCCGGCGGCGGCGGCGTCCGCGGCCACGGCGGCTTCGGCGCGGCGCGCGTCGGCCGCCCGCAGCCACGGGGCCAGCGCGCCGCACAGCCCCGCCGCGCCGTCGCGCAGCGCATCGAAGGCCGGCAGGCCGGTCTGCGCGGCGATCCGCGCGCAGGCGGCGTCGACGGCGCCCGGCTCGAGGTCCTCGTGGTTGACCGTGACGGCGGCCACCGGGCGACCGGAGACCAGCTCGACGGCCTTGATCTGCGTCGGCAGGTCGTGCAGCGCGTGGCCGGGGAAGCCGTCGTACTCGCTCCGCGCCGGCGCGTGCTGCATGACGACCACGTCGGGCCGGCCGGCCGCCAGCAGTTCGAAGCCGCCGGGATAGGCCGGATTCAGCAGGCTGCCCTGCCCCTCCAGCACGATGACGTCGGGCCGTTCGTCCTGCCAGCACGACCACACGGCGTGCTCGATCTCGCCGCTGACGAAGTCGTTGATCAGCGAATCCAGGACCAGCGAGTGCTTCGCCCCCTGCAGCCACGCAGTCTGCCCGGTGCCGACCAGCTCCGCGCGCCGCCCCGCCTGCCGGAAGGCGTCGACCAGCAGCCAGGCAGTGGTCCGCTTGCCGACGGCCGAGTCGGTGCCCAGCACCGCCACCTTCAGCGCCTGCACCTGGGCGATGCGGCCGTCGAAGAAGTGCAGCTCGGATCGCGGCGGCGTGCGCCGCACGTCGCGGATGCGCACGCCCGAGCGCGCGGCCAGGGCCGCCAGCTCGGGATCGTCGCCCAGGAAATCGTGCAGTCCGCTGTCGACGTGCAGGCCGGCCGTCAACGCCGCCGCCACGGCCGCGCGCGCGGCGGGCGGCAACCGCCCGCCGTCGGGCGCCAGTCCGATCACCAGGTGCGTCGGTCCGCGGCCGTCGCTCCCGCGCAGGCGCAGCGCCTCGGCCAGCGAGGCGACCACCGGGATGCCCGTGGGGCGCCCGTCGAGCACGTCGCCGGCGTCGCGCCCGGCCCACGCAGCGTCGATTACGCCCAGGAGGCGGTAGCGCTCCGAGCGCCGCACCAGCCCGTGCGCCGTCTTGCCGTACGTCGTGCCGAAGGCCCCCTCGCACCAGACGATCGCGTTGCCTTCGGGCCAAGCCTGCGCAGCGGTGGTCGTCATCAGCGCCTCCCGGTCAGCACGGCGACGTAGCGATCGCCGGGCAGCGGTTCCCGCTCGTGGCGGGCCAGCAGCACCAGCAGGCCGGCCGTCGAGGCCGGCTGCACGTGCAGCCCTTCCTTTTCCTTGAGCATGCGCGCGGCCGCGAGCATGGCCTTGTCGGAGGCGTCGGCGGCCCAGCCGCCGGTGGCGCGGACGGCGCCCAACGCCTCGCGGCCGTCGATCGCGTGCCAGTTGACGAGCGGCTCGTTGACCGGCGTCTCGCGGATCTTCCCGGGCACCAGGTCGTCGCAGTCGGGCAGGTTCCGCCGCCAGGCGATCACGATCGGGTTCTTCCCGTGCGACGAGCCGCAGACAAGCTTCGGCACCCGCGAGGTCTTGCCGCGCCGGAACAGCGACACGAATCCATGGTGGATGCCGGCCAGCGTCGTGCCGTTGGAGACCGGGACGGCCACCACCGCCGGCGCGTCGCGCAGCTCGTCGTAGATCTCGTACGCGATCTCGCCGTAAGCGCGCAGCTGGATCGAGGTGTTGGCGCCGCCGGGGTTGGCGTCGTAGACGTCCTCGCGTTCCGCGAAGGCGCGCGAGGCCGCGACCGCCGCCTCGTAGTCGCCGGGCACGCGCACGAGCGTCGCCCCGAGCGACTCCATCTCCGCGTCGCGGCGCGTGTGGTAGCCGGCCGGCAGGTGGACGACGCAGCGCAGGCCGGCCATCGAGGCGGCCAACGCGGTGGCGGCGCCGTAGTTGCCGCAGGTCGCCACCGTCAGGGCGTCGTAGCCGCGGCGCAGCGCGTCCTGCGCCTGCGCGAACGCGATGCGGTCCTTCTGCGTGCCGGAGGGGTTGCCGCCCTCGAACTTGAGCAGCACCTGCCGCAGACCGGTGGCGCGCTCGAGATTCCGCGCGCGGGAGAGCGAGGTGTCGCCGACTTCCGTCTCGGCGATGTCCTCGAAGGCGCCCAGACGCTCGGCCAACGGCCGCCCGGGGTCTGCGGCCACCTGCCTTCGTTCGGCCAGATCGTCCGGCCAGGTCGCCGCGACCGGCGAGACACCATCCAGCAGCGAGAGCCCGCCCTCCGGTGGGGACGGGTCCCGGCGCCGTTCCAGCAGATCGGTCATGTGCCTCCCCGGCAACGAGTTGGGTCGCGTTCGTCGCTTGCCGGGCGGGCCCGGCGCTCCCTCGCCGGGCCGCATCGTGCAAAAAGCAGGCCCCGGGCTGCGGAGCCCGGGGCCATGCATCCTTGCGCAGCGCGCGCCGCGGGCTACTTGAGCATGGTCATTCTCCCGCCCTGCGTCCCGTCCGCGGTGACGAGCCTCGTCAGATACACGCCCGAGGCCAGGCGATGCCCGCCGTCGTCGGTGCCGTCCCAGCGGAAGGCGTGGCGGCCGGCCGGCAGCTCGCCGTCGACCAGCACGCGCACGAGCCGGCCGTCGACCCCGTACACCAGCAGCCGCGCCCGGCCCGCGTGCGCCAGGTCGAAGGCGACCACGGTCTGCGGGTTGAACGGGTTCGGCACGTTCTGGTGCAGCGCCGTCACGACGGGCGCCGGCGGCAGGTCCGGCGTCGCGGAGACGCCGCCGCTGGGCACCACCAGCGGCTGGTTCGCCTGGCTGCGGGCCTCGACGGCGCCGATCGCCAGGTCGGCCGGGCCGGCGCCGACGACCTCGAAGGTCACGACAGCCAACACGCCCGCGCCCGCGATCCCGCGCTCGCGCAGCCCGAGCAGGGCCGCGTCGACGCGGCCCGGCTGCGGCATGAACACCGCAGCGGTCCCGCCCTGGGCCGCCAGCAGCGCCCCGGCGGCCGCGGCCACCGGCTGCACCGCCGCGGCGTTCCACTGCAGCGGCAGGCTCAGGCCCTGCACGGCGCCGTCACCCTCCATCCGGATCGTCACCGCGAACGTCTGGCCCACGCCCGGCAGAGGCGCCACGTCCAGCATCAGGAAGTTGCGCGCCGCCGGCGCCGGCGACGGCGGCGCAAGGGCGTTGCCGCCCGGGCCGGCGTTCAGCCCGTGGCTGAGGCTGAAGATCATCAGGTCCTCGAAGCCGACGACGTTGTCGGTCGCCGGCAGGGCGAACGGCAGCGCCGTCGCCGTGGGGCCCACGTCCAGGCGGTTGGCGTAGGACGGCTGGCCGTCCTGCGTCCCGTAGGCCGCCGCCAGCGCCGCGACGTCGAGGGCGTCGACGCGGTTGTCGCCGAGGCCGCCCGGACCGCCGGCGACGTCCGCCAGCAGGTAGTCGAGCGCCGCTGGCAGCACGGCTGCGCCGGAGGCGTTGCCGCAGGCGTCCACCACGCGGACGTGGTAGAACCAGTAGTCCCGCACGGGCGGGTTGTCGCGGACCGCGGCCGCGCCCGCCGGCAGCGTGGCCGCCAGCTCCCAGCCCAGGGCAGCCGGGTCGCTGCCGTTGGCCGGCAGGGCCGGCACCGCGCCGCCCTGGTCCGAGTACTCCGGCGCGAATCCGAAGCCGCGCCGCCAGACCTGGATCGCCTGGGCGTCGGGATCGCCCGGCGCGGTCCAGGTGACGTCGATGGCCGTCTGCGGCGCCAGCGGGTTGCCCGACAGGACCTGCGCCGCCGCCAGGCCGGTGACCGGCGCGGGCGGCGTGTGGTCGATGGCCACTTGCGAGGGCGGCAGGATCTCGACCGTCAGCGGCTGGTCGGCGCAATCGCGCAGGACCACCGACGCCAGCGTGATCAGGCCGGTGCCCTCGGCCACGGTGCCGGTGACGTCGAGCCAGAACAGCACGCCCTCGTTCTCGTCGGCGTCGCAGGAGGCGCCCGTCAGCGCGCCGTCGACCTGGAGCGAACCGTCGGGGTTCTGCACCACCTGGAACGAGGTGGCCCCGTGGGCGGACAGGTACGTGCCCTCCCGCACCGAGGCCGGGCCGTCGCACAGCGCCAGATCGGTCAGCTCCACCAGGACGCTGAACGACTTCACAGGGGTCGAGTCGGTCCGGGTCAGGCGCACGGGGATGCTGTCGGCGCACGCCATCACGGTCGACAGGCAGATCCCGGGCGCCGTCGGCACTCCGACCTGGTTGGGCGCCAGCAGCGGCAGGAAGGTCGCGCCGATCGCGCGCGGGCCGCTCATGCTCACCGACAGAGGGTTCTGCGCGCCGGTCGCGTCGCCGCTCCAGCCGGCGAAGTACCAGCCGGCGTCCGCTTCGGCGGTCAGCGTTTCGACCTGGCCGCAGGCGTAGTCGACCAGTCCGAGCAGGCGCGACACCGAGCCGCCGCCCGCGACCTGGACGTCCAGGCGGTTGCGCAGCGCGTCCTCGCCCACCGGCGCGCCCGCCGTCGGCTTGAAGTAGTCCACCAGCACGGTGTGTGCCGGCGGCGCGGCGCCGCGGTTGCCCGCGTAGACGCCGACGCCTTCGACGTGCAGCGGATAAGTGAAGGCGGGGCCGGCGTCGACCCACACGGCGCCGTCGGTCGAGTACCGCTGCTGGAAGAGGTCGCCGTCGCGGGCCAGGCGCATCCAGAACGGCGGCTGCAAGCCCCCCGGCAGGGCGAAGTTGTGGCTGGTCTGCGCCGGCCCCAGGATGACGGCGATGCGCAGGGTGGCCTGGATGTCGCGGAACACCTCGGCGCGCACCCACGTCGCCTGGTCCTGCATCACCAGCAGGCCCTGCTGGCCGTAGTTGGCCGGGGGCAGCGAGTCGAACTTGACCTCCAGCTCGAAGTCCGTGTTCTCGGCCGCCTGCAGGATGTGCGTGGCGCCGATGAATCCGTTCCAGATCTCGTGCTCGTCGCCGCCCGGCACGCTGATCGCCACGCGGGCGCTGTCAGTGAAGGCGTTGACGTTGGCTGCCGTGCCTCCGTCGTTGAACGGATCGACGACGGTCCAGCGGGGATCCAGCGCGCAGCCGCTGAAGTCGTCCGCCTGCGCCACGGCCAGGACCTCGAGGAACGTGGCCGTGACGGCCAGGTCCGCGTCCACGAGCAGGGTGTCGGGATTCTGCTGCCCGCTCAGGGCGCCGGACCAGCCGCCGAAGACCCAGCCGGATGCCGGTACGGCGGTCAGCGCGACGCGCGTGCCGTGGTAGTAGGAACCGCCGGCCGGCACGGCCGCGATGGTCCCCTGTCCGATCGTCGCCAGCGAGACCGCGTGCAACGCGAGGGCCCCGAAGGCGGCGCCGACGCTGCGGTCGCCGTCCATCACCAGGGTGCGCGGGTTGAGGTCGCCCGCCAGGTCGCCGCTCCAGGCCACGAGACCCCACCCCGTGTCAGGCACGGCCGACACGGTGACGACCGTCCCGGCGTTGTACACCCCGCCCGGAGGGGACAAGGCGATGGCGCCGTCGCCCGCCGTGACCTCCGTGGTGAGCG
This sequence comes from uncultured Fibrobacteraceae bacterium, assembly GCA_964399195.1. Classification (GTDB taxonomy): domain Bacteria; phylum Krumholzibacteriota; class Krumholzibacteriia; order LZORAL124-64-63; family LZORAL124-64-63; genus CAINDZ01. Next base: position 20,457 of record CAYNPY010000013.1, read on the forward strand.
TGTACTGCGGCACGGCGGCGAAGTTGGCGGTCACCGACACCGGCCCGGACATCGGCACCGGCAGCGGGTTCTGGGTGCCGGTCAGGTCGCCCGTCCAGCCCGTGAAGGCCCAGCCCGGCTGGTCGACGGCCGTCAGCGTCTCGACCTCGCCGCACAGGTAGTCGAGCTTGTTCAGCGCGCGTTGCACCAGGCCGCCGCCGGCGATGTTCACGGCGAGCCGGTTGCGCAGCGAGTCCTCGGCCGCGGGCGCGCCCGCCCCGTTGTTGAAGTAGTCCACCTCGACCGTGTGGGCCGGCGGCACGATGCCGCGGTTGCCGGCGAACAGGCCGACGGCGGTGACCGTCATCTCGTAGGTGAATGGCGCGCCGGCCAGGTTCCAGTCGACGCCGTTCTCGGACCAGTACTGGGTCCAGGTGTCGCCGTCGCGGGTCAGGCGCATGTAGAGCGGTTCGTCGACCGTCGGCGCCAGGAACACGTCGTGCGTGATCTGCGCCGGGCCGCGGTCCACCGCCACGCGGAGGTTGTTGAAGTCGTCGCGGAAGAACTCGGCGCGGACCCAGTTCGCCTCGTCCTGCTTCACGACGATGCCTTCCTGCCCGAAGTTGGCCGGCACCCGCGAGTCGAACTTGGCCTCCAGCGTGAACTGCTGCTTGTCCCACGCCGGCTGCAGGATGTGCGCGGCGCCCATGACGCCGTTCCAGATCTCATGATCGAAGCCGCCCGGCACGTAGATCGCCACGCGGGCGCTGTCGGTGTGAGCGTTGACGATCCCGGCCGTCGCGCCGTCGTCGTAGGGGTCGACCACGGTCCACACCGGGTCCAGTTCGCAGGCGGAGAAGTCGTCCGCCAGCGCGACCGGCGGCAGCGGGGTGAACGTCGCCGTCACGGCGCGCGGCGCGGTCATGACGATCGTGTCGGCCGCGGCGGCGCCGATCAGGTCGCCGCTCCAGCCGCCGAACTGCCAGCCCTGGTCCGGCGTGGCCAGCAGCGCCACCGCGGTGCCCTGGTAGTGCAGCGGGCCGACCGGGTCGGTGACGACGCTGCCGCCACCCACGACGGCGATCGTCAGCTCGTGCAGCGGCAGGGGCGTGAACGTCGCCGTGATGCTCTTGTCGCCGTCGACGACGATCGTGTCGGGGTTGGCGCTGCCGGTCAGGTCGCCGGACCAGGCGTCCAGGCCGAAGCCGACCTCGCCCTGCGCGGTGAGGATCACGCGGCGGCCCTGGTTGTAGATACCGCCGGGCGGGCTCAGCGTCACCTGGCCGTTGCCGCCGGGCACCGCGACGGTGACCGTGTGCTGCGGCACGGCGACGAAGGTGGCGGTCACGTTCATCTCGCCGGTGACGACCAGGGTGTCGGGATTGGCCGCGCCCGTCAGGTCGCCCGACCAGCCGCTGAAGGCCCAGCCGGGACCGTCCTCGGCGGTGACGACGACGCGGTCGCCCAGGAAGTAAGGCCCGGTCGCCGGCGACAGCGTCACGCTGCCGCCGCCGCCGATCACGTTCGTCGCGACGCCCAGCGGCGGCAACGGCGTGAACGTCGCCGTCACGGCGGCCGGACCCGACATCGCCAGCACCGCGGGCACGGACGCGCCGTCCAGCGCGCCGGACCAGCCCGCGAAAGTCCAACCGTGCGCCGGCACGGGCGTCAGCGTGACCTGCTGGTCGCAGCCGTAGCTGGGCAGGTCCGGGGTGGCGGACACGGTGCCGCCGCCCAGGGTCGTGATCGTCAGCGGCGCCCGCTCCGCGTCTTCGGCCAGCAGCGAGCCGCTCGCGTACCGGAAGTAGTCCACCAGCACGGTATGCGCGGGATTGTTGCCATTGTTGCCGGCGTAGACGCCGACGCCGGTCACCTCGAGGTCGTAGGTGAAGCCCGAGCCCGGCGGCGTGTTCCAGACGACGCCGTCGGCCGACCACTGGACGGTCCAGACGTCGCCGGCGCGAATCACGCGCAGTCGGTACGAGCCGTTCGGGCCGATCTGCGCGTTGACGGGAATCGTGGCGCCGTCGGGCAGGGCGGCGAACACGTGCGTCAGCGGCCCGAAGCTGATGAATTCGAAACGCAGCCACTGCGTGTCGTCCTGCCGGACGATGATGCCTTCCTGGGCGAGGAGCGCGTTGGGCAGGTGGGAATCGAACTTCACTTCCACCGCGAAATCCAGGTCGAGCGCCGGCTGGATCAGGTGCGGCGCCGTGATGGCCCCGTTCCACAGCTCGTGGGTCGCTCCGCCGGGCACCGTCAGGGCCACGCGCGCGTCGTCCGAATAGGACCCCTGCAGGGCCCAGCTCGCCGCGTCCCCGCGGGGATTGACGAACGTCCACATCGAGTCCAGCTCGCAGCCGTTGAAGTCGTCCTCGACGAACGCATGGACGATCTCCGTGAAGGACGCCGCCACGGCGCGGTCCGCGGTCATCACCAGCGTGTCCGGATTGGCAGACCCAGTGAGGTCTCCTGACCATCCGACGAACTTCCAGTCCACGTCCGGCACGGCGGTGACCGCGACGGCGACGCCCTCATTGTAGACGCCGCCGGGCGGATCCAGCTGGATCGCGCCGCTGCCGGTCGCCACCACGGCGGCCAGCGTGTACTGCGGCACGGCCACGAAGCGCGCCGTCACCGCGGCGGCGCCGTTCATGGTGACCTGAATCGGGTTCTGCGTCCCGGACACTGCGCCCGACCACGAGTCGAAGCGCCAGCCGGGCTGGTCCACCGCCGTCAGGGTCTCGACCTGGCCGCAGGCGTAGCTGGGCAGGTCCAGGGCGCGCGCGACCGCGCCGCCCCCGTCGATCGTCACCGACAGCGGCGCGCGCTCGCCGTCCTCTCCCGCCGGAGCGCCGGCGGCGTTGTGGACGTAGTCGACCAGGACCGTGTGCGCCGGCGGCGCGAAGCCGCGGTTGCCGGCGAACACGCCGACCCCCGAGACGGTCATGTCGTAGCTGAACGGTCCACCGGCCACGGTCCAGTTGACGCCGTTCGCGGACCACGACTGCACCCACGTGTCGCCGGTGCGCGTGACGCGCATCCACAGCGGGGCCGTCAGGCCCTCCGGCAGGTAGACGTCGTGCGTCAGGATCGCCGGGCCGCGGTCGACCGCCACGCGCATGCGGTTGGTCTCGTCTCGGAAGAACTCGGCGCGGATCCAGCGCGTCTCGCTCTCCTTGATGAGGATCCCTTCCTGCCCGAAGTTGCCGGGCAGGTTGGAGTCGAACTTCGCCTCGATCGTGAAGTCGACGTCCTGCGCCGGCTGCAGGATGTGCGGCGAGCCGATGAAGCCGTTCCAGATCTCGTGCTCGATGCCGCCGGGCACGCTGATCGCCACGCGGGCGTTCTCGGACCAGCCCCCCGACAGGACCGCGGTGGCGCCGTCGCCGTAGGGATCGACGAAGGTCCAGGGACCGCCCAGGTCGCAGCGGTTGAAGTCGTCGGCCAGGAAGACCGGCGGGATCACGGTGAACGTGGCGTGCACCGTCTTGTCGCCGTTCATCAGCAGCGTGTCGGGATTGGCCGCGCCGGTCAGGTCGCCGCTCCAGCCGGCGAACTGCCAGCCGGCATCCGGCACCGCGGTCAGGACGACGGACGAGCCGAAGAGGTAGTCCGGGTCGTCTGGCTGGCGCAGCACCTGGCCGCTGCCGCTGACGGTCGTCACCAGCGTGTGCGACGGCATGACCGCGAAGCCGGCCGTGATGCTCTTGTCGCCGTCGACGAGGATCGCCACCGGGTTGGCCGTGCCGGTCGCGTCGCCGGACCAGCCGGTGAAGCCCCACCCGGGGTCGGCCACGGCCGTCGCCATGACGGTCGCGCCCGCGTTGTAGACGCCGCCCGGCGGCGACAGGGCGACGCTGCCCGAGCCGTCCGGCTGCACGGCGGTGGTGACCGTGTACTGGGCCACGGCGCCGAAGTTGACGGTCACCGCGCGGTTGCCGTCCAGCGTGATCGCCTGGGGGTTCACCGTCCCGGCGAGGTCGCCCGCGAAGCCCGTGAAGGCCCAGCCCGGCCCGTCCACGGCGGTCACCGTCACCACGGTGCCGCGGTTGTAGACGCCGCCCGGCGGAGACAGCAGGTACGAGCCGCCGCCCGCGACGCTCACGACGAGCGTATCGACCGGCACGGCGGTGAAGGTCGCGGTCACCGTCGCCGGTCCGTTCATCGGCAGCACGGCCGGGTTGGCGCTGCCGGCCAGCGCGCCGCCCCAGCCGCTGAAGGCCCAGCCCAGCTGGTCGACCGCGGTCAGCGTGACGTCCTGCGCGCAGGCGTAGCTGGCCAGGTCCGGGCTGCGCGCCACCAGGCCGCCGCCGGTCACGTCGACGGCCAGCGTGTTGCGCTCGACATCGTCGCCGCCGCCGTCGACGCCGAACCAATCGGCGTGCACGGTGTGGGCGGGCGGGTTGGCGCCGCGGTTGCCGGCATAGATGCCGATGCTGTCGGGCGCAAACGCGTAGACGAACGGCGCGCCGGCCGGCTGCCAGACCGCGCCGTCGTGGGACCAGTCCAGGGTCCAGGTATCGCCCGCGCGCGTGACGCGCAGGTACAGCGGCGACGCCGACAGGGGCAAGATCGCCGAGTCGAAGAACAGCGTGGTCGGCCCGCCCAGCGCCGCCACCCGCACCAGACCCGTCTCGTTGCGGTAGATCTCCAGGCGCAGCCATTGGCTGTCGCTCTGGCGCACCAGCAGGCCCTGCTGCCCGAAGTTCGCCGGCAGCACGGAGGTGAACTTCACGGCGGCGGTGAAATCGCCCGGCGCCAGCGGCTGGCGCACGTGCGGCGCGCCGATGGTCGTGTTCCAGATCTCGTGCGTCGAGCCGCCCGGCACGCTCAGCGCCAGGTGCGCGTCGTCGGTGTAAGCGCCGGTGATGGCGACGGTCGCCGCCGGATCCCCGCCGTCGACGAAGGTCCAGACCGGGTCCAGTGCGCAGGCGTGGAAGTCGTCCGCCTGGTACTGCGCCCGCGCGGAGGCCGCGGCCAGCAGCAGCATCAGCAGCGCCGTCGCCGTGGTCAGACACGTCGTGAGCGGATTGTGCGTTGCGATCCTTGCGTGCATCCGGTTTCTCATGGCGACCTCTGTGCCTCCCCGGTCATCCTGTGGACCCGCCGGCGTGGACGTCGCGTGCCCGCGCCCCTGTCCGCCGGAACTGCCGCGCGGATTCGGACGTGATTCGTGACGGGCGCGGCCTTCCCCCGAAGGCCGGCGCGAAGCGAGCCTGCTCCGTATGATCATAGCGCGCGCGACTGCTGTTTTGCCAGATAATTATACATTTAATCGCATCCATCGTGCAAGTGGATCCATCATGTCGCCAATCAGATTCCGACGTTGGGGAAACCGTCGGTCGCGACCGGGAACGATTGGAAAGCCTCGGCCATCGTCGCCCACGGACAGAGCACGTCGTCCAGCTGCGCGATGCGCAGGATATTGCGGATCCGCTCGCTCCCGCAGACCACCGCCAGCGAGCCGCCCCCCTCCTGGACCAGCTTCCAGAGCGCCACCAGGCGTCCGAGTCCGCGGGAGTCCATCCAGGGCACACGGTCCAGGTCCATCAGGAAACGGCGCCCACCCGCCGCCAGCGCCGCTTCCACCTCAGCGACCAGCTCGGGCCAGTCGTGGTCCGGCCCGCCGCCGACGACCAGCGTGCGGTGCGGACGTTCGTCGCCGGTCCCCGACCACCAGGACAGCTCGATCTGGCCGCCCGCGATCTTCAGGACCGGACGCATCACCAGGACATCGCGGGCAGCGCGGGACGCGGGGGCCATGCATGCTCCCTCGAGGCGGAGTCGAAAGCGAGGCGGGGCGGACACGGCGACGGACAGCCGCGCGGAGCCCAGGCTTTACGCCGCGGCGGCGCATTGGTTCCACGCGGCGCCGGGCCGGCGCGCAAATCCCGGCCCGGGCAGCCGCCGCGGGTACCTAGAAGATGTTCCCGCCGCCCTGCAATTCGAGCATCCGCTGGCGCAATCGCCGTTCGAGCTCCGGGCGGTTCTCCTGGTGCGCGTAGCGCGCCTGGATCCGCAGGATGCTCAGCACGCGATCCAGCGGCAGCGACTCGAGTTCGCGGACGATGGCTTCGGCGGTCACATCGTCGGTCGCCACCGCCAATTCCGCCAGCAGCTGCTTCTCGCGCGCGTCCGAGACCGCGAGCGTGTCGCGGATCTCGATGTACATCGGCGACAGCTGCAGCAGCGCGCTGCCGTGCCCGATCTGGGCCGGCGGCAGGATCGGTCCCTGCGGTGTGGCGGTGGGGACTTCAGCGACGGCGGCGGCGGCGAGTCCGGCCACACAGGCGACCAGGACCAGGCAGTAGGTGGAGCGGTGCATCGGACGACCTCCTACGAGCGTGGGGCTCATCGTTGGAGACCTGCCAACAGGATAACACGGACAAACCTGCGTGTGCAATGGATTTTTTGCAATATTATTATATCCATCCAACGGTTTGGGGCTCATACACATACGATGAGGCCAAGTGGCTCGCTGGCCGGGTCGGCGGCGGTGTCGTAACCTGCCGGCAGGGCGATCCCCGTTTTCGGCGCACCGCCGCGGCAGGTTGCCCGGGAAAGGAATGCAGGCGCGGCATGGTCCACACCAAACGGTGCGGTTGGGTGCAGAACGGCCAGGCGGCGGACGTGGCCTACCACGACCGCGAATGGGGCGTGCCCGTGCACGACGAACAGCGCTGGTTCGAGTTCCTGCTGCTGGAGGGCGCGCAGGCCGGGCTCAGCTGGTCGACGATCCTGCGCAAGCGCGAGCGGTACCGCGCCGTATACGCGGGCTTCGACCCGCGGGTGGTCGCGCGCTTCGACGACCGCCGCCAGGCCGAGCTGCTGCAGGACCCGGGCATCGTCCGCAACCGCCTGAAGGTCGCCGCCGCGGTCGTCAACGCGCAGCGCTTCCTGGCGGTGCAGGATGAGTTCGGCAGCTTCGACGCCTACATCTGGCGCTTCGTCGACGGCCGGCCACTGCAGCCGCAGCGCCGAGCGCTGGCGGAGATCCCGACCCGCACGGCGGAATCCGACGCGCTTTCGAAGGACCTGCGTCGCCGCGGTTTCAAGTTCGTCGGCAGCACCATCTGCTACGCGCTCATGCAGGCGACGGGGCTGGTCAACGACCACGAAGTCGGCTGCTTCCGCCACGCGGAGGTCAGCCGGTTGCGGTGAGCCGGCGCTTCAGGGCCGGTGCGCCGCGCGCGCCTGTCCGAGCAGCCAGGCCGCCAATCCAGGCTCTGCGTACGCGGCGTCCCAGCTGTTGTGCCCCGCCATCGGATACAAGGTGAGGCGAACGTCTTCGGGATCGCGGCCCGCCAATGTGCGCAGGCGTCTGGTCTCCTGCACGATGTCGATGGTCCGGCGCGGGTCGACGACATCGTCGCGCAGGCCGTGGAACGCCCACACCGGCAGTTCCGCCAAGCGCGGCGCCAGTTCCTGCGCGTCCCCGTAGCCGCAGACGGGCGCCAGGCAGGAGAACAGGTCGCCGTGGCGCGCGCCGATCACCCAGGTTCCGTGCCCGCCCTGCGACAGTCCGGTCAGGGCGATGCGGTCGGGATCGACGTTCCATTGCGCGCGCGCGTCGGCGATCGCCGCCAGCACCAGGTCCTCGTAGTCCTCCCACTCCCGGTCCCGCCGCGGCTTCTGCGGCATCAGCGCCAGGCACGGCCAGCGCTCCGGCTGCGCGGCCACGGCGGGGCCGAGGCCCACCTGCGTCTGCCGCCCGTCGTCGCCGCATTCGCCGGCTCCGTGCAGGAACACGACCAGCGGCCAGGCGCGCGCCGCGTCGTAGTCCGCCGGGACACGCACGATGAACGGCAGCCTGCGATCGTCCACAACCACCTCCCGCCCGACGTCGACGGCGTCCGCGGCCGTCCCGAATGCCGCGCCGGGCGCCGATGCGCCGCCCGGCGTCCACGCCGCGACCAGCGCCAGGATCAGGAACCGCGCCTGCAAGCTCCGCATGACACCCCCTGCCGCCGCAGTCTGCCCGGATCGTGACGGCCCGGCGCCCAGCCCGCGCGCCGGTGCGCGTCTGCGCCGACGCTAGCAGGCGCGTGGCGATCGCGCCAGTGTCCGCGACGCCTCCGCGCGGGCGCGTCGCACCCGGCGGGCGCGCCCGGGCACGGGCGCATCGGGCCCCACGGGCGCACCGGGACCCTTGCCCCGAAGCGGCCGGATTGCGTAGACTGATGACTGCCTGGCACCCCTCCACCCGATCACGTCCCACCGTGGAGGTCCGCGATGTCGCTGCGCGCATCCGCTCCCCGTCCCCGCGGCCCGCGAGCCCCCCGCCCCGCGCCTGCCGCCTTGTGCCTCCTGCTGGCCGCGGCCGCGCTGGCGGCCGGTTGTTCCGACTCGTCGGCGCCCGACAAGACTGCGGGCAACCGGCTCGACCCGGGCGCCGGCACCTTCGTGCTCAGCGACGTGCAGGTGCCCGGACCCGACGGTGCGCCCGTGCGGCTGCGCCTGGAGGGCGACGACCTGGTCACCGATGGCGGGGCGGGCACCGTCTCGCTGTCGGTGCGCGTGGTCAATCTCTCGACCACAGCGGTGCCGCCGCCGCTGGTGGTCTGGATCGCGGCGCTGCAGCCGGCCGCGGTGGCGCCGCTGAACGCCGACTATGTGCGGCCGGGCCCGCTGACCGATCCGGCTGCCGCCGTGACCGACACCGCGGGCTGGGGCTTCGACTACACGGACCTGCTGGCGGGGCAGCCGCTGGCGCCGGGCGAAGCCACCCCGGCCCGCACCTGGACCTTCGCCGACCCGGATCTGGCGCCGTTCTCGTTCGCCGCCCGGATCCAGACGGGCGCCTTCGCGGGACAGGCCCGGCTGGCCGGCCGCCTCTTCTTCGACCTGGACCGCGATGGGACGCCGGCTCCCTTCGAGCCCCCCTATCTGGCCGGCGGCGTGCAGGTGACCGCGCCGGGCGGGGTCACGTCCTGGGCTTCGCCCGGGCCTGACGGCTGGTGGGAAGCGCCGATCGACGCGGCCGGTCTCTACGAGGTGCTCTTCGTCTCGCTGGAGATGGGCCCCCGGCCGGTTCCGCTGACCACGCCCAACCCGCGGCAGGTGGTCGTGACGACCGGACCCGACGGCCGCCTGCAGAGCTGGCGGGGTGGCCACTTCGGCGTCGCCCGCGACGCGCCGCCGCCGCCCCCGCCGACCGGCGTGATCGGCTTCACCGACCGCCCGCCCGCCCAGCTCCACCGCTCCCCGTGGCTGTTCCTGGAGCATTCGGTCAGCGGGCCGCGCCTCAACCTGCGCGTCGGCTTCTCGGGCTGCCAGCCGGAGCACGCGTTCGCGCTGTGGATGTCCGGCGGGTTCATGGAGAGCATGCCGCCGCGCGCCGCCCTGACGCTGGTGCACGAGACGCAGGAACTGTGCGAGGCCTACTTCACGCGGGATCTGGGCTTCGATCTGGGGCCGCTGTACCGGCGCTACGTCGAAGCCTACGGTCAGGGTCCGCTGATCCTGGTGCTGAACGGACCGGACGGGTTCGCGCAGGAGATCGAACTGGCGACGGTGCCGCCGGATTCGGTGCGGTCGGCGGACCCGCGAAGGCCTGACTGAGCGTTGCCCGCCCGGCGGGGCGATATCGACGCCGCGCACCCGAGCTGGGGCGCGGCGTCAGCCTTTCACGCTGCCCAGCGTCAGCCCCGACACCAGGTAGCGGTTCAGCGCCAGGAACAGCGCCACGACCGGGACGCACACCAGCAACGAGCCCGCCGCGTAGTTCGCCCATTCGGTCTGGTAGGTGGTGAACAGCGACTCCAGCCCCAGCGGCAGCGTCATCAGTTCCTGGCTGGCCAGCAGCACGCGAGCGACCATGAACTCGCTCCAGCCGGTCATGAAGCTGAACAGCGCGGTGATCACCAGCGCCGGCGCGCTCAGCGGCAGCGTGACCCGGAAGAACGCGGCCAGCGGCGTGCAGCCGTCGATCAGCGCGGCCTCGTTCAGGGCCTCGGGGATGGTGTCGTAGTAGCCCTTCATCGTCCAGATGCAGAATGGCAGCGCGGTCGCCACGTATGCCACCACCACGCCCGCCAGCGTGTCGACCAGGTGCAGCTTGCGCATCAACAGGTAGAGCGGCAGCAACAGCATGGTGGCCGGGAACATCTGCGTCATGAGGATGCCCTGCAGCACGGCGCCGCGGCCGGCGAAGCGCGCACGCGACAGGGCGAAGCCGCCCAGGCTGGCCAGCGCCACGCCCACCAGCGCGGTCGACAGCGAGACCAGCAGCGAGTTGCCCAGCCAGCGGAAGAACGGCTTCTCGGTGACCATGATGCGGTAGGCGTCGAGCGTCGCGTTCTCCGGGAAGATCCGCAGGTCGGTCGAGTAGAGCTGGTCGCCGGGACGCAGGCTGATGCCCACGACCTGCAGCACCGGGAACACGGCGAACAGGACCAGGAGCCACACCAGCGCGTGGACCCAGACCATCTCCCACGCCTTCAGGACGCGCCGGCGGCCGGCCATCAGTACACCTCCTGCCGAGAGACGCGGTCGTAGCCGCGGACGATCAGCAGCAGCACCAGGAAGATGAAGACGCTGAACGCCGCGGCGTAGCCGTAGCGGTAGTAGAAGAAGGCGGCCTTGTAGACGTAGGTGACCAGGATGTGCGTCTTGTCCGCCGGCAGGCCCTGGTCGGTGACCAGCCAGATGACGTTCAGGTTGTTGAACGTCCAGATGGTGCCCAGGACCAGCGCCGGCAGCAGCACGGGCTTGAGCATCGGCAGCGTGATTCGGAAGAACCGCCGCGCGGGACCCGCGCCGTCGATGCGCGCGGCCTCGTACAGTTCCTGCGGGATGCTCTGCAGGCCGCCCAGCGCGATCACCATGATGAACGGGAAGCCCAGCCAGATGTTGGTGATGGTGGGCGCCAGGAAGGCCCAGAACTCGCTGCTGAACCAGGGCACGGGCTGGGCGCCGGCCTTGGCCAGCAGCTGGTTGATGACGCCGTACTCGACGTTGAACATGCCGCGCCAGGTCAGGGCGCTGATGTACTGCGGCATGGCCCAGGGCAGGATCAGCAGCGCGCGGTAGAGGCCGCGGGCCGGCAGCCGGCGGTTCAGCAGCATTGCTGCGCCCAGGCCCAGCGTGAAGTGGAAGACCAGGTTGACCGCCGTCCAGGCGAACGTCTTGCCGAAGATGCGGTAGAACTCGTTCTGCGCCAGCGCGGCGGCCCATTGCGACGGCGGGCGCGCGAAGGGCTCGACGATCAGCCCGCCGATCTTGGCGAAATGGTCCAGCCCCTGGAACTGCGGGTGCTGGAAGTGGAACATGTTCCAGTTCGTCAGCGAGATCCAGAGGTTGAACGCGAACGGGTAGGCCACCACCCCCGCCAGCACCACGAGCGACGGCAGCAGGAACCACAGGGCCAGGCCGCGGCGACCCTTCATTCGTGCATCACCTCGATCGTCTCGGCCGCGCGCGCCTGCATCGCCGCGGCGGCAGCGGCCGGCTCCAGCTCGCCGTTCATCACGCTCTGGTAGAAGGGGCGCATGGCGTCCCAGACGGCGCGCATCTCCGGCACGATGGGCATCAGGCGCCCCTTGGCGATCTGGTCGCGGCTGGCGATCATCGCCGGGTCGGTCTGCAGTTCGGGCGCGGCGGCGGCCGTCAGGTCGCCCGGCTGCACGCCCAGGCGGCGCGCCAGGTTCAACTGCACCTCGGGGCCGGTCAGCCAGGACAGGAGCGCGGCGGTGCAGTCGCGCGTCGCCGGGTCCAGGTAGCGGTTGATGCTGTAGCACTTGGCCGAGGTGAACGGCGCCGGCCACAGGCCCGTCCCCGCGACCCTGGGCAGCGCCGCCAGCTCGATGTCCAGGCCCGCCTCGCGGTAGCCCTGCCAGGACCAGGGCCCGTTGATGATGTAGGCGGCGCGGCCCTCCTTGAAGATGGTGTCGGCCAGCGGGTAGTCGCATTCCAGGGGCACGACGCGCTCGCGCTTCAGGCCGGACAGGAACCCGAGCGCCTGCGCCATCGCCGGGGTGTCCAGCGTGGGTCGGCCGCTGTCGTCCATCACCACGCCGCCGAAGCCGCCCAGCCACGGCACCAGCCAGAACGGCTCCAGCAGGTTGAACACCAGGCCGTACTGGTCGGGCTTGCCGTCGCCGTCGCGGTCGACGGTCAGGCGGCGCAGCTGCTCCAGCCAGGCGTCGGTGTCGGCGGCGATCGTGTCGACCAACGCCCGGTTGGCGACCAGCGTCAGGTGGTTGCCGACCTGATCGGGCAGGCCCCACACCTTGCCCTCCAGCGTCGGCAGGGCTTCCGGCTGGAAGCGGGCCAGCTCGGCGGCGGGCAACAGCTCGTCGACGGGCATCAGAAGGCCCATGATCGAGTAGGGGCCGATCTTGTCGGAGGGCCCGTAGACCAGGTTGGGGCCGCCGAAGGCGAGGGCGGCCGTCTGGAACTGCGTCTGCAGGTCCTCCACGCGGTAGTGGACGCGCTCGATCGAGAACCCGGCGAACTCGGGGTGGTTCGCGCGGAACTGCGCGACGTGCTCGTCGAAGAGCACCTGTTCCTGGGGGTCCATCTGCTCCCAGACGATGACGCTGCGGGAGCGGTCGCTCCGGCCGCAGCCGGCGGCCGCCGGCAGCAGTGCCGCCAGCAGGGCCGCGGCCGCCAGGGCGGCATCGGGAATCGACCGGGCTTGCGGCGAAATGAGCGGCGTTCTCATGGCGACCGACCTTACACCGGATCGGGCCGGTGGACAACCACGCAGGCGGCGCCCTGGTCGCCGGCGCCCGCAATCCGGGCCCACTTTCGCATGGGGATTGAATATGCAGGCGCGCATGGCTTAGATTCCCGGCCATGAGTACCCGAATCCAGCGGCGCTCCGCGCCAGAGGCGGCCCCCAGGCGGGCCCTGTTCGCCACGCTCGCGCTGTGTCTGGCGGCGGCCCTCGCGGCCGTCCCGCGGGCCGGCGCGGTCCCCTTCGACACGCCGGTCATCGACGGCGTCATCACGGCGGGCGCCGCCGACTGGGACGCCGCCGACCGGGTGGTGGACGACGCCGCCGACGACAACATCACCGCGCGCACGGCGAACGTGCGCCGGCTGTGGCTGACCTGGGACGAGGCGAATCTCTACCTGGGCGTGACCTACCAGGACCTCGCGGCCAACGAGGCGCTCACGATCTACCTCGATCTCGACCGCGGCGTGGGCCCGACGAACGCGGCCGAGCTGGACTCGCTGCCGGCGAACGTCGCGCTGCCGGCAGGCCACCGCGTCGATTTCATCGTCGGCCGCACCGCCGCCGACGGCTACCCGGGGGGCAAGCCCCGCGCCTTCCGCGTCACCGATGCTGCGGGCGCGGTCGCGCCCGTGTCCGCCGCGATCACCGCGGCGCAGGCCGCCAACACCGGCGCCAAGTCCGACGAGTCCGCGCAGTTCATCTTCTGGCTGAACGGGGAACTGGCCATCCCCTGGACCGTCCTCTATCCGGACCTGGGCGGCGAAGTGCCCGAGCGCGCGGTGATCAAGGCCCTGGCCTTCATCGGCCGCAACGACGCGACGCGCAACGGCATCGACCCGGCGCCCAACAACGCCGGCTTCGACGGCGGCACCGGCGCGGTCACCGTCACCGCCATGCACGCCTCCGTCGTCGACGACGACGGCGACGGCGTGCCGGATCCCCTGACCGCCACGATCAGCGGCACGGCGACGCTGCCGGAGGACGACGGCACCGCGGCGCTCACGGTCAAGGCGGAGCTGGTCGGCTTCGCCGGCCGCGACCCCGGCGCGCCGCTGAGCGTGGTGACCACGGCGGCGGGCGTCCGCGCCTGGACGCTGCCGCGCCTGCCGGCCGGGACGTACCGCGTGACCACCTCGGCGGTCGGCTACTTCGCCGACGAGCGCATGGTCGAGGTGGGCTCGGGCCAGGCCGTCACCGGGATCGACCAGACCCTGGTCAAGGCCACCGCCATCCGCGGCACCGTGGCGTTCGCCTCCGGCCCCGGCGGGGCCGGGAGCGTCGAACTGCGCGACGAGGGCGGCGTCGTGCGGCAGAGCCTGCCCTTCACGGCCGCCGGCGGCCCCTTCGTGTTCTTCGTCGAGACAGGCGGCGAATACCGGTTGGTGGCGAGCGCCGCCACCTACCTGCCGTTCGAGTTGCCGATCACCGTGACCACCGGCGTCGACTACACCGGGGCCGATTTGACGCTGCTGCGCCAGACGCGCATCGCCGGCAGCATCGCCTTCGCCGAGCTGGTCGGGGGCCTCGGCAAGCCGGGAACGGTCCGGCTGCGCGATGGCCAGGGCGCGCTGCTCGGATCGAGCGGCTTCCCCGCCAGCGGCGGCACGTTCGAGTTCTTCACGCCGGTCGGCGGCACGTTCAACCTCTCGACCGAGACGCTGCCGCCCATCTACGTCGAGGCGGACACGACGTTCACGGTGACCGCGGGCATCGACGCCACGGGCTTCGCCTTCGCGCTCCCGCTCAAGGCGCGCGTGCGCGGCGCCCTCGCCTTCGACGGCCCGGACGCCGCCGGCGTCGGCCGGCTGTGGGACAGCCGGGGCGTCAGGCGCGACTCGCTCCTGTTCGACGCCGCTGGCGACACGTTCGCGTTCTTCCTCGAGCCGGGCGACTTCCGCCTCGAACTGCAGGCCACGGGCTACGTCCCGCGCTCGGTGACGTTCAACGTCTCGGCCGAGGACACCTCGCTGGGCGCGCTGGCGCTGGCTGCCGTCCGGGCCACGCGGCTGGAGATCGTCGACGAGGCGGGCGCCCGTCAGCCGGAGGTGCGCGCCACCTACTACCGGCCGGGGCAGGATCCCTTCACATCCTCGCGCGTGCTGCTGGCCGCCCGCGACGACGCCGGGCGCGACGACATCTACGACGTGGACGGCCGCCTGTCGGGGTTCCGGCTGTCGGCCCGCAAGATGGACGACCTTTCGCGCCCAACCGGCACGCCGGTCTTCTACCGCGGCCCGGCGCAATCCGAGGTCGACTCGGTCGTCACGTTTGCCGGCGGCCGCGCCGCCTTCTGGATGAGCAACACCGCGGTGGAGGTGCTGCGCGTCTACCTGGCGCAGCCGGGCAAGGCGCCCATCGCCGGGCGCATCGTCGTGGCGTTCCAGGACCCCCAGCCGGTGACCGTGGTCCTGACCGCGGTCCGCGACACGCTCGTCGCCGGCGGCGTCGACACGCTGCGCGTCGCGGCCCAGCTGTACGATTCGGCCCGCAACCGCAGCCTGCTGGCGGACATCCCGGTTTCCTTCGCGCTCGTCTCCGGGCCGGCCGGCCGGGGCCAGTTCGCCGCCTCGACGGTGCTGACCAACGGCGAAGGCCGCGCCACCGGCGTGCTGTCGGCCACCGGCGCCGGACCGCTGCAGGTGACGGCCACCGTCGTCGTGAACGGGCGCACCCTGCAGGTCCGTGGAGGCACGCTGGACAGCGGCCGCGACCACCTGCCGGTCACCGTCGTGGCCGGCGAGACCGCGGGCTGGCGACTGTCGCTGCCCGCCGCCGTCAGCAGCCTTCGTTCGCCATTGACCGTCACCGCGCTGCCGATCGACGCCTGGGGCAACGACACGGCCGAGCCGGGGCTGGTCGCCGCGTTCACCGCCGATCCCGCCGCCCGCGGCGGCTTCGCGCCCGCCACGGCGACCACCGGGCCGGACGGCCGCGCTGCCGTCACCTTCACGCCGTCGGGGCAGGCCGGCCTGGTCACCCTCGGCGTCGCGGGCGAGGGGTTGGCCCCGGCGCAGGCGGAACTGCTGCTGCGGGACGTGACGGTGATCACCGACGCCGCCTGGCCGGACGAGCCGGCAACGCGCCGCACCTTCGACACGACGGACCTGACCGCGCTGGTCGTCGACAACGACCCGACGGGACTGAACCTGGAGATCCCGTTCGCGAGCAATTGGAACGGGCTGCAGCTGCATGTGATCTTCGAGACCGGCTTCGACGCCGCGGGCGCCACGGTCGACCCGTTCGTGCAGCCGGTCAACTACGCCCACGCGCAGCGGCCCGACTTCGCGCTGACGACCAAGTACTCGGCCAACGACTACGGCGATTTCCGCCGCTGGAACCCGGCGCAATCGCGTTGGGAATGGTGGAACCAGGACGCCGCCGCCTACGACCCGAACGCCGGCTGGAACATCCAGCCGACCTGGGTCCGCAAGCTGGCCGATCGCGTCCTGATCCACGTGCCCTGGGAACCGTTCGGCGGCGCGCCGGATTCGCTGCGGATGGAACTCTACCTCACGCAGGAGGACGGCGTGAAGCGCGCCGCCTTCGACTCCGCCCCGCAGGACTCGACGCTCAACCTGACCTTCGACTACAACGACCCCCAGCCCGGCGACTGGGAGACTGCCCTCGGCCCCACGACCCTGCACGCATGGGGGCCGACGTACGTGGTCAAGCAGGTCTTCCCGACACCGCCGACCTTGAGCGAGGCGGCCGCCGCGCCCGCGGCGCTTGCCGCCGGCGAGCTGCTGACCGTCTCGGTCCGCGTCACGGACGCCGGCGACGGCATCGGCGACGTGCTGGCCGACTTTTCGGCGCTGGGCGGCGGCGGCGCCGTGCGCCTCCACGACGACGGCCTGCAGGCGCACGGCGACCTCGCGGCCGGCGACGGGCGCTACGCGAACACCTTGCTGATCCCGATCGGCAACCCGGGCGGCGAGCAGACGATCGTCGTCAGCGCCTTCGACGCCGGCAACGCGCTGGCCGCCACCGCGACGGTGACCGTCGACGTGACGGCCATCGTCGAGCCGATCATCCAGGTCGCCGACGCCGTCGGCGACGACCACGGCCCCAACCAGCCCGGCACGCAGCGCAAGTACGTGACCTACCCGACGAACATCGCCTTCGTCCCCGGCGCGTTCGACCTGACCGGCCTGACCGTCTACGAAACCGTCGCGGTGGTCGGCGGCGAGTCGGTGCCGATGCTGGCTTTCCAGGTGGGGATCGGCGACTTCCCCGACCCCGACGACCCGGGCACGGCGGACTGGAACCCGCTCTATGCCGAACTGAACATCGAGAAGATCGACATCCTGATCGACACCGGTCCCGGCGGCGCCACGGCCAGCCTGCCCGCCCGCGGCGCGGCCTTCCAGAGCTGGGACGCCTGGGACTACGCGATCATCATGGACGGCTGGTACAAGGCACTGATCCCCTCGCGCGGCCAGAACACGCTCGACTCCTGGCGCGCCAACGCGCTGCGCGGCGACCGGGACATCCTGCTGATCGGCGACCCGGACGCCAACACCGTGACGGCGCTGGTCTCGCTGGCCGCGCTCGGCAACCCGACGCCGGAGCAGGTCCGCGCCTGGGACATCGCCGTCTGTATGGCCAGCCACGACTTCGGCGGCGAGGAGGTGCTGGGCGGCATCCGCTGGATCAACGAGGGCCGCAGCGAGTGGAACTTCGGCGGCGGCGCCAACGGCGACCGCGACGCCAACCTGGTCGACCTGCTGCTGGTCGCGGGCGCCGGCCACGCGCCGGGCGCGACGCAGGAGCAGATCCTCGACTACGAGTCGCCCCAGGCCCTGGCCCGGCTGGCCGACGGCCTGACGCCGGTGGCGATCGAAATGTCGACCTTCGAGGACACCGGCCCGCCGGTGATCGACACCGGGGGCAAGGGTTCGGTGGTCACGACCGTGGCTCCTCTCGAAGGCGCCCCGCTGGCGCTGGCGTTCCGCATCACCGACGACGACCGCGTCGAGCGCGCCGAGTTCCGCTACCGCGCGACGAACTTCGCCGGTGAAGGCTGGCAGCGCACGATCCCGCTGGGCTACCTGGGCAACGACATCTGGGTGGTCGACGTGCTGCCGAGCTTCCTCGATTCGCTGGCGGCCTCGCCCATCGACTCGACGCGCTACCTCGAGTTCGAGATCGAGGCCGACGACGCTGCGCCGGGCAACCAACCGACCGTCTCGCCGGTCACGACGCTGCAGATCCTGCCGACCGCTCCCTGCCGCGCCGAATCGGCGCTGCTGGCCGGGCCGGACATCGGGCTGCTGCAGGTGGACGGCTCGCAGATGAAGCTCTCCGAGCGGCTGAGCGCGCAGCTGGTCGCGCGGCACGTGGCCCGGGCCTGGACCGGCGCTCCCGTCGCGCCCGACACCATGGGCGCGCACGTGGAGTTGACCTGGAACCTCTGCCTGGCTCCCGCCGGCCTCGGCGCGCAGACCGCGGTGCCCGATGGGGTCCCGCTGGGCGTTTTCCGAGAGGTGTCGCTGGCCACGACCGACGCCCTCGGCGGCCGTGTGGTGTACGACGGCGACCTGCCCGGCACGCTGGACCTCAGCCTGCACTACCCGCAGGCCTGGCTGCCAGCCGGCGCACAGGAGCAGCACGTCGCGCTCTAC
This sequence comes from uncultured Fibrobacteraceae bacterium, assembly GCA_964399195.1. Lineage (GTDB taxonomy): Bacteria > Krumholzibacteriota > Krumholzibacteriia > LZORAL124-64-63 > LZORAL124-64-63 > CAINDZ01. Next base: position 38,742 of record CAYNPY010000013.1, read on the forward strand.
CGCTACACCCCCTCCGCCGGCCGCTGGGTGCTGGTGGGCGGCAACGTGACCGGCACCGGCAACAACGTCACCGCGACCGTAGGCCAGGCCGGCACCTACGGCCTGTTCCTGACCGACGCCGTGGCCGCCGACGCGGGCGAGGTGCTGTCGGGCATCACGATCTCGCCGAACCCGTTCTCGCCGAACGGCGACGGCCTGTATGACGACACCAACATCAGCTTCTACCTGGACCGCGAGGCGACCGTGACCGTCGAGATCTACGACATCACGGGCGTGCGCCGGGCCCTGCTGACCGAGACGTTCCCCTACGCCGGCGCCGACCTGAACGATCCCACGCCGCGACGCGTGGCGGGGCTCATCTGGGACGGGCGCGACGCCAAGGGCGAGTTCGTGCCGTACGGCATCTACATCCTGCGCGTGATCGCCACCTACAACCAGGCCGGCGGCACGCGGACCCTCCGCAGCAACCATTCCGTGGCGGTGATCCGATGAGGCGCGCGCACCTGCAGGCGGCGCGGCGCTGGGCCGCGGCGGCCGCGGCGGCCCTGGCGCTGGGCGGCGCGGCCGGCGACGCCTGGGCCGACTTCCGGTTCCTGGGCATGGGGGCCCGGCCGCGGGCGATGGGCTCGGCCTTCGTCTCGCTGGCCGACGACGCCAACGCCGCGTTCTGGAACCCGGCCGGCCTGGTGCGCAGCGAGCGGCTGTCGCTCATGCTGACGCGGGCCTGGCTGTACGACACCGACGAACTGCGCCACGACTACCTGGCGGTCGAGGCGCCGTCCTGGCGCGACTGGCACTTCGGGGCCAGCTGGGTGCGCCTGGCGATCCCCCACCTCTACAGCGAGGACCAGATCAACCTCGCCGTGGCCCGCGAGGTGCCGTTCCTGCCGGGCCTTTCGATCGGGGTCACCGGCAAGCTGTTCCTGCTCTCGGCGCCGGGCTACGAGCGCTACAACGACCCCTACTACAACGGCGGCGACCACGGGTTCTCGGCCGACCTGGGCCTGCTCTACGACAGCGGCGGCGCGTGGACCCTGGGGGCCGCCTTCTACAACCTCAAGGGCACCGAGCTGCAGCTGCTCGAGAACACGTCCGACCCCGACCCGGTGCCCTCGGACTGGGCCGCCGGCGGCAGCTGGCTGTTCCGCGAGACCCTGCTGGTGACCGCCGACGTCCGCAGCCGCAACGGCGAGGCCGACAACGTCGTCGTGCACGGCGGCGCCGAGATCTGGTTCTTCAACGCGCTGGTGCTGCGCTCGGGCCTGGACCGCGGCCTGGTGACGATGGGCGCCGGCCTGCAGGACAAGCACTGGCAGGCCGATTTCGCCGTCCAGACCGACCGGCGCCTCGGCAACGTGTACCTGCTCTCCTTCACGGTGAGGAACTGAACGTGCGCGTGTCCCCATCCGTCTCCAGCCGCCGCCTCTTCCGGCGACGAGCCGTGCCGTGCCTGGCGCTCGCGCTGCTCGGCGCGCTGGCCGCCGCGCCCGCCGGCGCGGCCACCCGTGTCGAGGGCTACTACGAGGCCGAGATGGCCGCGCAGAAGAACGACGGCCGCTGGCACGTCGGCTCGCCCGGCGACAACGGCATGCCCCGGCACTTCGTGGAGCTGAAGTTCCTCTCGAACCCGAACGACCGCTTCGAGATCTTCACGCGCTGGTGGGGCAGCTCCAACCGCGACGACGACCGCACGCCGGAGATCGACTACTACCGCCCGCGCTGGATCAACGGCGAGGGCCACCTGAAGCTGCGCCAGCGCAAGTCCGAGGCGTTCCTGTTCTACAGGCAGAACCGGTTCTGGCTGAACGACGTGCCCCTGCTGCAGCTGATCGACGACTACAAGCTGAAGAACGACGACTGGGGACCCAAGGCGCAGGGCCTCCGCTTCGACTTCTGGGAGACGGAGTTCCTGGGCATCCGCAACCTGGGCGGCACCGTCATCCTCAGCGACAACGGCGGCACCTACAGCGACGGCGGCCGCGACGTGCCCAGCGGCGAGAACGCGGCGATCGTGCGCGCGCGGCACAAGGCCTGGGGCGGCCGCCTCGAATCCGGCGCCCTCTTCCTGCGCAAGGACTGGACGGACACCTCGCTGGACAACTGGCGCGAATTGACGCCGCTGATGCACAACGACGTGTGGTCGGCCGACATCGCCTTCACGCCGCGCAACCTGGTCACGACCGGGCTGCGACTGGGCCCGCTGAACCTGGAGCAGTCTCGCTGGACCACGCAGTTCGCCTACAGCCGCCGCCCTTACGGGGAGACGGTGTTCGGCAACCCTCGCCGCGACGCCACCGCCCTGGCGTTCGAGGGGCGCGACCTGCACCTGGGCGCGCTGACCGTGCACGCCTGGTACCGCGACGTGGGCGCGAATTTCCGCGACTACATGGCCGGCCGCTTCGACGAGGGCGGCGACGGCTACAACCGCGTGCAGCGGCACGTCGAGGGCATCTGGCTGGTGCCGCGCAAGGCGGTGACGGCGAAGGTGGTCTGGGACGAGTACCGCAAGCACGAGGCGGACCAGCCCGGCGGCGGCCTGCGCCCGGCCACCGAATGGTACGGCGAGCTCTACATGGAATTCATCAAGGGCTTCAAGGGCCGCTTCGCCTACAAGCAGTGGCACGGCTTCGACGCCTCGATCGAGGTGAACGACTTCCTCACCTATCCCGACTGGTTCGGCGAGGTGTCGGTCGAGAACTTCCTGGCGAAGATCCGCCTGCAGGCGCGCGTCAAGGACCAGGGCACGTTCCGCCAGGTCACGACCATGGGCTTCGACATGAACGTGAACCTGACCGAACGCCTGAAGGGCTACCTGCGCGCGATGAACGTGAACGAGGAGACCGAGGCGCGCAACACGCTGTTCGCCCAACTGAAGTACGATATCGGCTGGGGTTCGGAACTCTACTTCGAGTACGGCGATCCGGGCCAGTCCGACAACCTGGCCTACACCGACTGGTTCGTGAACGAGAACACCAACGACAACCTGCGCGACCGCTTCAAGCTGCTGCTGAAGGCCTGGTACTGACGCCGAGCGGCGGGCCCGGGCGCCCGCCAGGGAGATGATGATGACTGCCTACCGCATTCCGCGAAGTCCGCGCCGCGCCGGCGGCGCCTGCCTGGGCCTGGCGCTGCTCCTGTTCGCCCTGCCGGCCCTGGCGGCCGTCACGGCCGGCGACGGCGGCGCCGTCTTCACCTGCCGCGCACCCGCCGCGCAGGCGGTGTACCTGGCCGGCGACTTCAACGGCTGGAGCGCCACCGCCCAGCCGCTGTCGCGCGGCGACGACGGCCTGTGGAGCGTGACACTCGCGCTGCCGCCGGGCGACCACGAGTACAAGTTCGTGGTCGACGGCGCCTGGCAGGAGGACGCCGACAACCCGCGCCGCAAGCCCGACCCGTTCGGCGGCAGCAACTCGCTGGTGAGCATCGGCGCGGACGGCAAACCCGTCGCCGACGCGGCGGCGGCCACCCAAGCGCCGACGATCGCGGCCACTCCCGCCCCCGCGGGCAAGGCGCCCGAGCGCTTCACCGTCGGGCCGCCGCGCGCCGTGGACGGCGGCGTCCAGTTCACCTACCACAACCCGGGCGCCTCGCGCGTGACGCTGGCCGGCTCCTTCAACGGCTGGAACGCCGACCAGTTGCCCCTGGCCAATGACGGCAAGGGCAACTGGGTCATCGTGCACGCGTTGCCCGCGGGCAAGCACGAGTACAAGTTCGTTGCCGACGGCTCGTGGTTCGCCGACGCCGAGAACCCCGAGACCCAGTCCGACCCCTACGGCGGCGTGAACTCGGTGGTCACGGTCGGCGCCGACGGCAAGCTGGTGGCCGCCGGCAGCGCGGCCGACACCGGCCGCCCCGCCTCCAACACGCCCCTGAACCCGAAAGTCTACGTGGGCGGCCGCTACCTGACGCGCCTGGAGTTCGCGAAGAATCTCCGTTCGGACCCGCGCTTCCGCCTGCAGCGCCCTGCGCAGTCGGTCGACCTGAACTTCGAGACCAAGGTCTCGGACCTGACCGACAGCTACACGCGGCTGCGCCTGGACTCGGGCGAGGCGATCATCCAGAACAACATCGCGGCCTTCCTCGACGAGGCCTCGCTGCACGTCCACCCGGCCAACTTCGACCTGACCGCGTTCTGGAACCGGGAGATCTTCACCGGATCGGACCTGATGCGCATGGGCGGCGACCTGGACCACCCCGGCACGATCCTTCACGACCACCTGGACTACGGCAAGGGCACCGCCGGCGCGCTGTTCCGCGCCGACCCGGCCGGCGTCCACCTGGACGCGTTCTTCGCCAACGCGCACAACCACGACTACTACAACGACCCGAATCTGTTCGACAACACGGGCGAGGACCGCATCGGCGTGCGCCTTTCCCGGCGCGAGGGGAACCTGGAGATCGGCCTGCCGCTGTGGGCCGAGCGCTGGCTCATCTGGATGGACTTCGCCACGCTGATCGGGCTTCCTTCCACGGGCATCCCGGTCCTCGACGAGCACCGCGCCAACACGGGCGACTCGAGCGACTGGTACGAGATCGAGAGCCACACCTACAACGCGGGCCTCGACGTCCGCTACCGGGCGGGCGAGCAGTGGCTGCTGGGCGTTCAGGGCGTTGCCGTCGACCGCAAGCAGCAGTTCGTGACCGGCAACCGGTACGGGCCCAACAACACCAACGGCGCCATGGGCCTGCCCTTCCTGGACCGCACGCAGGCCCGCTTCCAGGTCGAGGCGGAATGGACGCCGCGCGAGCGGCTGCACGGTCGCCTGCGCCACCTGTGGGACGCGACGAGCGGCGGCACCGGCGCCGAGCGCGAGATGGCCATCTTCTTCGACACCCAGGACCTGGCCAACAAGCAGATCCGCTACTCCATCCTGCCCAGCCCGGCGGTGGCCACGCAGGACTCGACCGAATTGACGCTGGACTGGGCCGACGACGACCGCTCGCTGCTGCTGTGGCTGCGCCGCTCAAGCCTGGAGCTGGACTACGCCGCCGTGGGACGCGACGTGCCCGCCGACACGACGTTCGGCTCGCACCGCCGCGACAGCGTCTGGTTCGCTGGCCGCGCCGCGCTGGGCGCGCCTGCGGAGCGCCGCGGCCACACCGAACTGGAATGGTCTCTGGCCCGCGTCGAGCACGGCGTCGCCGGCCTGGCCGACCGCACGCTGGAGCTGATCCTGCGCCACGACCGCGACCTGACCCGCTCGACCGGGCTGATCGCCGACCTGCGCTGGATCGTCTACCACAGCGAAGCGGCGGGCGAGGAGTCGGACCGCGACTTCTTCGCGCCGTTCCTCGGCGTCCGCTACACGCCGATCCGCAAGCTGGACCTGGTCGCCGCCTGGGGCGTGGACCCGGTGGACTTCGGCATCGCCTACGACGGGCGCCAGACCGGCCGCTGGTGGCATCGCCAGCGCTGGCTGTTCGAGAACCCGGGCGCCAGCGAACTGGACGCCGAGGAGCACCTGGCCAAGGCCCGGGTCGTCACACTGCGCGCGCAGCTGCAGTTCTAGGAGCGTCAAGAATGCCGATCCGCCGCCTCACCGTCTCCCGCCGACGGGCGCTCCTGCTGCTGGCGGTCGCCGTCATTGCCGCCGCGGCTCTGGCGGCCGTCTCCGGCTGCGGCTACGCGCGCATCCTGCGCAACCGCCTGCCGACCCCGCACCGCGTGGACGACTTCGAGCACGCCGTGCGCTTCGTCTACGAGGCGCCCCAGGCGCGCCACGTCAACCTCTGCGGGAACTGGGACGAGAACGGGTGGTGCGGCACCAAGGCCGCCGGCCGCTTCGACCACGCCATCGGCGCGATGCAGGACGACGACAAGGACGGCATCTGGGAGATCGTGATCCCGCTGCGGCCCGGCCGCTACCAGTACAAGTTCGCCATCGACTGGGGCATCCGCTGGGAGCAGGACCAGAACAACCCCCTCGGCGAGGCGGACGGGTTCGGGGGCCAGAACTCGATCCTGATCCTGCACTGAAGCGCCGCGCGATGGCGGGCCCGGCGATATCGGCACTCCGGCGCTCAACCACGTGGCGCCTGCCGGCGTTGATCTTCGCTCTGGCCGCCCTGGTCCGCCTGGCGGCACTGCTGGAATTGCGCGGCGAGCCCTGGAACGAGATCCTGCTCGGCGACGCCGCCCACTTCGACGCCTGGGGCCGGCGCCTGGCCGCGGGCGGCTCGGACGCCGGCACGGTGTTCTTCCAGGCGCCGCTCTACCCGTACCTCCTGGCCGCCGTCTACCGCCTGTTCGGCCACGCGCCGGACCTCGTCCGTGTTCTGCAATGCCTCGGCGGCGCGCTGGCGGCCGCGCTCGTCGCGGACGCGGCCCGGCGGCTCGCGGGCGCTCGCGGGGGCCTGGTCGCCGGCCTGCTGGCCGCTCTCTACGCCCCGGCGATCTGGTACGACCTGCAGATCGAGAAGACGTCGCTTGCGCTGACCCTGACGGCCGTGCTGCTGCGCGTCCTGGTCGCCGCCCGCGAAGGAACGCCCCCGCCGGCGCCATCGCGCCGCCGGCTGGCCGCGGCCGCCCTGGCGGGCGTCGCGCTGGGCCTGCTGGCGCTGCTGCGCGAGAATGCGCTGGTGCTGGCCCTGCCGCTGGGCTGGGCGCTGGCGCGCGCGACAGGCCCCGGCCGGCGGGCGCGCGCGGCCGTGCTCGGGGCGGCCGCCGCCGGCCTGGTCGCCTGCCTGCTGCCGGTCGCGCTGCACAACGCCGCTGCCGGCGGGGTGCCCCTGCCCACGACGGCCAACGCGGGCGTGAACTTCTGGATCGGCAACGGCGCCGGCGCCAACGGCCAGTACCGCGAGATCGTCCCCGGCCGCGGCCATCCCGACTACGAGCAGCAGGACGCGCGGCGCCTCGCCGAGGAGGCGAGCGGCCGCGCGCTGGGGCCCGCGGGCGTGTCGCGCCACTGGTTCGCGCGCGCGCTGCGCGAGATGGCGGAGCAGCCCGGCGCCGCGGCGGCCAACCTGGGCCGCAAGCTGCGCCTATTGGCCGGTCGCGCGGAGATCATGGATTCGGTCGCGCTGGCCTCGTTCCAGGACGCCTCCCGGGTCCTGCGCGCGCTGGGCCCGATCGGCTTCGGGCTGCTGCTGCCGCTGGCGGCGGCCGGGGCGGTCCTGGCCGCGCGCCGCGGCGGAGCCGGCCCGCTGCTGCTCGGGGCCGGCCTGCTGGCCGCGTCCATCCTGGCCTTCTTCGTGGCGGGCCGCTTCCGGCTGGGGCTGGCGCCGCTGTTCTTTCCGCTGGCGGCGCTCGCAGTGGTGAATTGGCGCGAGGCGCCGCGGCGGCCGCTGGCCGCGGCGGCGCTGGCCCTGGCGGCGCTGCTCGCCTGGTGGCCGCAACCCGGACTGGGCGATCCGCGCGCCGCCGGCGCCGCCAACCTGGCGGACGCCTGCCTGCGCCGCGCCGACTTCCCGGCCGCCGAGCGCTGGGCCGCCTACGCGCGGCAGCGCGCGCCCGGCTCGGCGGAGGCCGCCTACAACCTGGGCCTGGCCCTGCGCTGGCAGGGCCGCTACGCCGAGGCGCGCGAGCCGCTGCGGGCCGCGATGGTCCTGCAGCCCGCCTACGCCGCCGACTGCCTGGCGGAACTGGGAGCCATCGCCGGCGCGCTGGGCGATCCGGCCGGCGCGCGCCCGCTGCTGGAACAGGCGCTGCGCCTGCGCCCCGGCCACGAGAACGCGCTGCGGTACCTGGCGCTCGTCGAGCAGGCGCTGGCGGCGCCGGCGGCGCCGGCACCGCCTGGCCCGTAGCCGCGAAAAGGGGCCCGGGCGAACCCGGGCCCCTTGCCGATGAGACGGTTCTGAACCTGCTGCTTACCGGAACAGGCTCTTCAGCCCGCCCCAGCTCTGCTCCTCGGTCGCCACCGGGGCGCAGCTGCCGGCGCCGTCATCCCAGTTGTGGGTGAGCGTGGTCTCGGGCGCGCTGGCGTTGTCCACCGTGAACGCGCGGTTGCCGACGCTCTCCCAGTTGCTGCAGCCGTCCTTCTTGAACTTGTACTCGAAGCTCAGCGGGATCGGCGTGCCGGCCGGATAGGTGATGCAGGCCTGGTAAAGGCCGGTCGAGATCTCGGTCATCGCCACGCCGTCGGTCCAGCCCGTCAGTTCGGCACTGCTGCCGATCACGCACACGCCGCCGGTCGTGCCGACCGCGTCCACGCAGACCTGGAAGCAGATGACCTTCGTCTCGCTCAGCGTCTGGCCGATGCCGCAGCCCAGCGGCAGGTTGTTCCAGCTGTCGACGCCCAGCGCGACGGCGGCGGTGCCGTCGGTGGGCAGCGTCACGGTGCGGTTGCCGACGCTCTCCCAGCTGTTGCAGCCGTCCTTCTTGTACTTGTACTCGAAGGCCGGGTTGCTGCCGGCGGGGAACGTCACGACGACGTCGTAGAGGTCGCCATCGACCTGGGTCATCGTCACACCGGTGCCCCACCCGCCGATGACGCCGGCCGAGCCGATCACGCAGGGCGCGCCGCTGGTCGGCTCGCCGCTCATGCACAGCGTGAACGTCACGTCCACGTCGTTCGGCAGCACGTTGGTGACGTTGTAGGTCAGCGGGGCCGGGTTGTTGGCCTGGTCGCGGACCGGCGCGTACGTCGTCATGTCCGTCAGGTCGGTAACGATGAAGTCGACGGTCACGGTCGAGGCGCCCATCAGCATGGCCTGGCTCACCTGCGCGGTGTACTCGTCGTTGTTGCCGACGTCGCCGAGGTAACCCATCGCGACGCTGTCGCTGCCGCCGAGATTATTCGACACGAGCATCTGCACGGAGATCCCGGCGCCCTGGCCCGGTGCATCGGTGACGCCGCCCTTCCACACCTGCACGTAGACGCTGAACGGCCCGGTCGGCACCTGCATGCTGCCGGCGTTGGGCCACACGTTGCCGGCCCAGCCGATCGTGGCCAGGGCCTGGCCGGCCGCGAGCATCGCCACGGCGACCATCGCGAGCATGAACAACTTCCTCATCGTGTCCTCCTGGGGCTGCTGACCCGCGCGGCGGCCCGAAGGCCGTATCGCGCGACTGTTGGGAGCGTTGCGGGCGAACCTGGGTTGCAGGCCAGCCGGCACCCGGACCGCGGGCGGGGCGGCGCCTGGCCGCCCCGTCCGGGTCACGTCATTGGCGGGAGGATATTACCACAAATCAAGCGCCAAACGCCAGATGAATATCCTAATTCAGCAAAATCGCGCCACTTAGGGCCGGGATGGTCAGGGTCACATCGCCGCCCCGCAGGTCGATCTTGTCGCCCGTCCGGAAACTGCCGCCCTCGCTGCGCGGGAACAGGTCCGGGCCGACCTCCGCCTTCAGCACCAGGGTGGCCCCCGCCCCCGCCAGTTCCTTCAGCGCCGCCTGCGACAGCGTGAGCGTGACCGGCGACTGCCCGGCGTTGAACGCCGCCACGGCCAGCTTGCCGTCCAGTTCGCGCGCCACCAGGTAGCCCTTGCCGCTGGTCTGAAGCGCGGTGAAGGAGCCGCGCCTGAGCACCGGCGTGTCGCGGCGCAGGCGCGTGATCTTCCCGTAGTAGTCGCGCAGCGCCTTGCGCCGCGGGTCGCCCTCATAGCGCCAGTCCATCGGCCGGCGGCAGTCGGGGTCCTTGTCGCCCACCATGCCCACTTCATTGCCGTACCAGATGTGCGGCATGCCCACGTAGGTCATGCCGAACAGCGCGCCCAGCATGAGCCGCCGGACGTCGCCGGCGCTGGTCAGGAAGCGCACCGTGTCGTGGCTGTCCATCAGGTTCATCATCACGGCCACCGACTGCGGCGGGTACTGGAAGCGGCCCGGGCTCAGGCGCGCGTCGAACGAGGCGGCGTCGAGCGAGCCCTTGCCGAAGAAGTCCATCACCGGGTCGCGGAAGAACTTGTAGTTCATGGTCGAGTCGAAGCACTCCGGCCCGATCCAGCGCCCGGCGTTGCCCCACAACTCGCCCACCAGCCAGACGTCCTTCTTCACCTGGTCGCAGCGCTCGCGGAACAGCTTCCAGAACCAGAACGGCACCTCGTTGGGCACGTCCAGGCGGAAGCCGTCGATGTCGTATTCGCCCAGCCAGACATCCGCGGTCTTCAGCACGTAGTCCACCAGCGGCTGGTTCGGCGTCGCCTTCGCGATGTCGTCGACGTTGTTCTCGTCGGCGTTCGGCCGCTTCAGGTCGAAATTGAGATTGGGGTGAAGCCCGAAGCCCCACCAGCAGTCGTAGTAGTCGCTGGCGTTGAAGTCGCGCGACTTCGGCAGCGGCCAGCGCTTGAACTCGTACCAGTTGTAGTAGGGGCTGTCCGGGCCCTTCTCCACCGCGTCGCGGAAGGCGAAGTGCCAGTTGCCGGTGTGGTTGAAGGCCACGTCCACCACGACGCGGATGCCGCGCGCGTGGCAATCCTTGACGAAAGCCTTGAACTCCTCCGGCGTGCCGAAGTGCGGGTCGATCTTCAGGTAGTCCACCGGGTCGTACTTGTGGTTGCTCATCCCCTGGTTCAGGGGATTGAAGTACAGCACCGTGACGCCCAGGTCGACCAGGTAGTCCAGCCTCTGCCGGATGCCGGCGATGTCGCCGCCGTAGAAGGAGTAGTAGTCCGGCTTGCCGTCGGTCCGGTACGGGCTGCGCACCAGCCCGCCCACGTCGTACCAGTCCTTCACGAGGTGGAAGTACTCGCCGTTGAGCTTGCCGGAGGCCGGCAGCGACGTAGCGCCCTCGTACATCGGTTCGGAAAAGTCGGGGTCGTTCCCGGGATCGCCGTTGGCGAAGCGCTCGGGGAAGATCTGGTAGACGATGCCGTCCTTGGCCCACTCGGGCGTCAGGAACGGCGTGTGCTCGGCGGCGTGGTAGACGAAGGGCGCGGGCTCCGCAGCCACCATGCCGCGGGCGCCGAACCACTCCACGTGGTCGCCGTCGTGGTAGGAGATGACGTACTGCAGTTCCTGGTCCGGCGCGTCGAGCTTGACCCTGGTGCGGTAGTACTGGAACGAGGCGTCCTTCTCGGCCGGCTTCATGTCCAGGCCGGCCTTCTTGTCGGCGCCGGGATGCCACTCGCCCCCGCCCAGATGGTAGTGCACGACCAGGCGGTCGACGTCGCCCAGGTGGGCGCGCGCGGTCAGTTCCACCTCGGTCGCGGTGAGCGGGTTGCACGTGGAGTAGTCGAAGACGGGCTCGAGGTCGTCGCTGAAGATCTTCCCGTCGCCCAGTTCGATCGCGATGGTGGCGTACGAGGCGTCGACCTTCAGCACGGAGTTCTGGCCGCCGAAGCCGTCGTCGGTGCCCACCGGGTTGTTGGGGTCCTGCTTCCACTGCCCGTCGACGACGAACTTGTACTGGTAGGTGCCCTGGGCCAGCAGCAGCGTGACGGTGTACGTGCCGTCCTTGTCCGCGTCCAGCATGCGGGTCTTCGAGTCGTTCCAGTCGTTGAAGGTGCCGGCCAGGAAGACGTTCGTCACGCCGGAGATGACCGGCGTGAAGGCGAACTCCACCGAACGCAGTTCGCCGTCGCCGGCCGCGGCCCCGCCCGCGGCGGCGCCCGCTCCCGCGCCGGCCGCAGCGCCGCCGGCCGCGGCGTCGATCTTGTCCTTGCCCGCAGGCACCGTGACGACCGAGTTCTTGCCGCCGAAGCCGTCGTCCTGGGCCGCGGCGTTGTTGGGATCCTGCGTCCAGGTGCCGTCGACGACGAACTTGTACTGGTAGGTGCCGGGCGCCAACTCCATGACCAGGGTCCAGGTGCCGTCCTGGTTCGTCATGGGGTTGGCGCTGTCGCTCCAGCCGTTGAACTCGCCGGCCAGGCAGACGCGCCCGGCGCCCGGCGCGGCGTGCGCGAAGGTGACGGCGCACTTGCCGGCGGCGGCGGGCTTCGCGGCCGGCGTGGCCGCGGGTTTGGCGGCCGGCGGCGCCGGCGCGGCGGCGCCGCCGGCGCCGACCATCAAGATGGAGTTGTTTCCGCCGAAACCGTCCGGCGCGGCCTCCGGGTTCGCCCCATCCAGTTTCCAGTTTC
>CAYNPY010000014.1:0-15035 GCA_964399195.1 uncultured Fibrobacteraceae bacterium
GTCGCAGAGGCGCGCACGTCCCGGCCGCGCCGTCCCGGCAGCCGAGGAGCCCGCCGATGCGTCCACAGCCCGATCGCGCCGGTCCCGCCGCGACGCCGGCCGTCCTCCTGCTCGCCGCGCTGCTCGCCCTGGCCGGCCCGGCGGCCGCCGCGCGCGCCGCCGACGACATCGCCACCTTCGACGACGGCGTCCCCGCCCTGACCAGCTACCCGGGGCAGGACTCGCAGCCGGCCGCGTGGTCGCTGGTCACCGGCTGGGGCGGCGCGGGCAGCGCGCTGCAGCTGAGCGGCGACACCTGGAAGGCGCTGGCGATCGCCCCGCGCGCGGCAGCCGACACGACGATCTGGCGCGTCGCGATCAACGCAGTCGTCAAGGGCGGCACGCAGGCGATCGGGTTCGGCGACGGCGTCCACGAGCTGTTCTACGCCGTGGCCGGTCGCGACCTGCCGACGGCCACGAACTGGTTCACCGTCTACCAGGGCGCCTTCGCGACCGGCGCCTGGGAACAGTACCTGCTGCCGCTGGGGCGGGACTGGCGCGCGGCGTTCGGCGCCGGCGACCCGGTGATCGACCGCGTCTTCTTCGTCAACGAGTCCGGCACGGGCGGCGCCGGCACCACGCGCTTCGACGCGCTGCAGGATGCAACGGCTGACCAGCCGCGCGCCCCGCGGGTGAACATCCAGTACACGATCGAGAAGCAAACCAAGACGCGCGCCGGCGACTGGGACGTGACGGCGCGCTTCGCGGCCGCGGTGCACGACCCGGATTCCGACGCCTTCACCTGGCGGTGGGACTTCGGCGATGGGCAGGACAGCCCGCTGCCCGACCCCGTGCACACGTTCACCGTCACTGCGAGCCGGCCCTGGACCGTAGGCCTGGTCGTGCGCGACGAAACGGGCCTGGCCGGCGGCGACACCTGCCGCGTGGTGGTCCACGAGGGCCCCGACGACGGCGCGCTGACCGTCAACTTCGTGGGCGACGTCTTCACCGGCCGCGGCTACGAGACAGCCGGCGGCATCATCGCCACGCAGGGTATCGAGGCGCTGTTCGCGCCGACCCTGCCCATTTTCGGCCAGGCCGCCGACGTCAACGTGGCCAACCTCGAGGTCAGCTACACCAGCCGCGGCACGCCGCACCCCACCAAGTCGGTGGTCTTCCGCAGCCGGCCCGAGAACATCGCCGGCCTGGCGTTCGCCGGCATCGACCTGGTGACGATCGGCAACAACCACATCATCGACTACGGCGAGATCGGCATGCTGGACACGATGACCGGGCTGGACGCGCTCGGCATCCCGTACTGCGGGGCGGGCAGCAGCGAGACTCTGGCCGTGCAGCCGGCCTTCCGCTCGCAGGACGGCGTGCGCCTGGGCTTCCTCGGCCTGTGCAACCGCACGGGCCGCGAGTGGAGCTACCAGCCGTTCCTGGACGCGGGCTGGGACAAGCCCGGTTTCGCCTACCTGCTGCCGGCGCAGCTTGGCGCGGCGATCGCGGCGACCCGCCCGCAGGCCGACGTCGTCATCGTGCAGACGCACAGCGGCGCCGAGTACCAGCTGGAGCCGCCGCTGGCCGCCGCGCCGGGCGGCTTCGACGGCTTCGACGTCGAGGACACGGGCAAGGAGGCGCCCGACTTCCGCTTCCTGAACGAACCGACGCCGTCCGAGCGCGAGCTGCGCCGCCTGGCCCTGGACCTGGGCGCCGACGTGCTGATCAACCACCACCCGCACGTGCTGCAGGGCTTCGAGGCGTGGAACGGCAAGCTGATCGCCCACAGCCTGGGCAACTTCGTGTTCGACCTGTCCTACGTCGAGACCATGCCCACCGGCGTGCTGACGCTGGAAGTGGAGCCGGGCGGCATCACCGGCTACCGCTTCACGCCGGCGTTCATCGACCGCTGGATCCCGCGGCCGGCCACCGGGAACCTGGGGCGCGAGATCCTGGGCTGGCTGGCCGACCAGTCGCGGGCGATGAACGTCGTCATGGTGCCGGACCCGGCCGCCCGGCCGGAGCCACAGGCGCGGCTGCACCTGTCGCGCGCAGGGATCGATTCCACCGTGGCGCCGCTGGCCCTCGCCTTCGACGCGGTCGAGCGGGACGGCTACGTGACCTCGCCGCCGCTGCTCCTGCCGGAGGACGGTTTCCTGACGACGGTGCTCGGCGTCGAGGGCGGCGGCGCCGCCACGGGCTGGGAGGCGGCCTGGGGCCGCGAGCTGCTCTGGCACACCGGCTTCGAGGACGAGGGCGCCGACTTCTGGGACGTCAACACCGACGACGAGTCGCTCGACGAAGCCGTCAGCCGCGGCGGGGGCCGCAGCCTGCGGATCAAGCGCGACGCCGCGCAGTCGGGCCAGACCGGCACCGACCTGATCGCGCACCTGATGTGCCGCGGCGACCGGCGCCATTCGGCCGCCGGCTGGCTGAAAGCCGAGAACGCGGCGCAAGCGCGCATCATGGCGCGCTTCTACGGCACGCGCACCACCGAGACGCCGCTCAGCGACACGGACCTGGCCGGGCGCTTCACCGGGACCGCGGACTGGACGTGGCAGTGGCGCGACCTGGCCACGCCCGCGGGCGCGGCCTGGTTCGAGCTGCGCTGCGCCGTGGAGCCGCCTGCCGTGGGCACGGGCTCCGCCTGGTTCGACGACCTGGCCTTCATCGAGTGGGAGCCGTGGCAGCCGCTGGACGGCGCGCCGTGGATTCCGGCGCCGCACAACTACCGCTACCTGCAGGTGCGGCGCGCGGGCGGCGGGGCGGCCCCGGGCGTCGTCCTGGCCGAGGCAACGGGCTACGGCCCGGCCGCCAGCGCCGTGGGTCCGGGAGGCGGCGACCGGGCGCCGGGGTCGGCCCCGGTCCGCCTGGCCTGCCATCCCAACCCGTTCAACCCGCGCACGACCGTCGAGCTGGACCTGGCCGCGTCGCCCGGCGGCGCCGTGCCCGTGGTGCGGGTCACCATCCACGACCTGGCCGGCCGACGGTTGCGGACGCTCCACGACGGCGCCCTGGCGGGCGGCCGTCGTCATGGCCTGAGCTGGGACGGCGCCGACGACCGCGGGCGGCCGCTGGCCTCGGGCACGTACCTGTGCCGGGCCACGGTGGCGGGGATCCCGGCCCCGGCGCTCAAACTGGTCCTGCTCCGCTGAGGCCCGCGCCGACGCCCATCGAGGAGCGCCGTGGTCCGGCCTCGCGCCCGCCGCGGGCCGCTTCGCGCAGCCGCCCGCATGTTTACTTTCCCCTGCCCGCGGCTTAGTTTTCGCGGACGGGCAACCCACGACCCACGGCGCCCGGCGCGGGCCGCGCGCCTCACGTGGCAGCAGGAGAGGCACGAGATGACCATCAGTCTGATCGCCAGGGATCTGCGGGAATCGGCGACGCTGAAGATGAACGAGCGCGTGGCCATCATGCGCGCGAAAGGCGACCCCGTCATCCACCTCGGCGGCGGCGAGCCGAAGAGCCTGCCGCCCCTCGATGCGCTGACCGCGGCGGCGGGGCTGCTCAACTCGGGCGAGGTCCGCTACACGCCGGCCTACGGCACGCCGGAGATGAAGGGCGCCATCATCCGGAACACGCACGACCAGTACGGCTTTCGCCCGACGCTCGGCATGGTCATGGCCTCCGGCGGCGCCAAGCAGGCCATCATGTGCGCGCTGCAGGCCATCCTCAACCCGCAGGACGAGGTGATCTTCCCCTCGCCCTACTGGGTCAGCTACCCCGAGATGGTCAAGATGTGCGGCGCGGTGCCGGTGCCCGCCAAGCCGATGGACGGCGGCTACGTGCCGAACATCTCCGACATCACGATGCGGATGTCGTCCAACACCAAGGCCATCATGATCAACAGCCCGAACAACCCGTCGGGCGCCATCTACCCCGAGTCGTTCATCAAGGACGTCGTGGCCCTCTGCGAGAAGGAGGGCCTCTACCTGATCATGGACGACATCTACAACCGCCTGGTCTTCGCGGGCAAGCGCGTGACCAACCCGATCGCCTGCGCCTCGGATTTCGGCGGCGACAAGTGCAAGATGATCGTGATCAACGGGGTCTCCAAGGTGTACGCCATGACGGGCTTCCGCATCGGCTGGGCCGTCGCCAACCCGAAGCTCATCGAGGTCATGTCGATCATCCAGTCGCACCAGACCAGCGGTCCCTCGGCGCTCCTGCAGAAGGCGGCCGTGGCCGCGATCAACGGCACCCAGAACTGCGTCGACAACCTGGTCATGACGCTGGAAAACAACGCCGGCGTCATGCTGCGCCGCCTGAAGGCCTTCG
The DNA here is from genome assembly GCA_964399195.1 of uncultured Fibrobacteraceae bacterium. GTDB lineage: Bacteria > Krumholzibacteriota > Krumholzibacteriia > LZORAL124-64-63 > LZORAL124-64-63 > CAINDZ01. The sequence goes on from CAYNPY010000014.1 coordinate 4,261, forward strand.
ACGGCGTCAAGGTCTGCCCGCCCGACGGCACGTTCTACTGCTTCGCCGACTTCTCGGCCTACAACAAGGACAGCACCAAGCTGGCCGAGTTCCTGCTGAGCAAGGTCCTGGTCTGCACCGTGCCGGGCGTCGAGTTCGGCATGGAGGGCCACCTGCGCCTGAGCACCTGCGGCTCCACGAAGGAGATCACCGAGGGCATCGAGCGCATCAAGTGGGCCCTGGATCCGAACTCCCCGAACGAGTTGATCATCGGTCACCGCAAGATGGTGAGGGACTGGCTATGAAGAAGTCGTTGAAGATCCCGTCGCCGGCCGACCACCACCGCGACGAGTTGAAGGCCGACTTCGGGCTGGAAAACCACGGCCTGATGGAGCTCAAGCGCGTCTACTGGAACCTGACCGAGGAGGCGCTCTACGAGGAGGCCGTCTTCCGCGGCGAGGCCCAGATCGTCAACCAGGGCGCCCTGCTGGTCGAGACCGGCAAGTGGACCGCGCGCGCCGCGCAGGACAAGTACATCGTGCGCGAGCAGCAGACCGAGGACAAGGTCTGGTGGGGCGAGTACAACCGCCCGCTGGCGCCGGAGAAGTTCGCCAACCTCTTCGCCCGCGTGCAGGCCAACCTGCAGGGGGAGGAGATCTTCGTCCAGGACGTCTACTGCGGCCAGGACCCCGAGCATCGGCTGGCCGTGCGCATCATCACGCAGGACGCCTGGCAGAGCCTCTTCGCGCGCAACATGTTCCTCTCGCCCAGGAACCGGCAGGAATACAAGGAGTTCGTGCCCGAGTTCACGCTCATCGCCTGCCCGCACTTCAAGTGCGACCCGCGCGTGGACGGCACGCGCTCGCAGACCGTGCTGGCGCTGAACTTCGCCGACCGCAAGGCGCTGGTCCTGGGGACGATGTACGCCGGCGAGATCAAGAAGTCCATCTTCACCGTGATGAACTTCCTCAAGCCCCTGGACGGCGTGCTGGCCATGCACTGCTCGGCCAACGTCGATCAGGAGCTGAAGGAACCGGCCCTCTTCTTCGGCCTGTCCGGCACGGGCAAGACGACGCTCTCGGCCGATCCCAAACGCAAGCTGATCGGCGACGACGAGCACGGCTGGTCCGACCGCGGCATCTTCAACTTCGAGGGCGGCTGCTACGCCAAGGTGATTCGCCTGTCGGCCGAGCACGAGCCGCAGATCCATGCCTGCACGCACCGGTTCGGCACCATCCTGGAGAACGTGGTTCACGATCCGGCCACGCGGCGGCTGGACCTGGACGATGACAAGCTGACCGAGAACACGCGCGCCTCGTACCCGCTGCGCTTCATCGAGGGCGTGCTGGAGGCGGGGCGGGTCGACACGCACCCGAAGAACATCATCCTCTTGACCTGCGACGCGCAGGGCGTGCTGCCGCCGATCGCCAAGCTGACGCCGGAGCAGGTCATCTACTACTTCATCAGCGGCTATACGGCCAAGATCGCCGGCACGGAGATCGGGCTGGGCATCGAGCCGGAGATCGCCTTCTCCGCCTGCTTCGGGGCGCCGTTCATGGTGCACCATCCGTTCGTCTACGCGGATATGCTGCGCGAGAAGATGGAGGCCACGGGCGCCGCCTGCTGGCTGGTCAACACCGGCTGGACGGGCGGCCCGTTCGGCGTCGGCAAGCGCATTTCGATCCGCCACACGCGGGCGCTGCTGAACGCCGCGCTGGAGGGCCGCCTGGACGAGGTGAAGTACCGCCGCGACGAGCTGTTCGGCATCGACGTGCCGGCCACCTGCCCGGACGTGCCCGACGACGTGCTGGACCCGTCCGCGAGCTGGGGCGACAAGGACGAGTACTGGCGCCGCTACGACGCCCTGGCCGCGCGCTTCCGCGAGAACTTCAAGCTGTTCCAGGACGGCTGCCCGCCGGAGATCGTCAAGGCGGGGCCGAAGCGGCTGAAGGACATCCGGAAGTAGCGTGGCGCCGGCGCGAGGCCGGGGCTGGAGGTAGCCCGTTGACGGCCGAACCCGATCCCGGTCCGTCGCTGGTCCTCTACGACGACGCGTGCGGGCTCTGCCAGGCGTCGGTCCGCTTCATCGCGAAGCGCGCCCCGCAGGGACGCTTCCGCTTCGCGCCGCTGCAGCCGCCCGTGACCGAGGCGATGCTGCGCACGTCCGGCGCGATGGCCGGCGCTGCGCGCCAAGGGGCCGACGCTGCCGCCGGCGACCGGCCCCGGACGCTCGTCCTGGTCGAGGGCGGGCGCTCGTACACGCGTTCGACGGCCGCCCTTCGCATCGCGCGACGCCTGCGCTTCCCGTGGAACGCGCTGGCGATCGGCCTGCTCGTGCCCCGGCCGCTCCGGGACGCCGTCTACGACCTGGTGGCGCGCCATCGACGGCGTTGAGCGCGGAACTGGCGGCGATTCCGCCGCCGGGGGAGCACACGGATGAACCGCAAGACCGGCTTCAATCTCGGTTATCTCATCGTGGCCATGTTCGGCGTCGTGTTGCTGCACGGGCTGTGGGAGCAGTCGCGCGCCGTGGCCCCGCTCGCGTTCAGCGAGTTCCAGGCGCAGCTGGAGAAGGGCAACGTCGCCGAGGTGGTCATCACGAAGGACCGCATGCTCGGCGAGTTCAAGGAGGCGGACGCGGAGGGCCGCAAGCGGTTCGTCACGACGCGCGTGGAACTGGACCTGGCCGGGAAGCTGCAGGAGCACCAGGTCAAGTTCTCGGGACAGGTCACGAGCAACTTCCTGACCACGCTGCTGTCGTGGGTCGTGCCCGTCCTGCTCTTCTTCGTGGTCTGGATGTTCCTCATCCGTCGCGTCGCCGGCCGCCTCGGCGGTTCGGGCGCCATGTCGATCGGCAAGAGCAAGGCCAAGGTCTACGTCGAGGCCGACGTCGGCACCCGCTTCCATGACGTGGCCGGCGTCGACGAGGCGATCGAGGAGTTGCGGGAGCTGGTCGACTTTCTGCGCGACCGCGAGTCGTACGGGCGCCTGGGCGCGCGCATGCCCAAGGGCGTGCTGCTGGTGGGGCCGCCGGGGACCGGCAAGACGCTGCTGGCCCGCGCGGTCGCCGGCGAGGCGGGCGTGACCTTCTTCTCGCTCAGCGGCTCGGATTTCGTCGAGATGTTCGTGGGGGTCGGCGCGGCCCGGGTCCGCGACCTGTTCGAGCAGGCGCGGCAGAAGGCGCCGTGCATCATCTTCATCGACGAGCTGGACGCGCTGGGCCGCGCGCGCTCCATCGGCGGCATGGCGGGCGGCAACGACGAGAAGGAGCAGACTCTCAATCAGCTCCTGGTGGAGCTGGACGGCTTCGACGCGCGCAGCGGCATCATGATCCTGGCGGCAACGAACCGGCCCGAGATCCTGGACCCCGCCCTGCTGCGGGCCGGGCGCTTCGACCGGCAGGTGCTGGTGGACCGCCCCGACAAGAAGGGCCGCGCGGACATCCTGCGCGTGCACCTGCGGAAGGTCTCCGTCGCCGAAGAGGTGCCCGTCGACGAGATCGCAGCGCTGACGCCCGGCTTTACCGGCGCCGACCTGGCCAACCTCATCAACGAGGCCGCGCTGCTGGCCACCCGGCGCGGGGCCGACAAGGTCACGATGGCCGACTTCACGGCCGCGATCGAGCGCATTGTCGCGGGGCTGGAGAAGAAGAACCGGCTGCTCAATCCTCGCGAGCGGGAGGTGGTCGCCTACCACGAGATGGGACACGCCCTGGTCGCCGCCGCGCTGCCGGGCTCCGACCCCGTGCACAAGGTCTCGATCATCCCCCGCGGCATCGGGGCCCTCGGCTATACGATCCAGCGCCCGACCGAGGACCGCTTCCTCATGACGCGCGACGAGCTGGAGAGCAAGCTCTGCGTGCTGCTCGGCGGCCGCGCCGCCGAGCACATCGTCTTCGGGCACCTGTCGACCGGCGCCGCGGACGACCTGGCGCGCTCGACCAACATCGCCCGCAGCATGGTCACCCGTTACGGCATGAGCGAGAAGCTCGGCCACGTCGCCTACGAGGAGGAGCGCTCGACGTTCCTGGGCCAGGCCGGGTACGGCGGCTCGCGGCGCGACTACAGCGAGGAGACGGCGCGCGAGATCGACTGCGCCGTCCGCGCCACGGTCCAGCGCGCCTTCGACCGGGCGCGCCGGATCCTGGAGGCCAACCGGAGCCTGCTGGTGGACACCGCGACGATGCTGCTGGTGCGCGAGACGCTCGACGAGGCGGCGCTGCAGCCGGCCTTCGCGCGCCTGCAGGCGCCGCCGGCCGCGGCGCCGGACGCGGCCGCGCCCGCCGACGGGTGCGCCTGAGCGGCGCGCCGGCTCCGCCTCGCCTGCCGCCCCTGTTGACGAAAAGCGGACATTTTGAGTACAATATGTCGGTTCGCGGCGCCGCCCTGCCGGCGGCGCCATGGCCACAGCCTCCGATTCCCCGAGGATCATCCCATGCGCCACAGCGGTGCCGTCCGCCCCGCGGCCCTGGCCGCGCTCGCCCTGCTTCTGCTCTGCGGCCCCGCCGCCGCCACCACGATCGTCGTCGAGAACATCTACGGCCGCGTCGCGGACTCGGACGGCTTCCTGGAGGGCGACTCCGACCCGTTCGTGGAGGTGTGGATCGACGGCCAGCTGGCCGGCGTCACGCCCACGCTGCAGGGCACGAACATCCCGTCGTGGCCGACGTTCTCCTGCTCGCTGCCGATCACGCCGGGGCCGGGCAACACGCCGCTGGTGACGGTCGAGCTGCGCGTGTGGGACGCGGAGATGCAGAACGTCCCGCCCGAGTACCAGGGCGCCCAGACGCACCTGTACGACTGGGTGGCGGGAGTGCCGGTGACGGTGATCGGGCCGATCCAGGGGCCGCATCCGTCGCTCCCGTCCGGGCTCAACGTGACGATTCGGCTCGAGGACGCGGTGTCCACCGACGCGACCACCTGGAGCGGCCTCAAGGCGCTCTGGCGTTGAGCGCGGGCGCCGTGCCGGAATTCATCCGCACGCCGGCGGAACTGGATGCGCTGCGGGCGCGGCACCCGGATCTCCTGGTCCTGGACGCCCGGCTGGCCGACGACCACGCGGCCGCGCGCCTGCCCGGCGCCGTGAGCAACTGCGTCTTCGAGGTCGCCTTCACCGGCCGGCTGGCCGGCCTGGGCGCCGCGCCCGGCCGCGCCGTCTGCGTCTACGGCCACGACGCCGCCAGCGGCGAGGCCGCCGACGCCGCCGCCAAGCTGGTGCGCGCCGGCTTCACGCGGGTCCACGTGCTGGAGGGCGGCCTGGCCGCGTGGCGCGCCGCCGCCGGCCCGGTCGAAGGCACGGGTGCGGCTTTCGCGGCGCCGGGCTGGCCCGCCGGCCGCCGTGAACTGGACCGGGTCCGCTGCCGCGTCACCTGGACCGGCCGCAACCTCCTGAACAGCCACGAGGGCGAGGTGGCCGTCGCCGGCGGCCACGTGGACTGCGACGCGGGCGGCCTGCAGGGCGGACGGATCGTGCTGGACCTGCGCCGGCTGACCTGCGCCGATCTGGCGGGCAGCGACCTGCACGACGTCCTGATCGCCCACCTGGAGAGCGACGACTTCTTCGACACCGAACGCTGGCCGACGGCGACCTACTCCGTCAAGGCGGGCCGCTGGCTCGAGGGCGCCGCTCCCGGCGCGCCCAACCTGGCCGTGGCGGGCGAGCTCACTCTGCGGGGACAGACGCATCCCCTCGACTGCGTGCTGGCGGCCGGCACGGCGCCCGACGGCACGGTCGGCGCCCAGGGCGCGCTCGCCTTCGACCGCACCCGCTGGGGCGTGAACTACGGCAGCGGCCGGCTCTACCGCCGGCTGGCCGGGCACCTGGTGAACGACACCGTCGAGCTGGGGCTGCGGCTGGTGCTGGCGCCTGCCGGCGGCGGCGCGTAGGCCCCGCCGGCAAGGCGACGGACGCACGGCGGACCCGGGTTCGGACCCGCGCTGCGTCCGGCCTCGGGACCACAACGGTGACTTCCGCCGCCGAGAACCGCTCAGCGATTCTTCGACTTGCCGCGGTCCCGCCCCTTGGACTTGCCGTGGGCCGCATCCCGGTCGGCACCGCCGCGGTGTTCGTGGCGTTCGCGGTACTGACGCACCATGGCATCGCGAACGTCGCGGGCGCCGGCGCGCCAACGCAACGCGTCGGCGGCCGGCACGCCGTAGTAATCGTGGATCATGCGCGCCGCCACCAGGTGGCGCACCTCGTCGTCGGTCAGGTGCAGCGCCACACGCCCGTCCTTCTGGTGTCGTCGCCAGTGGCCGTAGGCGCGGCCGTATGGCGGGCCGGGGTCGCGCGTGACCGGCAGGAAGAACGCGTCGACGGGCACGCCGCAGCGGTTGGAGATCTCGAACCAGCCAAGACCTGCCTTCCGGTGCCGGAAGAAATATTCCGGGTCCCCGTCGCAGCGGCCGCTGAGGAACAGCGCCACAGCCAGGTCGTCCGGGTCCGGGAAGCAGCGACGGGACCAGTCGGCCACCGCGCCCGCGTCGCGGTCGTAGCAGCGCGACGAGATGGACAGGAACAGGCTCGCGTCGTCGCCGACACGAACGTCGGCCCCGAAGCCGACGTCGACCCCGGCAACGGCCGGGCTGCCCCCCAGCAGCAACGCCAGCGCTGCGGTCATCGACATTCGTCTCATGGAATCCTCCTGATCGGCTGCGCCACGAAGGCAGGGTCCGCAGGGACCCTCGGCTTCAGTGAGCAACCGCCGTACCCCCGGCCCCCGTTCCGTGTGGATGGCATCTAAGCTCCACCATGGAATCATGTTACATCCGCTTTGACAACTGGGTCGGCGCGGCCGGATCCGTTCCCGCGCTGCCCGGCGTTGCGATCTGCGCGGCGGTCCGCCTGCCGCAGGAAGCGCGGCGGCGGACCGGCCGGCCCGTAGCGGCGCCGCGCGCGACATGATAGACTGCTTTCAAGTGCTGCGGACGTCGGTGCCGCCCCTCGGCGCGGAAATCGCTCCTTGCAGTGCGCACCTCGCAACGAGTCCGCAGTTCGCCGGATGGATCCGATACTCGCCCGCCATCGACACTCGCCCCCACGACGGAGCGCGGCGCCCGCCTTGGGCCCGCCTCCGCGCGGCCATCTCCCTATGGTCCGGGTGCCGGCCATGCGCCGGCGGTGGGGAGGAACCATGAAGACGACCATCACGGCCGCCGGCCTGTTCGCGATGCTGGTCCTGGCGGGCGGCGCGCCGGCTGCCCAGCGCCACCTCGCCGCCGGTCCCGTCGTGATCAACGACGGGTTCCCGGCCAAGGCGTCGGTCGACACCATCGACCTGATGGGGCCCGGCGGGATCTACCCGTACCGCGGCGACTTCGAAACCGCCGCGGCCCGCCCCGGCGGCGCCGGCTTCCTGCCGGACGGCTGGTACTCCGTCGACCACACCGCCCCGCCGAACCACTGGCATGTGGAAACCTTCGCGGGGATGGACTCGCCGTACGCGCCGCTGGCGGGCGCGCGCTCGGCGTGGTGCGGCGAACGCGGCATCGTCTCCTGCGGCGCCGGCGATCCCGAAGGCGGCTACGGCAACGACTGGCGCGACATCCTCGAGTTCCGCAAGGCCGTCAGCGCGGCGCCGCACACCGTGCGCGTGCAGGCGACGCTGCGCCACGACAGCGAGCCGGGCTACGACTACACGACGCTGCAGCGCCGCACCAGCGCCGCGCCGGGCTTCGAGCCGGTCGCCGCCGGCCAAGGCCTGTCGTGGGACGGCGCCGGCGTCGTGAACGTCGACTACACGTTCACCTATGCGCCGGCCGAACTGCCGGGCGGCGACGAGGTCGTCGTCGCGTTCATCTTCGACTCGGACGGGGCCTGGTCGGACAGCGATTGCTGGTGGCGCACCGCGGGCGCGACGGTGCTCGACGACGTCACGGTGACGATCGACGACGCCCAGGTGTACAGCCACGACTTCGAGGACGGCACGCTCGGGCCCGATTGGACGCCCGTCGCGAACGTGGGCGTCGGCGATTTCGCCCGCGTGTGGCAGGTGCTCGGCGACGCCGACGACTGCGCCTCGAACTACTCGAAGCTGGTCGCGTTCATCGATGACGGCCTGGTCGTTCCCGGCACCGGCGGCACCATCGGCGGCCCGGGCATGGACTACGGTCCCCTGGGCGGCTACATCGTGAACAACACGGGCGGCCTGCTCGGCCCGGAGCACCACCTCCAAGTTTCGGTCTGCTCGCCCGTCATGGACTGGCCGGACCCGGACATGGGCGGCATGACGCTGGCGTTCGATCTGTATCGTCACGAACTGCTGACCCCGAACGACAGCCCGGGCATCTTCGCCATCTGGGAAATCCGCTCGGCGGCCGCCGGCCAGGACATCACGGTAGCCGATTGGCGCAGCCGCAACTGGCTTTACTACGGGGGGCCGAACTATTCCCGGTCCGACGGTCGGGTCGATGACCTGCTGGTGCCGAACCCGGCGCAGGTCCAGGTCTCGCTGGGCGTCTGGGAATTGGGCTGGATCTTCGGCCTGGGCAGCGGCACCAACGGCACCCCGGCCCCATATTACGACAACGTGCGCGTGAAGGTGTGCGCGACGACGGGCGCGCGCTTCGTCGCCAACTGGTACCACATGGCGCAGGATGCCTTTCCGGCCATCGGCGACATCGACCTGGGGAATCTCGATTGCAACTCGATCCGCTTCGACCGTGGTGTCGCGGATCGCGATTCGACCGCGGCCATGGGCAATAAGCCGCGCGACGCCATCAACCTCGAGGTCTTTGCCCGTCCCGGCGGCACGATGAACACGCCGTTGATGCACTGGACGTACGCGGTGAAGAACCCCCTGTTCGATCCGTATCGCGTCCAAGCGGACAGCCCGGTCTCCGGCTGGAACGCCCGCCATCCCTCGGGCGAAATCCAGCCGAACAGCTGGAATTTCGATCTGCCCGACACCGGTCTGGTCTTCCCCGGCGACGTGATCCACTACTACTTCGAAGCCACCGACAACGTCGCGGGCGATGTCCGGACCGCGTACTTTCCGCAGGACCGCAGCCAGTACGGCAACCCCGAGCCGCTGGCCTACCCCGTCTGGGCCACCATGTCCGGACTGCCTTCGCTGCGGAACGCGGCCGGCACCCAGCCCCGGCTCCTGTTCTGGAACGACGGCAACGTCCACATGGCAGGTGAGTGGTTCGGCGCCCTGAGGTCGCTGGGCCTCGTCCCGGGCGTGGACTATGACGTGTACGACACCAACTTTCCGAGCACCGGCGGCTACAACGGACTCGGCGCGCGCGCCACCGTATCGCAGATCGCCGGCTACACGGACATGCTCTACGCGTGCGGATCATACCTCGTCTTCACGCTCATGAACCAGCCGGGCGCCGACGACACCAACCTGCTCAACCAATGGTTCGCCCTGGGCGGTCGCGACCTGTTCATGACGGGAGACAACCTGGCGAGCGATCTTTACGCATCCACCGCGACGAATCGCGGATTTCTGGAGACGCGCATGGGCCTGGTCTGGAACGACCGGGACGTGCGGGACAACATCGCCGGCCAGATGGCGCCGCTGGTGGTGTCGGTGGCGGGCAATCCCGTGTTCACGACGGTCGGCAGCTGGGTTGCCTACGGCGGCTGCATCGGCGTCAACACCTTCGACAACGTGGTGGCGAGCGCCGGCGCCGTCCGGCTGGCCCAATTCGCTTCGCCAGGCGGCCTCACGACGCCATATCCGTACGCGGCGGCCACGCTGAACATCAGTCCCGGCAACAACCGCGTGGTGTCGCTGGACCACGACCTTACGTTCGTCTGGGACCCGCGCAAGTCGCCGTCCCCGCTGCCGGCCCGCGCGATCCTGCTGAGCAACGTGCTGGACTTCTTCGGCGTTTCGAACGACCCGGGCAACACGACCGGCGCCGACGTGCCGGCGAAGCGCTTCGGGGTCGAATGCCGGCCGAATCCATTCAATCCGCGGTTGACGATCTCGTACACGCTCAAGGGCCCCGGCAACGTGGTCATGAAGGTGTACAACGTCCGCGGCGAACTGGTGAAGACGCTGCTGGACGCCCGGGTGGCGGAGACGACCGGTGCCGTCGTGTGGGACGGCACGAACGAGCAGGGCGGCAGCGCGGGCTCGGGCGTGTATTTCGTCGAGACGCGCTCGGGCGGCGAGGTGGACGTGCGCAAGGCCACCCTGGTCCGGTGAACGGCGACGGGAGATCCGCGGCGTGATCGGCACGACGGTAGCCAACTACCGCATCACCGCCGAGCTGGGCGCCGGCGGCATGGGCGTCGTCTACCAGGCGACCGACCTGACGTTGGACCGCACCGTGGCCCTGAAGTTCCTGGGGCCTTCGTACTCGGGGAACGCCGAGGCGAAGGCCCGCTTCATCCACGAAGCGAAGGCCGCCTCGGCCCTGGATCACCCCAACATCTGCACCATCCACGGCATCGAGGAGGCGGCCGACGGCCGCCTGTTCATCGTCATGGCCTGCTACCAGGGGCGGACGCTCAAGGAGCTGATCGCCCGGGGCGCGCTGCCGGTGGCGCAGGCGGCGGACATCGCCCTGCAGATGTCGCAGGGTCTGGCCGTGGCGCACCGGTTCGGGATCGTGCACCGGGACATCAAGCCGGCGAACGTGTTCGTGACGGCCGACGGCCTGGTCAAGCTGCTGGACTTCGGGCTGGCGAAGCTGGCGGGCCTGACGCAGTTGACGCGTTCGGGGACGGCGCTGGGCACGGCGCACTACATGGCGCCCGAGCAGGTGCTGGGGCGGGAGGTCGACCGGCGCGCGGACGTGTGGTCGCTGGGTGTGGTGCTGTACGAGATGCTGACCGGCCGG
>CAYNPY010000014.1:15045-50359 GCA_964399195.1 uncultured Fibrobacteraceae bacterium
CGCGGGGGAGAACGCGGCGGCGGTGGCGTACGCGATCACGCACGTGGAGCCGGCGCCGCTGCGAGACCTGCTGCCGGGCCTGCCGGCGGACCTGGCGCACCTGGTCGACGGCTGCCTGCGCAAGGACCCGGCCGAGCGCCATCCCGGGGTCGAGCCGCTGCTCCGGGCGCTTCAGCCGTGGGCGGGCACGGCGGACGCGACGGTGGTGCTGGAGCGGACGGCCGGCCGGCGCCTGCAGGCGGACGCCGAGGGCGCAAGCCCGTATCCGGGCCTGGCCTCGTTCACGGAGAAGGACGCGGAGTACTTCCACGGACGGGAGTCGCAGGTCGAGGCGGTGTGGCAGAAGCTGCGTCGCGGCCGGCTGCTGGCGGTGGCGGGGCCGTCGGGGGTGGGCAAGACGTCGTTCCTGCGGGCGGGACTGATCGCGGCCCGGCCGCGCGGCTGGGGCGTGCTGGTGGCCACGCCGGGCGGCTCGCCGCTGCTGTCGCTGCGCGAGGCGCTGGTCCGCGAACTGTCCGGCGACACCGAGGCGATGGTGAGCCTGGTGCGGGAGAACGACCCGGACACCGATGTGGCGATGGTGCGACGTTGGCGGCAGCGGCACGACGAGGCTCTCGTGGCGATCGACCAGTTCGAGGAGCTGTTCACGCTGAGCCGCCCCGAGGAGCAGGCGCGGTTCGCGGCGCTGCTCAGCCGTCTGACGTTCGAGGCCGACGTGCGGGTGCTGGTCTCGTTGCGCGACGACTTCCTGCATCGCTGCCGTGACCACGCGGGCCTGGCGCCGGTGTTCGAGTCGCTGACGATGCTGGGCCCGCTGACGGGCGCGGATCTGCGGCGGGCGCTGCTGCAGCCCGCCGAGGACTGCGGCTACCGGTTCGAGGACGAGTCCCTGGCCGACGAGATGATGGCGCAGGTGGAGGGCGAGCGCGGGGCGCTGCCTCTGCTGGCGTTCGCGATGGCGGGTCTGTGGGCGGGGCGGGACCGGGCGCGGGGCCTGCTGACGCGGCAGGCGCACGAGCAGCTGGGCGGAGTGACCGGGGCGCTGGCGCAGCACGCCGAGGCGGTGATGGAACGGGTCGGCGAGGCTCGGCACGGCCTGGTGCGGGAGGTGTTCCGGAACCTGGTGACCGGGCACGAGACGCGCGCGGTGGTGGAGCGCGAACAGCTGCTGTCGGTGTTCGGCGGGGCCGAGCGGGAGGCGGCCGCGCAGGTTCTGGGCGAGCTGATCGACGCGCGGCTGCTGACGTCGTACGAGGTGAAGGGGGAGGACGGCCGGGGCAGCCATCGGTTGGAGATCATCCACGAGTCGCTGTTGTCGGCGTGGCCGCGGCTGGTGCGGTGGCGGACACAGGACGCTGACGGGGCGCAGCTGCGGGACCAGTTGCGGCAGGCGGCGCAGCTGTGGAAGGAGCGGAGCGAGTCTCCCGACCTGCTGTGGACAGGGACGGCGTACCAGGAGTTCGCGCTGTGGCGGGAGCGGTATCCGGGCGGGCTGACGGCGGACGAGGAGGCGTTCGCGCGGGCGATGGCGGCGCGGGCGCAGCGGCGGCGCAGGCGGCGGCGGCTGGCCGTGACGGCGGTGGTGACCGCGGCGGCAATGGTCGCGGTGGCGACGACGGGACTGTGGCAGCGCTCGGCGGCCGAGAAGCGACGGGCCGAGGCCAGCGAACTGGTGGCGCTCGGCCGCGTCGAACTGGCCGACAACCCGACGGCGGCGCTGGCCTACGCCATCGCGAGCCTGGATTGCTTCGACAGTCCCCTGAGCCGCCACTTCGCGCTCGAGGCGCTGTCCCGGGGGCCGCTCGCCGGCCTGCGGCCGTTCGCCGGCGGCATGACACAGGCCTGCGCCACCGACTTCAGTCCCGACGGCAGGCATCTGGCCGTCGGCACGCATTCGGGGGTGCTGGTGTTGTCGCGGGACGGCTCGCCCGCCGTCGTGCTGGAAGACTTCCACGACGGCTGGGCGCGCTTCCCGGCTTTTGGGCCCGACAGCGATCGCGTGGTCTGGCGGGACACTCGGGACGGGAGAGTCCTCCACGTCTGGTCGCTGGCCGCGGGCAGGGAGGTCCGGCGGTTCGAAGTGGATCAGCTGAGGGGCTTCTTCGTGACGGCGGGGCGGCTCTTTCTCTTGCATCGCGTCACCGACAGCCCCAGGGCGGGCACCTTCACGAATCACATGAGTGCGTGGTCGTTCGACGAAGGCGACCCGGAGCCGGTAGCCAGCTGGGTCGGCCCGGACGTGCAGTGGCTCTACTGTTCCCCGGACGGGCGGTCGATCGCCTATACGTTGACGAAGGACCGCAGCGTCTATTTCAGCGCGCTCGCGGAGTTCTCCGGCCTGCCCGGGCGTCGGCTGGGCGAGCACAGACGACAGCCTTACTACCCCTGGTTCGATCCCTCCGGTCAGCGCGTGGCGACGGCCGATTCATCGGGCGAGATCCGCATCTGGGCGGTGGCGGCCCAGTCGCAGGAGCCCCTGCAGGTGCTGCGGGGCGAGGGGCCGGTCCACCTCATGCGCTTCGACCCCTCGGGCACCCGCCTGGCGGCGGTGTGTGGTCCACGCAAGACCGTCCACATATGGGATCTCGCCGGTCCCCGGGACGCGGCGCCGGTGGTCCTCCGGTTCCCCTATCAGAATCGGAATGTCACGTATACCGTCTCGTTCGACCCCACCGGCAACTGGCTCGTCGAACCCGATTTGGAGCAACTCGTCTTCTGGCCCGTCGAACGCCAGAGCCATTACCTCCTTCGCGGCACCGTGTACGGGTTCGCGCCGAACGAAAGGTCGCTGATCCGTCTGGAGATCGACCGTACCGGCGGCGGGTCGTGGGCCCACCGGCTAATGGTCACCGACCTGGAGGGCGGGCCGAGCCGGGAACTCGAAAGCGGGACGTCCGTGGCCAGCGTGGCCCTCAGTGCCGACGGGACCCTGGCCGCCGTGGGCGGAGGAAATCGAGGCGCGCGGCTCGTATCGCTCACGGACATGGAGAAGACGCCGCGCGAGATACCCCGTGATCCTTCACGCGGGGAGTTCCAGGTGGCAGCCGTCAACGCTGACGGCACGCTGGTCGCCGGCCTGGGTCCCGGCAAGGACGAGGTCGACCTTCGACTCTGGAGAATCGACGCGGATTCCGCTCGCGTCCTCTGGACATCCAGGTGCGGAGGTTTCTCGCTGTTCGCCTTCTCCGCTGCGGGCGGGTTGTATTCGGGCGATCTGCAGGGAAACCTCAACAGTTGGGACCTGAGTGACGGGAGCGGCACGCTGCTCGCCAAGAATCCGCTGCCGTACTTCTGGGGCATGGCGATCACGCCCGATTCGCGGCACCTGATCACGGGCCTGTCGCGGTCAGTCACGGCTGACCGGAGGATGACGAGCGAACTGACGGTCTTCGACCTGGAGAACGGGACCTCGCGTCTCATCACCGCCCACGGCAACAAGGTCTCCGCCGTGGCGCTGGACGCGACCGGGGCGCGGCTCGTGACGGGGGACGCCGATGGCTTCGTCCGGATCGGACCGGTGACGGGCGGGGAGCCGCACCTGCTCCTGGGGCAGGAGTTCGTCAACCTGATCGCCGTGTCCCCCGATGGCCGCTGGATCGCCTCGTCCAGTCAGTTCGAACCGGATCACGATGCCACGCTCCGCCTGTGGCGCACGCCGGAGGGCCGGCCGCTCCAGACCCTGCCGCACGGCGAATTCCTCGACCACCTGCGCGCGCAGACCAACCTGAGAGTGGTTCCCGACGCCCTGTCACCGACCGGCTACCGGGTCGACACGATGCCGTTCACAGGCTGGGCAGAAGCGCCGCTGCCGTAGATCGCCGTCCGCCCGGGTCACCGGCGGGCAGTCCTCAACCAAGCAACCTCTCCGCGATCTCCGTCCACGCCCGGAACCGGTGGTGCGGCACCCCGTCGGCCGCGAAGCGCCGGGCCAGCGGGCCGGTGGCGAACCGGAGCGCGGGATCCACCAGCAGCGCCGCCGGCCCGTCCGTCCGCGGGCTGTCGCCGGCGAACGCGACCACCGCGTCGCGCGCCAGCGCCGCGCGCACCACCGCCTCCTTGTCGATCCCGAGCGCGGCGTCGAAGTACGGCGAGCCGGGGTCCGGCTCCATCACCACGCCGCGGTCCGGCGCGAACCAGCCCGGGTTGGCGTGGATCGCGAACTCCAGCCCCAGTCCCGCGAGTGTGCGCTCGATGTACCAGCGGCAGCCGGCCGAGGCGACGACGATCTCCCAGCCGGCGTCCTGCAGCGCGCGGGCGGCGGCCGCGGCGCCCGGCGGCGGGTCCATGGCGTCCACCAGCGCCAGGGCGCCGGCCTCGTCCGCGCGCAGCGAGCCCAGGACGCCCGCGATGCCCGCGAACGGCGTCATGCCGCCGGCCAGGAAGCGGTCCCACAGGGCGCGGGCGCCGGGCGGGTCGTGTCGCTCGAGGATCAGGTCGAAGAAGTCGCGGCGGGTGAAGGTTCCGTCGAAATCGGTCACGAGGATGGGCATGGCGGCGTGTCACCCGGGGTTGCGGGGGTAAGGGCGGCCGCGCGCGGCGGCGGCATGGCCGCCAATCAAGCCTGCCGCGCGCGCGCAGGCAACTGCCCGGACGCGGCGGGACCGGCCGCCCGCGGCGACCGGTCCCGCTCGGACCTGCGGCGCGTCACGCCTACGGCCGCAGGTTCCCGCTGCCCAGCGGCGCCCGGTAGTGCCCCTCGCCGCAGCGGATGTCCGCCTCGCAGTTGCCCAGCTCGATCGTGATGTCGCGCTCGACGTGCGTCTCGATGTAGTCGGCGCCGCGCGTGATCGTGATGTCGGCGACCCAGGTGCCCACCAGCGTGCCGGAGATGGCCGCGCAGAGGTCCGGGCGCAGGCGGCTGGGCATGGTCACGTCGATCAATTCGAGGTCCAGCACGCCGTCGAGGGTGCGCGCGAACCGCGGCGTCTCCAGCACGTGCCCCGCCTCGCGGTGGTACGTGCCGTTGACCACCATGTACGCCTCGTCCAGGCCGGTGATCGAGAAGCTGCCGCTGAGCGCCGTCAGCGTGTGCTCGCGGACCGGCCCGCGGTGGATGCCGGAGCCCGAGACGATCGCGTACTCGGCGGCGACGGCCGTGTCGCCGTCCACGACGCGGAACTGCTGCGGCTCGCCGCCCGGCCCCAGCAGGCTCAGCGTGAACACGCGTTCCATGGCGTGGTAGGGCACGCCCTCGGGCAAGCCGATTTCCCGCGCCACGGTGATGGTCCAGGTGCCGGTCAGCGAATCGTAGGTCGCCTCGCGGAAGCGCTCTCGCACCCAGTTGCTGTCCGGATGCTCCGGGTGCAGGCTCTTGGCCGCGCCCAGCCCGCCCAGGGCCAGCGCGATGTCGGTGAGCTGGTCGGCCACGCCGCCGCTGTCCATGGCCACGTCGGCGGCGACGGCCTGCGCGGCGTCCAGGTCGACCGTCGCGGTCGTCTGCGAGGCGGGGGTGGCGGGATCGTCGTTGCCGCAGCCGGCCAGCAGGATCAGGCCGGCGATGAGGGCCAGCAGCGCCGGCAGGGCGGAGCGTCGGGTGCTCATGGTGTGACCTCGTGGTTCGGGTTCGGGGGTGCCAGGGCAACGGCGATGTTGTTGCAAGGAGCCTGCCCGGCCGCAGGGGAGACATCACGCGTGATGTAACTGATTGTTATTAAATAGCTTGGATCGAGGCAGCCATTCGGCGCACGCACCTCACACGCGCCGCACGGCGTTCCCCGGCGTACACGCCGCCCGCCCGCGCGTACGGCGCCGGCGCCGATTCGGCGTTGCCTGAAGCATGGTGTCCGCGCAAGATGCCCCCCAGCCCGTGCCGGCAGGGAGGCCCGCGTGTCCATCCGCACCGCTGCGCAACGATTCCGCTCGCCCTGGGCCTTCGTGCCCAGCCTCTATTTCGCCGAGGGCGTGCCCTACATCCTGGCCAACACCGTCTCGGTCATCGCCTACAAGCGGCTGGACGTGGACAACGCGACCATCGCGCTGGTCACCAGCTGGCTGTACCTGCCGTGGGTGGTCAAGATGCTGTGGGGGCCGTGGGTGGACGCGCACGGCACGCGCCGGCAGTGGATCCTGGCCACGCAGGCGATCCTGGCGCTGTGCCTCCTGGGCGTCGCGCTGGCTCTTCGTCTGCCCGCCTTCCTGCCGGTGAGCCTGGCCGTCTTCGCGATGGTGGCCTTCGTCTCGGCCACGCACGACATCGCGGCCGACGGCTTCTATCTGCACGCGCTCTCGTCGCAGCAGCAGGCGGCCTTCGTCGGCGTGCGCACCATGTTCTACCGCGCGGCAATGATCTTCGGCTCGGGGCTGCTGGTGACGCTGGCGGGCCGCTTCGAGAAGCGGCTGGCCGACATCGCCGCGGCCTGGAGCCTGGCCTTCCTGATCTGCGGCGCCCTCTACGCCCTGTTCTGGCTCTGGCACCTGGTGGCGCTGCCGCGTCCGGACTCGGACCGGCCCCGGACGCGCGAGGAGAGCGCGCCTGCCGCCGGCGCCGCCGGGCACTGGGGCGCGGCCTTCGGCACCTGGTTCACGCAGCCGCGCGTGGGCGTCGTGATCGCCTTCATCCTGCTCTACCGCCTCGGCGAGGCGCTGCTGCTGAAGCTGGCGGCGCCGTTCCTGCTGGACGAGCACGTCGACGGCGGCCTGGGCTTCAGCACCGAGCAGGTGGGGCTGTCCTACGGCACGGTCGGGCTGGGCTGCCTGGTGCTGGGCGGCATCCTGGGCGGCTGGCTCATCGCGCGGTTCGGCCTGCGCCGCCTGCTGTGGCCGCTGGCCCTGGCGCTGAACGTGCCGCACCTGGCCTACCTGTACATGGCGTACGCGCAGCCCGGCCCCGCTTTGGCCTTCCCGCTGGTGGCGATAGAGCAGCTGGGCTACGGCCTGGGCACGACGGCGTTCATGGTGGTGCTGATGCGGCTGTCGAAGGGCGAGCACCGCACCTCGCACTACGCCATCGCCACCGGCTTCATGGCCGCCGGCATGATGCTGCCGGGCATGGCCAGCGGCTGGCTGCAGGAGCTGGTGGGCTACCGCCACTTCTTCCTGCTGGTGCTGGTGCTGGGCGTGCCGGGGCTGCTGGTGCTGCCGTGGCTGCCGCGGGCGGTGTTCGCGGAGGATTGACGGTTCGGGCGGCGGCGCCGCGCAGAGGAAGGAAGTACGATGACGAGCGATCGCAAGCGCCCCCGGTTCGGCGAGATCGTCGCCGGCTACGACATCCCTGTCCTGAACGAGCGCGAGATCCGCGCGGCGGCCGGGCTGCTGTTCGTGATGATGTTCGTGGCGATCATGGTGACGGTCCTGAAACACGACTTCCTGCTGCTCAAGTACGCCGTCACGTTCTTCCTGGTCGACATCGTCATCCGCGTCTTCGGCAGCCCGCGCTACGCGCCGTCGCTGATCGCCGGCCGCCTCATCGTCCGCGGCCAGATGCCCGAGTATGTGGGCGCCGAGCAGAAGAAGTTCGCCTGGCTCATCGGCGTCTTCCTGGCGTCCGTCATGTTCGCCCTGCAGGTGGTGGTCAATTCCTACAGCCCCATCACGGGCCTCATCTGCCTGATCTGCCTGGTCTTCCTGTTCTGCGAGACGGCGTTCGGGATCTGCATCGGCTGCAAGGTGTACTCACTGGTCTACCGCGAGCGGGCCCGCCACTGCCCGGGCGAGGTCTGCGAGCCCGGCGCCAGGCACGAGATCCAGAAGACCTCGAAGCTGCAGCTTGCCATTGTGCTGGGGTTCGTGGCCTGCGCCGCGGTGGCCGTCGTCATGCTGCACGACGCCTACCGCGTGCCGCCGCGCGAGCTGTTCGCAGGGCCGCCTGCGGCGGACGTGCGCTGACCGCCGGATCCGGCCGTCAGTCGCCCTTGCCGTGGTGCCCGAGCACCTTCCAGAAGCACCAGATCATCAACCCGGTCACGAAACCGACCGAGGCGATCATGAACAGCCAGGCGAGGATCGTCATCGCGCGCCTCCGGGTTCGTCGTCGTCGTCCGGCGCCGGCAGGCGGCCGTCCAGGTCCAGCCCGGCGGCGCGCCAGCGGCGGGCGCCGATCGCCGTCAACGTCACCAACAGGACGATCGTGGCGATGATCACGCCCCACGCGTAGAGCGCCACCTTGTCGGGCGGCGAGCCGTCGCTGCCGGTGATCGTGCGCACGTAGTCGGGCACCTTGAGCCAGCAGAAGAGCCCGAACACCACCAGCAGGTAGACGGGCGAGACGTACTTCATGATGAAGCCGACGAACGGCGGGATGCGCATCAGCGCGCCCTCGTGCGCCTCCTGCAGGCCGCGCCGCAGGCCGGTGATCCAAGAGAAGCAGATGATCTGCGTGCCCGCGACGACGAAGATCAGGAATGTGCCCACCCAGAAGTCCAGCGTGTCGAGAGCGACCAGATCCTTGCTGAACCAGAGCACGAACAGGTTGCCCAGAAGGCAGATGAAGGCCGTGAACAGCGTCGCCCTGCCGTTCGTCAGGCCCAGGGTCTCGGCGAAGAAGGCCTTGGCCGGCTGCAGCATGGACAGCGAACTGGTGATTGCGGCCAGGAACAGCATGAAGAACCAGACGGCGCCGAAGAAGTCGCCCGCCGGCATGCGCGCAAAGACGACCGGCAGCGCGAAGAAGCCGGTGCTGAAGGTGCCGCCGCTGTTGGCCTGCGTGGCCGCGAGTCCCAGGAAGACCACGGATGCGGTAAGGGTGATCATGCCGCCGAGGGCCACCTCGAAGAATCCGTTCGTCGAGGCGGCGGTGAGCCCCGACAGCACGACGTCGTCGCGCTTCCTCAGGTATGACGCGTAGTTGATGATCAGGCCGAAGCCGACCGACATGCTGAAGAAGATCTGCCCGGAGGCGGCCAGCCATGTCTGCGGATTGCGCAGCATCGCGAAGTCCGGGTTCCACATGAAGTTCAGGCCGGCCAGGACGTTCTGCTCGGCCGGGTTGACCGCGTCGGGCGGCAGCGTCAGCACGCGCCCCAGGACGATCAGCGCGCACACGGCCATCGTCGGCATGGCCCACAGGCAGAACTTCTCGATGCCGCGGCTCAGGCCGCGGAACACGAACCAGGCGTTGAGTGCGAAGGTCACCAGCCAGAACCACAGGCTGGCGTGCACGCCGCCGTCGGCCATCACGCCGTTGGACGAGGAAAACGTCACCTCGGAGAAGTAGGCGCGCGAGGCGTCCACCTGCGCGGCCACCGCGGCGCCCGGGTCCACGCCGATGCCGCCGGTGGCGTAGGCGAAGGCGTAGCGCAGGCACCAGCTCTCGATGACCACGTAGTAGAAGTAGATCACCAGCGGCACCAGGACGCCGAAAGCGCCCATGTAGCGGGCGAACGGGCCCTTGCCCCAGACGCCCATGATCGCCGGCGTGGAGTGGAAGCCCTTGCGCCCGCCGTAGCGGCCCATGGCCCACTCGGCCCAGCCGATCGGGATGCCCAGCAGCAGGAACGAGATGAAGTAGGGGATCATGAAGGCCCCGCCGCCGTTCTCGGCGGCGTTGCCGGGGAAGCGGAGGAAGTTGCCCAGGCCGACGGCGGAGCCGGCCACCGCCAGGATGATGCCCAGGCGGGTGCCCCAGCGCTGCTGGTGGTCGTCGGGGGAGGCCGACGGCGCGGCCGGTCTGGGATCCATTCTGACGCACCTTTCGGGCGGGTGGCGGGGTCGATCGCCGCCGCGGACACCGGCGTCGGCGAAAGCGAGCGCACCCCGGGCGCGGCCGTCCGGGAACCTACCACAACCGCCAACGGTCAGGCAATGTGGCGATCGAGTCTCCGGGCCGAAGAAGGAGCCGCGCCGCTCAGGGACCCGCTTGGCCGTAGCGCCTGCGCAGGCGCTCCACGTCCTCGGGGCCGCAGAACAGGCGGGCGCGCCGCAGGTCCTGGACGACGACATCGACGTTGGCCATCACCCAGTCCGCGTAGCGATCCTCCCGATAGGCTCGGTAAATCTCGTTGTTCACCAAGCCGTCCAGGTTGATCACCGTGAAGCCCTCATACTGGCCCGCCACGTAGGCCAGGGCTCCGGCGTCGAAGGCCCCGATCCGGGCTCGCCCCGGGAGGTCGGCGCGCAGGCGGTCCAGCGGCGCGCGGAACTGCTTCTCAGGGCCCCGGGCGCCGAGTTGGATGCGCGTCAGAAACAGAGGGTACTGCGCCACCTGCACCAGCAGGAGCAGCCCGACGGCGACGCCGGCCATTCGCTCCGGCCATCGCCGGCTTACCGGCGCGGGCGAGGCCCCCGGCCCGAAGGAGCCCGCGATCAACACGATCAGCAGCGCGAAGCACCCGTGCGCATACCAGGTGGCATAGCTGCGCCAGACCGCTCCGAACAGCACCGTGTGCGTCAGCAGGACCACCAGCGGGAAGATGAAGACGGCAGCTCGCCACGTCCCGCTGCCCCAGCGCCGCCGCGCGACGAGGGCGAAGAGAAGCAGGACGAGCGCCTGGGACGCCAGCCCGACGGGCAATGCGAACGACCCGCCGTCGAACTGCTCGCCACAGAGGTACTTGGACGAGACGAGCATCGTGGGGAACAGCATGTGCAGCAGGGTCAGTGCGGCCGAGCCAGGATCCCCCCAGCCCCACGGCAATCCGCCGAACAGTTCGTGCACGCGCAGCTTCACCTGTCCGGAGACCTGGACCAAGCTTCCGAAGTGGTGGAGGTTCCAGGCGAACCACGGAGCCGTGACGAGGGCGGCTGCCGAGCCGTGCACGGCGAGGCGCAGCCACGTGGCCCGGGCGCCACGGTCAGCGCCCTGCAGCACGCTGCAGACGATGACGGCCAGGCCGGCAGTCGCCAGATTGTCGGTGCGGGCCAGGCCGGCGAGTCCGAGCCAGACGCCGGTCATCGCTGCGGAGCGGGTGGACACCCGTGACTGAGAGGCCGATCCGTCGAGATTGCGCAGAAGGAACAGCAGCAGCAGCGTGCTCAGCGAAGCCTCGAGTCCCTGAAGCCCAAGCAGGGCCGTCGGCGGCAGCAGGAACCACGCCGCCGCAGCCGCGGCGGCGATCGTCGGGCTGCGGTGTCGTCGCACCAGATCGTGCAGCAGGAACCCGCTCGCAAGGTCGCAGACGACCGTCATGGACAGCGCCGAGCGGACAGGCCACCACAGGTCGCCCGGGACGAGCCAAAACGCCGGGATCACCGCCAGCAGCCACAGCGGATGGAAACCGTTGGTGATCCAGAGGCCGTCGAAGGTCGGCCCCGCGCCGGCCGCGATGTTGCGCGCGGTGACGAAGTAGTAGTAGGCGTCGTCGCTGATCAGGCGCGTCTCGGGCAGGCCGAGCCAGACGATGGCGAGCCTGGCGAGCGTCGCCAGCGCAGCCACCGCCAGTACGGACCGCGGGTAGCCCGTGGCGACTGGACCACGGACGAGCACTCGCAGCGCGCCGACGACACGGCGCATCACCCCGCCGCCGGCATCACGGATGCTCGGCGTGCCAGGCCGCCAGCAGTTCCTTCTCGCGCTCGGCGGTGATGCCCGCCTTCAGCGGCGCGTCCCGGCGTTCCTGCGGCACCGTCGCCCACCAGTCCAGCGTGCCGCGCACCGTCTCGCTGATGGGCCGGAAGCGCAGGCCCGCCTTGACGGCGCGGCTGACGTCGATGAACGGGTGGCCCGCCTCGCTGCCCTCCAGCGGCACCCACACCGGCATGTCCGACCAGGCCGCCACGCCGTTCTTCTCCAGCCAGGCCGCGTCGGCCCAGGTGAAGGTGGCGTCCGATCCCGAGACGCGCCGGCAGGTCTCCAGCAGCTCGCCCATGGTCAACTCGCCCGCGGGGCTGGTGGCGTTGAAGACGCCGTTCGTGCGCTCCTCGAGGCAGCGCACGACGAAGTCGGCCAGGTCGCGCACGTCGATCACCTGCGTCGGCGTGTCGGGCGCGCCGGGCGCCAGCACCTCGCCGCCCCGCGACACGCGCACCGGCCAGTAGGTGAAGCGGTCGGTGCGGTCCATCGGCCCCACGATCAGGCCCGGGCGGATGATGCAGGCGCGCCCGGGGCACGCCTTCTGCGCCGCCTTCTCGCACAGGGCCTTCAGCGCCCCGTAGTTCTCGCCCGTCACGTCGCGCTGGGTCTTGGCGGCGGCCACCTGCTCGTCGCTGATGACCGCGACCGGCGACTTCTCGTTCAGCCCGCGCTTCGAGAAGTCGGCGTACACGGAGATGGACGAGATGAAGACATATTGCCCGATGTTCGGGGCCAGCAGCTCCGCCGAGTCCCGCACCATGTGCGGGATGTAGCCGCTGTTGTCCAGGCAGACGTCCCAGCGGCGCCCGCGCAGCGCGTCGAGCTGGCCGTCGCGGTCGCCGACCAGCCGTTCGAGGTCGGGGAACAGGTCGGCGTTGGTGCGGCCGCGGTTGAAGAGCGTGATCTCGTGGCCGCGGGCGCGCGCCTCGTGGATCACCGAGGGGCCCAGGAAGGCGGTGCCGCCCAGGACCAGGATCTTCAGCCGGCGGGAGCTGCGCAGGGGCGTGAAATCGGCGCGGGCCGCGCCCGGGCGCAGGGCGCCGGCGGCGGCGGCGGCCAGGGCGGTGGTCCTCAGGAAATCGCGACGCGACAGGGTCATGGCAGGCGCTCCGGTCTGGGGGTCAGGCGACGGTCGGCGCCAGAGGCGCCCCGGAAAACTACCATACGGCGGCGGCGGCCGTCGGGATGCGCTCGATCTTTCGCCTCCTCAGCGTTCGACAGGGACCGCCGCCGGCGCGGGGTTCCCGCCCGCCAGGTGCACCGTCCGCGTCGGGAACGCGATCGACAGCCCCATTTCCTCCACCAGCCGCATCAGCTGCAGGTTCACCTGCTCGCGCACCTCCAGCGCGCGGGGCAGCTCGACCGGCACCGTGAAGTACTGCACCAGGACGTCCAGGCTCGAGGCGCCGAATTCCGTGAAGCGGACCAGGATCGAGTCGGGTTCGATCTCCTGGTTTGCCCGCAGCAGCGCCGTGATGCGCGCCACCAGTTCCTCCATCTGGGCCGCGGAGGTGTCGTAGGTGACGCCCAGGCTGAAGCGCACGCGGCGGTGCGGCATCAGGCTCAGGTTCTCCACGGTGGCGTTGGCCAGGTTCTGGTTCGGGATCGAGACCACGGTCTTGGCCGGCGTTCGCACCCGCGTCGAGCGCATGCCGATCTCCTCGACGGTGCCCTCGCCGCCGGCGAAGGTGACGAAGTCGCCCACGCGGAACGGCCGGTCGAGCATGATCATCAGCGAGCCGAAGAGGTTGGCCAGCGTGTCCTTGGCGGCCATCGCCAGCGCCAGGCCGCCGATGCCCAGGCCGGCCAGCAGCCCTGACACCGAATAGCCCAGGTTCTGCGCGACCAGCACGAACCCGAGCGTGGCGACGAAGACCTTGCCGCCCTTGCTCGCCAGCGGCACCAGCTGGTCGTCCAGCTTCGACTCGGTCTTCGCCGTCATCTCGGCCAGCAGGGCGGCGCCGGCGTTGACCAGCCGGAACGCCGTCCAGGTGACCAGCAGGATGCTGACCAGGCGGAACGCCCGGTCGACCTGCGGCAGCCACGTCCAATCCGGCTGCAGGGAGACCAGGTAGCGGACGGCCAGGAAGACGCCGGTCACCGGCAGGATCACGCCGAGCGGCTTGACGACCGCCTCGACCGCCAGGTCGTCGGCGCGCGACTCGGTGCGCGCCGTCAGCCGCGCCACCTGGCGCGTGACCACGAAGCCCACGACGAGCTTGGCCGCGAAGCCGAGGAGGACCAGCGCCAGCCCGACGCACACCTGGTACATCGTCCACGGGCCCGCGGTCTGCTGGAGGAAGTCGCCCATTCCCGCTCCTCACTGCCGCGGCGGGAGCGCCGCGGACGGGTCGTCCGCCAGCAGCACGCGGCTGCCGCGGGTCAGTTCGTCCAGGCTGCGGCCCGTGCAGGCGCACAGCAGGTTGAAGTAGAGGTCCTGCAGGCCGCCCACCTCGAAACGCGAGGAGCCGGCGGCCAGCAGTCCGACGGTCCAG
The DNA here is from genome assembly GCA_964399195.1 of uncultured Fibrobacteraceae bacterium. Classification (GTDB taxonomy): domain Bacteria; phylum Krumholzibacteriota; class Krumholzibacteriia; order LZORAL124-64-63; family LZORAL124-64-63; genus CAINDZ01. Next base: position 28,987 of record CAYNPY010000014.1, read on the forward strand.
TCGGTGAACGCCTCGCGCTGCTGCAGCGCCAGTTCCAGGGGCACCGGCAGCAGCCCCGCATCGCAGGCGAACGCGAGCGACGGGCCGCCCAGGCGGGCGGCGCGCAGCAGGTGGTCGCGGCCCCGCTCGAAGTGGCCCAGCCCGATGTCGGTCAGCGCCGCATACATCGCCGCCTGGCCCGTGCGGCCCCACGGCAGCAGGCCGCCGCCGGTCTCCACCAGCACGAACGCGCTGTCAGGAGCGGTGACCAGCCCGTTCGCCCAGCGGCAGTCGACGCCCTCCGGCAGCAGCAGGGCCGGCCCCAACCGTCCGCCGAGGGCCTCGTAAAGGTCCGAGCGCCCGGCCCAGCGCTCGCCGAAGCGCCGCGCCTTCTCCAGCGCGCCCGGCCCGGCCGGCACCTGCATCAGCACCAGCTGGCGCACGGGCCGGCCCCCGTCCAGGGCGTCCAGGTCCGACAACACGGCGCGGGCCTCCCAGGACAGGCTCGTCGCCCGCACGATGTCGTCCGCCGGCAGGCCCAGTTCGTTGCGGCGGCCGAGCACGGTCTCGGTGGCGAACAGGCCCCAGGCCGTCGCCACGGCCAGCACCGCGCCGCAGACCAGGCGCGGCCGCGGCAGACGCGCCGGCACCAGCGTGGCCACCGCCAGCGCCCAGCCGGCCACCGCCAGGTAGGCCATGTAAGGCGCCAGGTGGTGGCGCAGCGGCAGAACCGGCGCCAGGGCCAGCAGCGAACCCGCCAGCGCGCCCAGGACGAGCCGGCGCCCGCGTCGCCAGGCGACCGCGCCCCAGACGGCCCAGGCCAGGAGCACCAGCGCTCCGCCGGCCAGGGCCGCGGCCGAGGCCCGCGCGTCCACCACCGGCCCGGGCAGCGCCAGCCAGCGCGCGGCGAAGGCCAGGTTCGCGGCCGTGCTCGCGGCGTTCCCCAGAGCGTAGGCCGCGCCGGGGGCGTGGTCGAAGTGGCGCAGGGCCAGCAGCCCGGCGCCCACGCCGGCGGCCGCCGTGACAGCGAGGGCCAGCGACGTTGCCCGGCGCGAGGCGGGCCGGCCCATGGGCGACAGCCAGGCCAGCCCGGCCAGCAGCACGGCCAGGCCCATCCCGGGCTCCTTGGCCGCCAGCGAGCCGACCGCCGCCAGCACCGCGCCCGTCAGCGCCCGCCCGCCGCGGCCCCTGGCGCCCAGCCAGGCCTCGATCGCCAGCAACGCCAGCGCCGAGGCCAGCAGCTCCTGGATCCCTGCCGCCCAGTATAGCGGCGTGAACGCCAGCGGCGAGGCGGCGAAGACGCCGCCGGCAACCGCGGCCGCCGGCTCGCTCAGGCCGCCGCGTCTGCCGAGGCGGACGACCAGCGCCGTCGCCGCGCCGTGCAGCAGCAGGCGGATCCAGGCGTGGGGCAGCGGGTCCAGCCCGAACAGCGGCCAGGTCGCCTGCCAGTAGAGGTGCTGGCTGAGCCAGCGCGCCGGGAGGCCCGCCGGCCCGTCGATCACGCCGGCGGCGCGGGCCAGCAGCCCCCAGTCGTCGCGGCACCACCAGGCGCCCAGCACCGGCAGGTGGCCCAGCACCGCGGCCAGGGCGGCGGCCGCCGGCAGCCAGGCCCGGGCGGGAATGCCCAGGCCGGCGAATCCTCGTGGGATCCGGCGATCCGGCGCTTCGCCGGCGGGAACCGGGAGTGTCGAAAGAGGTTCGTCGGTCACGGCGGCTCCGGTCGGGGCGCAGCAAAGGGCGATGGTAACCAATCGCACCAGGTTTTGAAACCCGAACCCGTTGCTGTTATCATGCCTTGACCGTTGCCCCTGTCGCCGCGAACCACCTGCCCCGACGAGGATGGCCCCCGATGACCGCTGCGCGAGCCCTCTCACCGCACTTCCTGGCCATCCTGCTGGCCGCCACGCTGTTCCCGCTGTCGGGTTGCCGTTCGGAGCCGCAGGCGCCCGGCGCGTTCGTCATGGACGCCGCGGAGCACGAGACGTGGGAGATCGCGCTGGTCGAGATGCGCATCGACAAGAACGAGGAGTTCGCCGACCCGCAGCGCACGCCGCTGCCGGCCGACAAGCTGCCGACGTTCGAGGGCCTGAACTACTACTTCCCGAAGCCGGAGTTGCGCTTCCGCACGCCGCTGCTGGCGGAAGCGAAGCCGGACACCGTCACCCTGACCAAGCGCAAGGGCAACGAGGTCCGCTACGTCCGCCGCGGCACGGTGGCTTTCACCCACGAGGGCAAGGTGCACCGGCTGGGCGTGTTCGCGCCGGCCGACCCCGGCGCCGGCGACCACCTGTGGCTGCCGTTCTACGACGCCACCTCGGGCAAGGAGACGTACGCCGGCGGCCGCTACCTGGACCTGCGGCGGGACGCCGACGGCATGGTCGACCTGGACTTCAACTACGCCTACAACCCGCTGTGCGACTACAACCCGGACGCGTTCAACTGCACGCTGCCGCCGCGCGAGAACACGCTCGGGTTCGCGGTCGAGGCCGGCGAGAAGCTCTTCGCGGGGGCCCATTAGTGCGCCGGCCCGGTCACGGCGCCGCGGCCGCGGCGTTCGGCAGCCGGTCACTGCTGGCCGGTCTGGCGCTGCTGGCGATCGTCCCGTCGCCGGCGGCGGCGTGGGAGGCGTCCGCCGGCTGGGCCGTGGCCGACGTCGGCCTGCACGACGACCGCGGCGGCCTGGTGCTGGGGCTCGGCGACCGGACGCCTCTGTTGCCTGCGGGAGTGGACCTGGTCTACGCGTTGGAGTACGTTCAGAAGCGCGGCGCGCAGCCGACCTGGTTCGCCGATCCGGTGGCGGGGTTCCTGCTGGCGGACGCCGAGGTGACGCTGCACGTGGCCCAGCCGGTGGCGATGCTCGAGCTCACAGCCCTGCCGCCGTCGCTGCCGCGGCCGCGCGCCGGGCTCTCGGCCGGGCTCAAGCTCTCCGAGACCTGGAGCTCGTTTCCCGGCCTTCCCTCCGAGCGCTGGGGCTACAACGACCTGGATTTCGCCGCGCACCTGGGCCTCAGCTGGCGGCTGGGGCCGCTCGGCCTGGAAGTCCGCCACTGCCGGGGCCTGACCGATCAGCTGGTGGCGGACCCGGATGCCGGCAAGGTGGCCGCGGCCAAGGCCGAGGATCCGCTGCCGGGCGTAGCCGCCCCGCGCGAGGGGGCGCGCCTGTCCCACTGGCAGTTCACCGCCACCGTCGCCTTCTGACCCCGGCGGCCGTCGCCTCCGGGGCGGCCAAAAGCGCAACTTCGCCTGCCCGGGAGCCCTCCGCGGCGGAGCCTATCTCAATGATTTCGAGACACTTATGAAGCCCTTTCTGGGGCATGGAATTTGCTCGTACATATCCGGAAGTCTGTGACGACGCCCGACGGACCAGACCACAGGGACGGCCATGCCGCGTATCGACGCCTTCCTGAAGATCATGCAGGAGTACAGCGTCTCGGACCTGCACCTGAGCGCCGGCTGCGAGCCCATGCTGCGCATCAACGGCGTGCTGCAGCGGGGCGAGCACCGCCCGCTGACCGAAGAGGAACTCCGCATCACGATCTACGAATTGCTGACCGAGGCGCAGATCGCCGTGCTCGAGGCCGACGGCGACCTGGACCTGGCGTACACGCTGCCCGGCGTCGCCCGCTTCCGCATCAACGTCTACAAAAAGTACCCGGGCCTGGCGGCCGCCTTCCGCATCATTCCCAACGAGGTCCCCACCCTCGAGCAGCTGGGCATGCCGCCGGTGCTCAAGTCGATGCTGACGGCGCGCTCGGGGCTCATCCTCGTGACCGGCCCGACCAATTCGGGCAAGTCGACCACGCTGGCGGCGATGGTCAACCACCTGAACGAGACGCTGCACGGACACATCATCACGCTCGAGGATCCGCTCGAGTTCATCCACCCGAACCGCAACTCCCTGATCAACCAGCGGCAGGTGGGCGAGCACTGCCGGTCGTTCGCCTCCGCGCTGCGCGCCTCGCTGCGCGAGGACCCGAACGTGATCCTGGTCGGCGAGATGCGCGATCTGGAGACGATCTCGCTGGCGCTGACGGCCAGCGAGGTGGGGCAGTTGGTGCTGGGCACGCTGCACACGCGCTCGGCGGCGCAGACGATCAGCCGCATCGTCGACCCGTTCCCGGGCAACCAGCAGACGCAGATCCGGCACATGCTGTCGGAAGTGCTCGTGGGCGTCGTCTCGCAGCAGCTGGTCCGGCGCGCCGACAAGAAGGGCCGCGTGGCGGCGCTGGAGATCCTGGTGGGCAATCCCGCCATCCGCAACCTGATCCGCGAGCAGAAGAGCCACCTGATCAACAACGCGATGACCACCGCCCGCAAGGAGGGCATGCAGTTGCTGGACCAGCACCTCGGGCAGCTCATCGCCGAGGGCGTCATCACCGCCGAGGAAGCCGTGCGCTTCGCGGCCGAGCCGGCCAGCCTGGCCCAGCGCGCGCGCAGCGAGACGCGCCCGGTCCCGGTGCACAGCTGACATGGCGAACGCGCGCCCGGAACGCCTCGACCAGATCCTGATCCGCCTCGGTTTCGCCACGGAGGAACAGGTGGCGCAGGCCCTGCGCCAGCAGCAGGGACTGGGCGGGCGCCTGGGCACGCACCTGGTCTACGCCGGCCACGTGACCGAGGAGCAGCTGGGCCGGGCGCTGGCCGTGCAGTTCGGCGTGCCGGCGTTCGACCCCGGGCGGCAGCGCCCGTCGGCCGAACTCCTGGCGCGCCTGCCCGAGGGTTTCGCGCGCCGGCACCTGGTGCTGCCGCTTTCGCTGGACGAGGAAACCGGGACGCTGGACCTGGCGGCGGTCGATCCGCGCGACACCACGGCGATCGGCGAGACCCGCAGCGCGTTGCGCTGCCGACGGGTCGCCTTGTGCGTGATCCCGGAAGTGACGCTGGACAAGGCGCTGGCCGCGGCCGGCCCGGCCGGCGACGGGCTGCACGGGCCGCGCCGCCTGATCGAGCTGCCGGAACTGTTCGCCGGCGCGGACGAGACCACGGCCGCGGCGCCCGGCGCCCCGGCAGCGGGCGCCACCGCGCCGGCGTCGACCGCGCTGCTGGTCACCGGGCGCTCCTTCCTCGCCAGTTTCCTGGTCCCCCTGTTCGAGCGCGAGGGGCGCGCGCTGGTCGTGGCGTCCGATCCGGCGCAGGCCGGCGCGCTGCTGGCGCGCGGGGACATCGATCACGTGCTGGTGGCCGAGGACATGGCCGCGGCCTGGCGCGCGCAGGCGCCGGTCGCCGCGCCCGGAACGGCCCGGCCGCCGGTCACGCGCCTGGGGCCGGTGGGCGAGACCCTGTTGGGCACGGCGGCGCCGTACGCGGCGCTGCGCCGCAGCCTGCTGGGCGCCCTGCAGCTGCTGGCCGAGCAGGCCGGCGACGGGCAGCCGCAGCCGCCCGCGTACGATCTGCTGCGCCGGGACGCGCGGGCGCTCGGCGAGGCGCTGGGGCTGGACCGGCTGGCCGTCGACGCGCTGGAGGCGGCCGCGCTGATGCTGGCGCCGGCGCCGCCGCCGGCCGCGAACGTCGAGGCGCTCCTGGCCGACGACGGCTCGGGCCTGGACTGGCCGCGCACGCTGGGCACGGCGGCCGCGGTCGAGTTCCCCTGGCCCGTGGGCGCGGCGCTGGCGGCGATGCGCCAGCTACTGGGAGGCCGGGTGAACCTGGACGAATTCGGGCGCAACGATCCCGAGGTTGCCCAGGCGGCGCAGGTGCTGGCGCTGGTCTGGCACCACCGCCAGCGCTCCGGAGCGGCGGCCGGCGGCGGCGAGGCGCACACCGCCCAGCGCAACGCCTCGTTGCGCGCGCAGGGCGGCCGGCTGGCGCGCCCGGAGATCGTCGAGCGCTACGTGCAGGCGCTCGCAAGCGCGGAGGACGACCTGGTCGCCGCCGCCGGGCAGCAACTGCTGCTGGTCGGCGGCGAGGACCGCTCGCTGCGCCAGCTGGCGGCGCGGCTGGGCCATCTGGGCTACCGCACGGTGACCGCGCGCGGGCTCGACGAGGCCGCCGAAATCTGCGCGCGGCAGGCGCCGACGGCCGTCTTGGTGCACGAGGGAAGCTTCCCGCACGAAGTCCTGCGCGTCCGCGAGCGCCTGGCGGTCGCCGCCCGCCTGCCGATCTTCGCCGTGACGGGCGAGGCCGGGCCGGCGCGGCTGCTGACGCTGTTCGACGCCGGGTTCGACGACGTCTATGCGCTGCCGCGCGACCTGGACCTGGTGCCGGCGCGCCTGCGCCAGGCGCTGCGCGGGCCCCTGACCGGCGCGGCCGCCGGCGCTGCCGCGGCTCCGGCCCGCCCGGGCGCGTTCCAGGCGACGTTCGCCGCGTTCGCCTTCACCGACCTGATGCAGACGCTCAGCCAGAGCCTCAAGTCCGTGCGCATCGACCTGGAGCGCAGCGGGGGCGAACGAGCCGTCGTGTACCTCGACCGCGGGCAACTGGTGCACGCCGCCTGCGGCGCGCTGCGCGGCGCCGAGGCCGTCCACCGCGTGATCGCCTGGGAGGACGACGGCTCGTTCGCCGTCCAGCCGGAATCCCGGTTCCCGGCGCCAAACATCGGGCTGCCGCTCGAATCGATCCTCATGGAAGGCTGCCGGCTGCTGGACGAGAGCCGCCTGCGGCCCTGAGCGCCGCGCGCCGCCGGGCCCGACCTCTAGCGCGGGTGCGGCTTCAGCAGCAGCATCGCGCCCAGCAGCACCAGAAGCACGCAGACCAGCACCTGGAAGAGCCTCTCGCCGATGCGAACGTGCAGCCGGTGGCCCAGCCACGCGCCCAGCAGCGTGGCCGGCAGCACGGCCAGCCCCGACCACAGCCGCGGCGCCGTCACCAGCCCGTTCGCCACGTAGCTGGGCACCCGCACCAGCGTCATCAAGAGGAAGATCGTCATGAGGTGGCCGCGGAACAGCGTCTTGTCGGCCGCGCTCAGGTGGTACCAGATGATGACCGGCGGGCCGCCGGTGCCGAACAGGCCGGTCAGCAGGCCGGAGACCAGCCCGGTGGGCGGCGCCGCCCAGGCCGGGGGCTGCACGCGCCCGCCGCGCGGCAGGCGCAGGAAGACCAGCCCCACGGCGACCAGGAACCAGCCGAGCGCCGTCAGCACGATGCCCGGATCGCCGCGGCTGAGCAGCCGCGCGCCGACCGGGATGCCGACCACGATGCCGGCGCCGAGTCCCAGCAGCGATCGCCAGTGCAGCGTCCGGCGCGCGCCCCACGCCACCAGCACCTCGGCCGGCAGGTTGACCAGAAGCAGCAGGACGACGACGTCCTTGATCTCGGGGAAGAGCAGGGCCAGCGAGCCGACCGCCGTCAGCCCCGAGCCGAACCCGAACAACACGTAGATGACCTGCGCGACGACCAGCACCAGCGAGGTCAGCAGGTACTGCGGCAGGCTGGTGAAGATGGTGTCGGGCACGGGCGCTCTTTCGATTGAATTGGAGGCGGCTCAGAAGTCGCGGTGGAAGGTGGCGCGCAGCCACGGCTCGCGCCCGGGAGCGTCGCGCAGCCAGCGCCAGGGCGCCGGCAGCGGCGTGTTGCCCGCGGCCAGGTCCGCGCCCCAGGCGCCCAGGTGCAGGCCCAGACCGACCGCTGCGTCGACCAACGTGTCGACGGGATCCTCGGTCCGCGGGCCGGCTTCGCCGTCGCCTTCGCGCCGCAGGTCGGTCACGCCGAGTCCGGCCCGCAGGCTCAGCCACCAGTTCAGGCGCTGCTCGGCCGCCAGACGCAGGCCCACTGCGCGCAGGTCGTCGTCGACGGCGGCGGACGCCGCGCCGGCCACCGCGCGGCTCGCCGCGGTCGCGCGCGCCCACGTCAAGGTGACCGCCAGCAGGCGGTCGGGGTCCGGCAGCCGGCACCAGGTGGCCTCCAGGCGCGTGAGGCGGTTGTCCTGCGCGAGGGCGGCATCGCGTTCCCAGGTCTCGCCCGCCACCGGGCCCGTGAAGTCCTCGCGAAGGCGCTCGGCGGCCAGCGTGAGCACCGCGCCCTCGCGCAGTTCGACGAACAGACGGGTCCTCGCGCTCCAGCTGCGCGCCGAGGCGGACTCGCCCGCGTCCCACGACGGCGGGTCGCCCGCTCCCTGCACGCGGTTGACCTGGCGGCGGACGTCGGCTGCGAGGTCCAGGTAGGCCCGCGGCGTGAGATCGAGCCGGGCGCCCAATCCCAGGTCGTCGCGGTGGTGCTCGAACTCGTCGCGCGGGTCGGCGTCCGCCGACCACCCGCCCCAGACGCTGCGCCAGGTCGCGCCCAGGTCCACGCCGCCGACCGCGCGCGCGAGCAGCCAGGTCAACGACGCGCCGGGGCCGTCGCGGTGCAGGCCCGCGTGGTCGGCGTCGGCGGCGCGCACGTGGCCGGCGAATCCCGCCGTCCAGCCGCCGCCGCCGTTCCAGGCCAACGCCAGGGACGGTCCGGAGCGGGGCGCGGCGCCCGGCCCTGCCCAGCCCGTGTGCGGGTCGACCGTCCCGCTGTCGAGCCAGACGCGGCCGGCGTGGTCGCGCGCCGCGCCCGGCCAGCGGAAGAACGACGCGTCGTCCTCGAGCGCGTCCGCGAGCCCGAGGGCGGCCTGGCGCGCGGGGGTCGCCGCCGCGGGCGACGGCTGCAGCGCGACGGCCAGCGCCAGCGCCGCCGCCACCACGGCCTTCGACCGGAGTTCAGCGGGCGGGCGCGCCGCCGCGGGAAGGCGATTCAAGCGGATCTCCTATCGGAGCGCGAGCGGTGTCGCCGGGTCGTCGGCGCTCTCGCCGCCGGCGGCGCCCGAATCGGCGCCGGCGCCGGCCAGCGGCACCACCTGCATGTAGAGGCGCGCGCGGTTGAGGACCTGGTTCACGTAGCGCACCGTGCGACCTCCGGCGAATGGGCCGGACACGATCTTGCCCGCCCACGTCGAGTCGGCCAGCTTCGGCAGCGTGACCGCGACCGAGCCTTCCCAGCGATTGGGATCGCGGCGCTGCTCGATGGCGATGCGCCGGGCGTCGTGGATGCGGGTGGGGCCGGCGTGGTATTCGGCCAGCGTGAAGCACCAGCGGTCCAGCGAGTCGCAATAGCTGTACGAGTCGTAGATCGTGCGCAGCAGGCGGATGCCCGCCGTCAGGTTCGCGCGCGGATCGAGCAGGCTGTCGGCCTGCGCGCCCGCCACCGACGGCAGCACCTGCATCAGGCCGAGCGCGCCGGCGATGCTGCGCGCCTCGGGCTCGAAGCGGGACTCCTGGTAGATGAGGGCGGCGACCAGACGCCAGTCGACGCCGAAGGCCGCGGCGCGCTCGCGGATCAAGTCGTCGTACCCGCTGATGGTCCCGCCCAGATCGGGCCGCAGGTGCGCGGCGCGGAACTGGCGGATCGAGCGCGGGTCCTCGAAGTAGCGCTCGTGCAGCGTCGCGTAGTCGTGGCTGCGGCGCTCGCGCCCGTCGGCGTCGATGTTCAGGTGCCCGCGCAGGAAGGCGTTCAGCGCGCTCCGCAGTTCGGGGCTGTTCTGGCGCACGAACCATACCGTCGGGCGCCGCTCGCCCAGGACCAGGCTGATGCGCACATCGTCCCGATAGGTCAGCGCCGCCTGGGCCACCAGGTCGTCGACCACGGTCGCGTCCAGGCGGCCGCGCGCGACCTCGGCCACCAGATCCTCCGGATCGAGGCGGGCGGGGGAGGTGCCCAGCAACAACCCCCAGCCGCCGGCGCGCGAGAGATCCTCCAGTTCGCGCCGGAAGGGGTCGTGCGCCGGCAAGGTGACGGTCAGGCCGGCCAGCGCCGACGGGGCGTCCGCGCGCTCGTCGTCCGCCGGCAGGACCAGGACCTTGCGGGCGAAGTTGGTCGGTCGCGTGAGGGCCACCCACTGCTCGTGGCCGGGGTCGGCCATCAGGCTGCCGCAGGCGACGTCGCCGGTGCCGTCGTTCAGCAGCGAGACGATGTCGGCGCCCGGCTCGGTGACGACCGCGCTGATGGTCAGGCCGCGCTCGCGGGCGAACCGCTCCATCAGGTCGTACTCGAAGCCGGCCTGGCCGCCCTTGTGCAGGAAGTAGTTGCTGGAGTCGTAGCGGAACAGCACGCGCAGCGTCCCGTCGGCGCGCAGGTCGCGCAGGTCGCGCTCGACGACGGCGTGCGGGACCGCGGGCGCGGGCGGGCCGGCCGGGTCCACGAACTCGGGCACCGGTTCGCGGCAGCCGTAAGCGGCCAACCCGGCGCAGGCCAGCAGGATGGCTCCCAGGCGGCGCCAGGCGCGCGCCAAGTCGTATGCCGGAGGGAACATACGTCCATCGTAGGGCACGGCCGGATTCATGGCAACGCCGTTGCGGGGCGGGCCGTCGCCCCGGCGCCCGCGCCGGGGCGGCGCGAAGCGCCCGAATTGGGTGGCCGAGCGCCGCGCCGCAGCGGATATTTGGGCGCGGATCCGGATATCCCGCGCCGCATCCGCACGACGTCGCATCACCCGGGGGGATTCTGCTTCCGAGGTGCCCGCGTCACCACAGGTGGACCGCGGCGGCGGCGCTGCTGGCGGCGCTGCTGCCGTGCGCCGCCCAGGCGTCGCCGCCCGCCCGCGGCGCGCGGGCCGCCGCGCCGTCGCTGCCGGAGCGGTTCGCGGCCGCGTTCACCGGCGCCGCGGCGGTCGCCGCGGACCAACCCGGTTGCGGCACGGCCCTGGTCCGCGAGTACCTGGAGCAGCGGTCCGCCCTGTCGCCCGACGCCGTCGCCGTCATCGACGGCTTCCTGGCCTACGCGAGCGACGAGAACACGCTGCTCAGCCCCGCCGGACGGTTCCGGCTGGGCTGGGTCACGACCGGCGACCACGCGGTGCCGCTTGCCGACACGGATCCGCAGGACGGCGTGCCCGACTTCGTCGCGCGCATCGCGCGCTATCTCGACGAGGCCTGGGACGTCGCGATCGGGGATGCCGGGCTCCGCGCGCCGCCGCTCCTACCCATCGACGTCTCGTTCCGGCGCATGTACTTCTACGGCTACACGGTGCCGGTCGATCCGCTCGTCGGCACGACGCGCATCGTGCTGCACAACACGTTCGCGCGCTTCCCGCCGAACGACGATCCCGAGGGCAGCGCGCTCGGGTCGGCGAAGGTCACCGCGGCGCACGAGTTCCGGCACTGCAGCCAGTACGCCGGCAGCCGCTGGAGCGAGGGCGGCTGGATCGAGCTGGACGCCACCTGGGCCGAGGAGCGCACGTTCCCGCAGGTCAACGCCTACCACGACTACATCCTCGGCGACAGCCCGGTCCGCCGGCCGCTCCTGCCGCTGGACAGCGGCTCCGGCGGCACCGGCTCCTACGACGACGCCGTGTTCGCCATCTGGCTGAACCGGCGTTGGGGCGACGCCGTGATGCGCGATTACTGGGAGCGCCGGGCCGCCGAGCCCGGCGAGGATCCGCTGGCCGCGTGGGACGCCGCGCTGGCGCCGCGAGGCGCGTCGCTGGCCGCGTCGTGGGCCGATTTCACCGGCTGGAACCACCTGACCGGCAAGCGCGCCGTCGAGGGCCTGGGTTATCCGGATGCCGCCGACTACCCGGTCGGCGAGGTCTTCGCCCGCGTCACGGGTTATCCGGCAACGGTCGCCGGCACGGTGGCGCACCTGGCGGCGGCGCCGGTCGAGCTCGCCGGGTTCGCCGCCCTGGGGGAGAAACACCTGGCACTGTCGTTCGCGGGACCCGACGACGGCGGTCCGTTCTCGCTGGCGCTCCACGTGCGCGACGTCGACGGGCGGGCCACGCTGGAGACCATCGGGCTGGACCGAGCCAATGCCGCGCGCGTCGTCCTGCGCACGCCCGCCGACCGGCTGGCCGCGGTCGGCCTCGTCGTCGGCAACCCGGCGCGGACGGGCGAGGCCAGGCCCTGGACCGTCGCCGTCGACACGATCCCCGGCCCGCCCCCGCCGCTGCGCGGGCGCGTCGTGGCCATCGAGCCGAACCCCTGCAACGGCGGCGCCTGGCTGGACTGCGCGATGAGCGCCGGCGCGCACGCCTCCGTCGACATCTTCGACGCCCGCGGGCGCCGCACCCGCCGCCTGTTCAGCGGGCACCTCGGCCCCGGCAGCCACCGCTTCCACTGGGACGGCCGCGCGGGGGACGGCCGGCCCGCGCCGGCGGGAACCTATCTGGCCGTGGTGACCGCCGCCGGGCGGGAGCACGCCCGGAAGTTGACCGTGGTGCGCTGAAGCAGGCGGCCGCGGTCCGCGCGGGCAGCCGCCGCCACCGGCCACCCTCGTGACGGCCGCGCAGGCCGGAAAGGCCGTCCATGGACGACGTCCGCATCTACACCGGGCTCCTTGTGGCCGACCTCGTGCTGCCGCAGGCGCGCTCGCTCAAGGACCAGCGCGCGCCGCTGCGCGCGCTGGCGCAGCGCCTGCGCAACCGCGACTTTGCCGTCGCGCGCGTCGGCCCCGCCGACCGTCTCCAGCGCGCGCACCTGGCCGTCGCGGCCGTTGCCGGAGACGCCGAGCAGGCGGAAGCGCGTCTGGACGAAGCGGAGCGGCTGGTCTACGATTCCGCGTTCGAGGTCGCCGACCTGCGGCGCGCCGTGACGGTGGAGACGTACCCGTCCGCCTGAACGCGCGCGCCGTCCGGCGCCCGCACGCGGAGGAGCCCGTGAATCCCAGCGAGATCCCGGCGGCCGGCCGCCGCCCGACAGGGCCGCGCGTGGTGGACCTGAGCCACCCGATCGTCACCGGCATGCCGCAATGGCCCGGCGACCGGCAACCGCTGCGCATCGTCCGGTTGTCCGACCACGGCCAGGCGGCCTGGCGGTCGAGCCGCCTCGAACTGGGTTGCCACGTCGGCACGCACGTGGACGCGCCCAGCCACTTCCGGGCCGGCGCCCCGGGCGTGGACGAACTGCCGCCGGAGCGCTTCCTGGGCCCGGCGGCGGTGGTGCGTCCGCCCCGGGCCGCAGGCGCCGCCCTGGAACCGGGCCCCCTGGACGAGGGCCTGCTGGACGGCGTGGACCTGGCCGCCGTCGATTTCGTCCTGTTCGACACGGGCTGGGCGCGCCACTGGGGCAGGCCCGCTTACTATGCCGACTGGCCCTGGCTCTCGGCGCCGCTGGCGGTCAGGCTCGCGGACGCGGGACTCAAGGGCGTGGGGCTGGATGCCCCGAGCCTCGACGACCGGACCGGACGCCACGCGCACGACCTGTTCGCCGCGGCCGGCATGGTCAACCTGGAGAACCTGGCCAACCTCGACCGCCTGCCGGCGGGCGGTTTCCTGCTCGTGGCGCTGCCGCTGCCCCTGGCCGGGGCCGAGGCCTCGCCGGTGCGCGCGGTGGCGCTGCTGGATCATTGGCGCCTGCCCGGAGGCGGCGGAAGCGGAGTTGGGCTCGATGGCCAAATCGTCTGACAAGTCGCCGGACAAGGCCCCCGAACGGGCGTCCCGCGGCGCGCCCGCCCCTCCGGCGTGGCGGCCGGACCGGCCGATGGGCCTGTCGCGCGCCCTGATGAAGGCGGGCTACGGAACGCGGCGCTGGGCCGACGAGGCCGTCAGGTCGGGCCGCGTGCGCGTCGGCGCGGATGTGGTGACCGATCCCCTGCGCATGATCGCCGCGGACGCCGCCGTGTTCCTGGACGACAAGCCTCTGGTCAGGGTCGAGCCTGTCTACTACGCGTTCCACAAGCCCCTGCGAGTGGTCTGCCGCCCGGAAGATGGACCGGGCCGCCGCCTGGTGCAGGACTTCCTGCCGGAAGAGGTGATCGGTCTGCGCACGGCCGGTCGCCTGGACGCGCGCACCTCGGGGCTGCTGCTGATCTCCAACGACGGCGCCTGGATCACGCGCGTCACCGGGGCCGCGGACTGCGAACACGAGTACAAGGTGCAGGTCGAGGGGGAGGTGAGCGACCTGCAATTGACCGTCATCGACGCGGGCATCGTGCTGCCGGGACTCGGCACGTTCCGCCCGGCGGCGGTGAAGGTGCTCTCGCGCGGGCGAGGCCGCACGATGCTGAGCCTCACGCTGCGGGGAGGGCAGGCGCGGCAGATGCGGCGGATGCTCGCGACCCTGCGCCACAAGGTGCTGATGGTGCGGCGCGATCGCCTCGGCAGCGTGAGCCTGGGCGATCTGGCGCCCGGAGGGCTGCGGCCGCTGACTGCGCAGGAGGTGGCGTCCTTCGCCGCGCCGGCCTCGGGCCGCGCGCCGGGAGCGTCCGGCGGCGCTCCGGCCGTCGGGGCGGCGCGCAAGGGCGCCCGACCGCGCTGAGCGCGCCGCCCGTCCGGCGCAATCGATCACGCAAGTCGTTTTCAATATGTCGATTGCCGCTTGATATCCACCTCTGTCCGTAGATGATTTGCGGCGTTGTGCCGAGCCGACTTATCGGGACGGAGAGGGTGCCCATGATTCTTCCGAGAGGATCTCGCAGGCCGGAGAGCCGGTTCTGCGCCGCGCCGACGGCGGCGTGGACCGCCGCAGTGACGCTGTGCCTGCTTCTGGGCGCCGCCTCGGCGCCGGCCCAGGACGCGGACACCTGCCAGATGTGCCACGACGATCGCAGCCTCACCAAGAACGAGCGCGGCCAGGTCAAGTCCCTCTATCTGGACCTCGGGGTCTACAACCGCTCGGTGCATGGGCGCGAGGGCGTCGGCTGCGTGGACTGCCACCAGTCGCTGGCCGGCGTGGAGGATTGGCCGCACGCGGACGAACTGCCGGACGTCGACTGCGGCACGTGCCATGACGACGTGGCGACGGAATACGCCGGCAGCCTGCACGGCGTAGGCGTCAGGCAGGGCGTGCCGATCGCCCCGCGGTGCTGGACGTGCCACGGCGCGCACGACATCAGGCCGCCGGAGGATCCCGACTCGAAGGTCAACCGCTTCAACATCCCGATCATGTGCGGGCGCTGCCACAAGGAAGGCGACGCCATCCGCGAATACGCGGAAGTTTCGCAGGACAGCATCCTGGCCCACTACTCCTTCTCCATCCACGGCGAGGGTCTCTACAAGCGAGGCCTGACGAACTCGGCCGTGTGCTCGGACTGTCACACGGCGCACAACGTGCGCAACCACAAGGATCCCCAGAGCAGCATCCACCGCGACAACATCGCCGGCATGTGCCAGACGTGCCACGGCATGATCGCGAAGGTGCACGAGAAGGTCGTCGAGGGCCGGCTGTGGGAGAAGGAACCGACCAAGGTCCCGGCCTGCATCGAATGCCACGAGCCCCACGAGATCCGGCGCGTCTTCTATGACGAGGGCATGGCCGACACCGAATGCCTGAAGTGCCACGGCCGGCAGGACCTCACCGGCACGACGCCGGCGAACGCCGGGCGGTCGCTGTATGTCGACCACGGCCAGCTGGCCGGTTCGGCGCACGCGAAGACCGCCTGCATCCAGTGCCACACGGGCGCGACGCCCAGCCACGCGCGGCCCTGCGACACGGTGCCCGACCGCGTCGACTGCTCGATCTGCCACGCGGAGGTCGTCGAGACCTACAAGGCGAGCATCCACGGGAAGCTGGGCACGCAGGGCGACCGGGACGTGCCCGACTGCCTGGTCTGCCACGGACGGCACGACATCCTGAAGAAGACGAACCCCGACTCGCCGACCTTCGTGCGCAACATCCCGGACATGTGCGGCAAGTGCCACGACGAGGGCGGCGTCGCCGACAAGCGCTACCAGGGCACCGAGAAGAGCATGGTGGCCAACTACAAGGAGAGCACGCACGGGCGGGCCCTGCACAAGAGCGGCCTGGTCGTGACCGCCACCTGCGTGGACTGCCACACCACGCACGCGATCATGCCCAGCGCCGATCCGGCATCGTCGGTCCACCGTTCGAAGGTCGACGTGACCTGCGGCAAGTGCCACGAGGGCGTCGACCGCGAGTTCCGGCAGAGCATCCACTTCATGGGCGAGGAGAAGGACGGTCACAAGCTGCCGATGTGCAACGACTGCCACACCTCGCACCAGATCGCGCGCACGGACGCCGAGGGCTTCCGGCTGCGGATCGTGGGGCAGTGCGGCACCTGCCACGAGCACGTCACCGAGAGCTACTTCGAGACCTACCACGGCAAGGTCTTCGCGCTGGGCTACACCGAGACGGCCAGTTGCGCCGACTGCCACGGCCAGCACAACATCCAGAAGCCGGAGCACGAGGCCTCGACGCTCTCGCGGGACAACATCGTGGGCACCTGCGCCAAGTGCCACCCCGGCGCCCACCGCCAGTTCGCCGGCTACCTGACGCACGCCACCCACCACGACAAGACGAAGTACCCCGTCATCCACTACACGTGGCTCTTCATGACCACGCTCCTGGTGGGCACCTTCACGGTCTTCGGCATCCACACGCTGCTCTGGCTGCCGCGCAGCTTCCAGGCGCTGCGGCACAGCCGCCAGCTGCGCAAGCAGGCGGCCGGGCAGAAGCAGTTCCGGCGCTTCAACCGCCTCAACCGGATGCTGCACATCCTGGTCATCGTCAGCTTCCTGACGCTGGCCGTGACGGGCATGACGCTGAAGTTCTCGTACCTGCCCTGGGCGCAGACGCTGGCCAAGGCGCTGGGCGGTTTCCAGTCGGCCGGCACCCTGCACCGCATGGGCGCCATCCTGACCTTCTTCTACTTCACGCGTCACATCTACGACCTGCACTGCCGGCGGAAGCAGTCGGGCAAGAGCTGGCGCGAGTTCGTGTTCGGGCCCGACGGCATGTTCCCCAACCAGCGCGACGGCCAGGAGTTCGTCGGCACGCTGAAGTGGTTCCTGGGCCGCGGCCCGCGGCCGGAGTACGGCCGCTGGACGTACTGGGAGAAGTTCGATTACTTCGCCGTGTTCTGGGGCGTGGCCATGATCGGGTTCAGCGGCCTGGTCCTGTGGTTCCCCGAGCTGTTCACGCGGGTGCTGCCCGGGTGGTTCATCAACGTGGCGCAGATCATCCACTCGGACGAGGCGCTGCTGGCCACCGGCTTCATCTTCACCATCCACTTCTTCAACACGCACTTCCGTCCGGACCGCTTCCCGATGGACCCCGTGATCTTCACCGGCCGCATGACGCTGGAGGAGTTCAAGGAGGACCGCCCGCGCGAGTACGAGCAGCTCGTGCGCGAGGGCCGCCTCGAGGAGCACATGGTCGAACCGCTGCCGGAGGGCTTCGTCAAGGCGCTCAAGACGTTCGGCTTCGTGGCGCTGACGATCGGCCTTGCGCTGGTGGTGCTGATCATCTGGGCGGTGCTGTTCGGCTACCGGTAGCCGGCGACGGCCGGCGGCCGGAGAGGAAGCGGCGGGCGGCGCGGTGGCGCCGCCCGCCTTGCCTTGGAGCGCGGCGAATAGCGCCGGCCGGCGCCGGGTAACGCCGCCGGTTGACGTGTCGTCGTCGGCGGGCGTAGCATCGCGCCGGGGAGGTCCGCGACCGGAAGGGGATGCGATGGCCTGGTGGTTCTGGATCGCGCTCGGCGCCGCGCTGCTGGCGGCCGAGGTCATCATCGCCGCCGATTTCTATCTCGTTTTCTTCGGACTGGCCGGCCTGGTCGTCGGCGGCCTGGTGCTGGCCGGCGTCGAACTGCCCACCTGGGCGCAGTGGCTGCTGTACGCCGTGGTGGCCGTGGCCGGCCTGACGATCTACCGGCGCCGCTGGAAGCGCAGCCTGTCGCGCGTCGACCGCGAGCTGCCGCCGGAGCTGGAGGGCGAGCTGGGCACCGCCTGCGCCGTGATCGCCGCCGGCGGCCGGGGGCGCATCGCCCTGCGCGGCTCGGAGTGGGACGCCGTCAACGGGGGAGCCGACGACCTGCCGGCTGGCGGCCGCTGCGTCGTCACGAAGGTGGAGGGGCTCACGCTGCACGTGAGGAGCGAGTCATGAACTTCGGGGGGGAAAACATGCCGACGATGATCGCGGTGGGAGCCATCGTGCTGCTGGTGCTGATCGTGATCGCGCGCACCGCGATCGTCGTGCCGCAGCAGTCGGCCTTCGTGGTGGAGTACCTGGGCAAGTACCGCAAGACCATCCACGCCGGGTTCCACATCCTGGTGCCGTTCGTGGAGAAGGTGGCCTACCGTCACAGCCTGAAGGAGATCGCCACCGACATCGCCGAGCAGATCTGCATCACGCGCGACAACGTGCAGGTGGGCGTGGACGGCATCCTCTACCTGAAGGTGCTGGATCCGCAGCGGGCGTCGTACGGCATCGCGGACTACGTGTTCGCCATCGCGCAGCTGGCGCAGACGACGCTGCGCAGCGAGATCGGCAAGATCGACCTGGACCGCACCTTCGAGGAGCGCGCGGCGATCAACCAGCAGGTGGTGCAGGAGCTGGACAAGGCCTCCGAGCCCTGGGGCGTGAAGGTCCTGCGCTACGAGATCAAGAACATCAACCCGCCGCGCGACGTGCTGGGCGCCATGGAGAAGCAGATGCGGGCCGAGCGCGAGAAGCGCGCCACGATCCTCACCAGCGAGGGCGAGCGCGACGCGCAGATCAACCGCGCCGAGGGCGAGAAGCAGCGCGTGATCAAGGAATCCGAGGCGAAGCGGCAGCAGCAGATCAACGAGGCCCAGGGCGAGGCCGAAGCCATCCTGGCCGTCGCCACGGCGACGGCCGAGGGACTGCGCCAGGTGGCCACCGCCATCAACAGCCCGGGAGGCAACGAGGCCATGCAGCTGCGCGTGGCGGAGCAGTACGTGGCCGAGTTCGGCAAGCTGGCCAAGACAGGCAACACGCTGGTGCTGCCGGCCAACCTGTCGGACATCGGCAGCATGATCGCGCTGGCCACCAGCGTGATCAAGCGGGCGCCGGGGGACGCCGTCCGCTAGGACGACCGGCGCCGGCAGGCGGGAACGAGCGGGGCGGCGGCATCCGGAAGGCGGGGCCGCCGCCTCAGCGCCGGGTGTAGACCAATTCCATGAGCCGCGCTTCCTCGAAGCCCTCGGGCGCGCCGAAGTACTCCCAGCGGTGGCCTTCGGCGCCGTTCCAGGTGATGACCAGCCGCAGCGAGAGCTCGCGCCCGCTGGCCGGATCGGTGAAGGCGCCGCGCAGTTCCACCGGCTCGCCCGGGGCGCCGGCCCGCCCGCGGAGGACCGCCGTGCGCGTGGCCAGGTTGTCCAGCCAGACGGCGGTGAACGTGCCGTCGGCGTTGTCGAAGCCCAGCAGGCCCAGACCCTCGAAGGGGCGGTCGCCGGCCAGGCCCTTGTGCGTCTCCCTCAGGAAGCGGCCGCCCAGCACCATCTCCAGGCGCGACTCGCCGGTCGAGGCGACGGGCTCGCCGCCGGGCTCGTTCCAGATGCGGCCGGCGACGTTCCAGCGGCCGGCGCGGCGGGCCAGGAACTGGTGCCACGGGCCGGGCTCGGCGGCGCGGTCCCAGGCGGCCAGGGCCGCGTCACGCTCGGCGGGCGTCGGCGCGGGCAGGGAATCGGCGCCGGCGTCCTGCGTTCGCGCAGGCGCCGACGCAACGAGCGCCAGCCCGCAGGCCAGCGCCCGTGCAACCAACAGACGTCGCGGCATGCGACCGTCCTTCCGAAGCGCGGGGTCAGCTGTAGGCGACGGCGATCCGGTGCTCGTTGAGCCCGGTCCAGAACGCCTGCACGCCGTCGAGCATGCGGCGGCCGCCGTCCAGGAACTTAGCCTCGTCGAAGTCCGGCGTGAAGTACAATTCCTCCAGCTCGTCCATGACGTGGCCGGCGTGCTGCTCCTCGATGCGGTCGTGCCAGGTGAAGAAGGCCAGCGGCAACTGCGGGCACTCGCGCTTCTTGAAGGCGTCCAGCCCGGCCACGAGTTGCTTCCAGAACCCGGCGGCGGCCCAGTTCTCCACGGCGAACGAAGCGCCCTCGGCGATGTTCGGGTCGTCGCTGCCGTAGATCGCCGACAGCTGGTCGCAGAAGAACAGCGTTGCCGGCGTGCCGTGGCGGCGCTTGCCCATGTCGTTGAAGCCGAGCCCGAGGTGCTCGCCCATGCGCAGCAGCCACTCGAAGTGCGCCGCGGCGAAACGGAAGGTGCCGCCGTCGACCGTGCCCTCGGTCGAGACGATGGCCGGATCGCCTTCCCGGTCGGCGTCGGTGACGGTCTTCGCCGCGGCGCCGGGCTTGTTGAAGATGACGCCGATCTCGTTGGCCAGGATCTCCTTCGAGGCCCGCATGCCCTCAAGCGAACCGGCGTTGATGCACTTCTGCAGCTGCGCGACGAGGAACAGGTTCGAGAACACCGAGAACTGCACGACGAAATGGCGCACGATGTCGCGGTCGGCCTCCCCGCGCGCGAACCACTCGCAGAACCGGTTGTTCGTGATGACCGGATGGGTCATCAGGTCGCGGTTGCAGGTGTCGACGAAGGCGCCGAAGCGCTCGGCCTGGTCGGGGGTGATCTCGCCGCTGGCGACGCGCGCGTGGATGTGATCGGAAACTTTCAACGGCATGCGGATCCTCCCGTGGCTGGCGGGCGACGTTGGTCGCGAGCCCCGTCGCCGCGCCCGCGGGGAGGCGCCGGCCGGGGACTCCTGAAACCGGAGTGGAACAGGATACCATCAATGGCGGGCAACCGCACGGGCGTTGCGCGCGTCCTGTCGGGATGCGGGCGCGGGGCTCTTGCCGGGGCCCCCGGGGTCGTGGTAAAGGAACCCGTGTCGCCCTGAACGCGGACCTGGAGGATTCCCATGGCCGGCAATACCCGCAAATGGCTCGTGGGCTGCGGCCTCGGCTGCGCCGGGCTGATCGTCCTGGCGGTCGGGGGGCCGCTGGTGCTGGGCCTGTTCCTGATGCCGCCGATGGACCGCGCGATCGACGCCCAGAAGGAGCTGGCGGCGGCGCTGGGCTCGCCCGGCGATTACGTGCCGCCGGCCGGACCCGTGGCGGCCGACCGGCTCGAGGCTTTCCTGGCCGTGCGGCGCGCCGTGCTGCCGCACTGCGCCGCGTTCGAGGAGTTCGCGCGGAACATGGGCCGCATGGACGAACTGGGCTCGCAGAGCGACCGTCCCGGCGCCGGCGACCTGATGCGCGCCATCGGAGGCGTCACCGGCAGCGTGCTGGGCCTGGTGGGGGACATCGGCAAGCTCAACGAGGCGCGCAACCGCGCCCTGCTGGAGCAGCGGATGGGGCTGGGCGAGTACACCTGGATCTACACGCTGGCCTACCACGCGTGGCTCGGGCACCCGTTCCCCGACCGGGCCGACGCCGACGACGGCGAGGGCGACGGGCGGCGCGTGGAACGGCTGCGCGCGGAGATGCTGGGCCTGATGCGCCGCCATGCCGAGGCCTCGGCGGCGGCCGGCGACCAGATCACGGCGGCCGCGTGGCGCGAGGAGGCCGACCGCATGGAACGGGCCGCCGCCGAGATCCCGTTCGGGCCGGGCGGGCTGCCGGAGCCGTACGCGGCCGCCTTCGCGGCGCGCGGCGACGATCTGCGCGCGACCTGGTGCGAGCCGATGGCCGAGTACGACCTGGGCGAAGTCCGGCGCAGCGGCCTGACGGTGCACTCGGAGTGAGTTGTGCCGTCGAGATTGTGTCCGGCCCGGCAGTTGCCCGGGCCGGACATGAACA
>CAYNPY010000015.1:0-7594 GCA_964399195.1 uncultured Fibrobacteraceae bacterium
CTCTATCGCAGCACGGGCACGGCTGCCGCGACGAACCACTGGCTGCAGGTCAACGTGAGGACCTGCGGCGGTTCGAATGGTTCGCTGATCGGCACGCGGGTGCAGGTTGTGGCCAATGGGAAGCAATGGCTGAAGGTGGTCGACGGGGGCAGTTTCCGGGGCGGTCAGGGCTCCAACGACCTGCTGTTCGGGCTCACTGGCGAAACAAGCGTCGACTATGTGAAGATCATGTTCCCGTCTGGCGAGGTCGATCAACTGGTCCCCGGCGGAGTGGACCAGGTGTTGACGGCCCATGAAGATGCGATTGGAGGGGTTGTGCCCGGCAGTGCGGCGTTTAGCTACGAGCTCAAGCCCGGAGCCGCCGACTGGGTCTTCAGATGGCAGACTGCCGGCGTGAAGGGAGACCTGCGGGAAGACCGCGTATCGGTGTCGCCCTATTCGGGGACCAACGAGTGCCTCGCAACTCCGACATTCCAGCGGAGCTGGGGAATGTCCGGCGTGTCGGTGTTTGCGTACAGGGTGGGAACCAATTGGCAGCATGAACTGCGCTGGTCCGACGGTGATTGTATTACTGGTTGCCGCTGGAGCTTCGTTGGCCACAGCGGGGCGGGAGCGGACTGTGAGGCAAGTGTTGCGACTCCGGCGGCAGTGTCGCCGCGGTTGACGTATTGCATCCCCGGGAATTACGGACAGTAGGAGGGCAAGATGAAGAAGACAATCGTACTGCTCATGCTGGCCGTGCTGCTTCGAGGTGCGGCATATGGCGCGGATGTAGCCGCCGGCTTGATTCGGTTCGATCCGCCGCAGCCGCGGGGCTGTGTGGCCGTGCGCGTGGATGTGCCGGCGAGCAAGATGCTCACCGGCGTGCGCTGGCGCAATGGCAGCGCTTCATGGGCATTCCCGAAGATCCTTGTTGCCAGCGGAAACGGCCTCGAGCCTCCGGCATACAGCGATGCCGTGGTCGCTGTTGAGAACGTGACGGGGGTTGATGAGGGATGGTCGGAGGTGGCGTTCGCGACGCCCGTGGCCAGCCAATCCGGGACGCTGTTTGTGGTGATGGAGTATCCGGCGAACTACGAGCCCGCAGCGGGAGGGACGGGTCTGGGCGTAGGCTGGTCGGAAGAGGCGGCTCAGTACTCACATTTCGTGACAGGCGACGGCGAGACATGGATCAAGATCTCTGGCCTTTGCCGTGTGCTCGTGGAGCCCGTACTCGGCGATCTGGAACCTGGTGTTGCGCTCAAGAGCCTCAGCCGCGGCGCTGACGAACCGGTCATTCCGACGCGCTTCGGGCTTTCCGTGGCTCCGAATCCGTTCAATCCGGAAACGCGCATTGATCTGCAACTGCCCGAGGCGACCACGGGGTCGGTAAGGGTGCTGGACGTTCGCGGCCAATTGGTGACCGAGCTGCATCGCGGACCGCTTGCCGCGGGGCAGAATTCGTTTGTTTGGAAGGGAACAGATCGCAGCGGCAACCAGGTAGCCAGTGGTGTATACTCAGTGCTGGTGGAGACATCGGATCAGCGGCACGTGAAGAAGGTGCTGTTGGTTAAATGATGTGCTGACAAGAGGTTGTCTATCGTGGGCCGTGTCGCAACGCTGGGCGTCATGTTGTTACTGGCGACGGTGGCTCGTGCTGAGACGTGGTCCGTTCAGCGGGATGGTTCGGGCGACTTTGTCACTATCCAGCCCGCTCTGGACGCGGCGGCTGCTGGGGATACGATTCTGATTGGGCCCGGGGAGTACACCGAGGCGGTCGCCATCCGCCCGCCGGGTTGGGCATCCGATATCCAATCGTATGCTGATGTGCGATGTGACGATCTGACGATTGTTGGTGCCGGTGCGAACATTACATCTATCGGTCCTCCAACTTACGAAGCGAATGCCGAAGGCGACCCCGCTGGGCTGAGTTATGGAGGAGGGAGGTCGCTGACGATCAGCGATCTTGGTATTCGGAATAGCTACGCCATGTATGTAGTGGGGACGGTATTTATGGACAGATGCCATTTCACCAACAACAAGAGAGGACTTGTTTGGGAGCCGAGGGGACCAGGCGGTTGGGTGCGGGATTCAGTGTTCGAGACGACGCAGTACATATTTGACGCCCAGTCGTTCAACGTCGGCAATGGAGGCCAGGGGACTGGCATCATGTTCGATCAATGCCGGTTCTTGCATTACGGCGTTGTTCACAGCGGAACTGGTATAGAAATAGTTGACTGCGAGATGCGCGGGGTTGCGCTGTATGGGACAACTCACGCAATACTCCGGAGATGCCGAGTGACGGATATCGATACAGCCGTTAGTCAATCCGGGGGAGGTGGCGGGGTATGCGAAATCTACGACTCTGACCTCAGCGGTACGTTCTGCGCGATACGGACGTCGGATTTTGCACCTGGGTCTCGCTTTGTCATCACTAACTCGAAGCTGACCGGTGGGAGTCAGGCAGTCTTCTGGCCCGCGCATAACGCTGGCCCATACGAAGTCCACGGTTGCGATTTCATGAAAGGTACAGGCCCTGTGGTGTTGTGTGTTCCAAACGGTCCGATCGTTACCCATGACCTGAGGAACAACTACTGGGGACTCGCAGATGAAGCAACAATACGATCTTGGATCATCGACCGCTCCGACAACCCGCAAATCGGTGCGACGGTCCTCTACAGCCCCTACGCCGGCCAGTCAGTGCCGACGGAATCGACCTCGTGGGGCGACCTGAAGGCCCTTTGGAGATAGGGACGTCCAATTTCTCTCTCGCCTTCACGCTGCGCGCCCCACTTGGGGAGCCAACTTTTTCCGCCCAGGAATCGTGCGCTGAGATGTTGACGGAGGCCCTCGGCCCTGGCGGCGCGGGGGCTGTCTTGTAAGTGCACAGGTGAGGCGCGGTTGCGAGGGCGAACTTGGCGCCACCGCCGCGGCCCGCGAAGAGAGAGATTTCGGCAGAGACGCCGCCCGCGCCGAGAGCGCCGCGAAAACGTCTCTGAGCCTCATGTGGCGGATCGCGTCCGGCGCCGCGACCCTGTCTGCCCGGCCGGCGGCCGACCCGTGACCGACCTGCAGCCAGTCCGCGACCTGGAGGTTCCCATGTCATCCGGCTTCCTCGACCATCCCGGCCGCCCCGGTCCCTATGGCGCCATCATGGATGAGACCGCCCGCGCGGCGGAGGACTTCTGTCGCGTGGTCGAGGGGCTGACCTCGGCCCGGTTCGACGAGGTGCGCGCCGGCGACGACCCGAACACGGTCTCGCTGCGCGCGATCTGCGCCCACACCGTCGGCGCCGCGCACCGCTACGCCGACTACATCCGCAAGGCGCGCGGGTTGCCGTTCGTCGAGATCTACCAGCTGGATCCGCGGGAACTGGCCGGGCCGCGGGACGTGCGACCGCGCCTGGGCGCCGCCTTCCGCTACACCGAGGCCGCGCTGGAGGGCCTCTACGACGCCGCGTACGCCGAAACGACGCGACTGGCCTTCCCGGTGCGCTGGGGTCCCACCTATGACCCGGAGATGATCCTCGAGCACGGGATCGTGCACCTGCTGCGCCATCGGCGGCAGATCGAGCGCTGGCTGAACGAGGGTTGAACGACGGTGGAGCGGCAGGCGAGCGTCCTCGGGTGCCCTGAGTAGGCGGACGTGCGCCGTGCGGGCACTTGTGCCGCGCGGGCACTTGCGCCGGCGCAACCGCGATATCGACGCCGAGCCCCGGGGTCAGTCCGCGATCAGCTTCTTCAGGCGCTCGACCTCCCGCGCGATCACCTCGTCCTCCAGGCGCGGGAATAGGATCTCGGGCTGTCCCAGTTGCCGGCCCGCGGGAATCGGCCGCTGCGTCTCCGTCCAGCCGCCCTGCCACAGCGGCGTCTCCAGGCCCAGCCAGGCCCAGACCTTCTCCATCGCGAACGGCACCACCGGCGCCAGCATCACCGCCAGGTGGCGGATGATCTGCACGGCCACGCCCAGGCTCTGCTCGCAGCGCGGCAGGTCGTCCTTGCGCGTGCGGAACGGCGCCGACTCGTCGAAGTAGCGGTTGCCGACCTGGCCGGCGTGGAAGGCGGCCTCCAGCGCGTTCTTGATTTCGAACTTCTCCAGCGCCGCGGCCCAGGCCGCCAGGTCGGCCTCGACCTCCGCCAGCGCCCGGCGGTCGAGGTCGGTCAGCGCCGCCTCCGACCACTGCGGCACGCGGCCCTCGAAGTACTTGTGGATGAAGGTCAGCACGCGGTTGATCAGGTTGCCGAAGTTGTTCCCGAGCTCGTTGTTGTTGCGCGCCTGGAAACCCTCCCAGGTGAAGTTCATGTCGCGCGTCTCGGGCAGGTTGCGCGCCAGCGTGTAGCGCAGCGGGTCCGGGCGGAACGAACGCAGGTATTCCGGCAGCCACACGGCGAAGCCGCGGCTGGTCGACAGCTTGCGGCCCTCGAGGTTGAGGAACTCGTTGGCCGGCACGTCGTCCGGCAGCACCCAGTCCTGGCTGTGCACCATCAGCATGGCCGGGAACATCAGCGCGTGGAAGAAGATGTTGTCCTTGCCGATGAAGTGCACCAGCCGCGTGGAGGGGTCCTGCCACCAGGCGCGCCAGAGGTCGGCGTCGCCCTGCGCGGCGGCCCACTCGCGCGTGGCCGAGATGTAGCCGATCGGCGCCTCGAACCACACGTAGAAGACCTTGCCGTCGTGGTCCGGCAGCGGCACCGGCACGCCCCAGCCCAGGTCGCGCGTGACGGCACGGTCGTCCAGGCCGTCGGCGAACCAGCCGCGGCAGTACTGGCGCACGTTGTCCTTCCACTCGGGATGGCCCGCCAGCCAGGCCTCCAGCCGGTCCTGCCAGCGGCCCAGCGGCAGGAACCAGTGCGTGGTGTCGCGCAGCTCCAGGGGCGAGTTGTCCAGCACGTTGCGCGGCTCGATCAGCTCGGTCGGGTCCAGGCTGCTGCCGCAGGCCTCGCACTGGTCGCCGCGCGCGCCGGCCGAGCCGCACTTCGGGCAGGTGCCCTCGATGTAGCGATCGGCCAGGAAGCGCTGCTGGGTCGGGCTGTAGAACTGCTGGGTCGACTTCTGCACGAGCAGGCCCTGCCGGTGCAGGTCCAGGAAGAACTCCTGGCTGGTCTCGGTGTGCACCGGGCGGCTGGTCTGGCTGAAGTTGTCGAACGAGATGCCGAAGGCGGCGAACGAATCGCGGATCGAGGCGTAGTTGGCGTCGACCAGCTGCTTGGGCGTGATGCCCTGCTTCTCGGCCGCCAGCGTGATCGGCACGCCGTACTCGTCGGTGCCGCAGATGTAGAGCACCGGCTCGCCGCGCAGCCGCAGGTAGCGCGCGAAGATGTCCGCCGGCAGGTAGGCGCCCGCCAGGTGGCCCAGGTGGATGTCGCCGTTCGCGTAGGGCAGCGCGCTGGTCACCAGCGTCCGCGCGAAGGTCTTGCCGCTCGGCGTCTGCACGTCGGGTCTCCCGGGTCGCGGGCGGGGGGCGCGGGTCCGGCGGCGCCGGCCCGGCGGCGAAAGAAAACGACAGGACGCCGGCGGGGGCGCCCTGTCGCTTCGCCGTCCGTCGGCAATCTACAGCAGGCTCGCCAGCGGCGGCAAGGCGGTTTTGCCGTAGACGTAGGTGTCCAGCCAGGGGCCGCAGCGCACGCCGGTGGTGGCTTCGATCGCGGCTTCGAGGCGCTCGCGCGTCAGCGTCTGCCCGCGGTGCTCGCGATAGAGCCGCCGGACGACCTCGTCCAGGGGGCGGGTCCGCCCCGTGGCCCGCGCCAGCATCTCGTCCAGGGCCACGCAGGCCGTGACGCCGCCCGCGTAGCCGTAGCGCACCTGCTCGGCCGCGGCCATGACCTCGGCCGCGGCGTCGGCCACCGACAGGCGCCCGAGCAGCCCGTTGTTCGCGTAGTCGCGGTCCAGGCGCGCCCCCAGCACGCCGCGGGCGTGGTCCGGGCGCCAGACGCCGGCGGCGGTCAGCATCCGCGCCGCGTACCAGGTGGTGGCGCCCTCGGTGAACCAGAGCATCGAGGGGTCGGCCTGGCGGACCGACTCGCCCAGCCAGCCGTGGAACATCTCGTGCGCGATCACGCTGGCGGCCTGCTCCTCGAGCATGCCCCAGGTGGTCTCGCGGTCGAGCATGACCAGCACCGAGCTGCCCGTGTGCACGCCGTACACATCGAAGCGCTCGTCGCCGGTGATCTCGTTGGCCGACAGCAGCACCGTGATCTGGTCCGAGGGGGCCGAGCCGAAGAAGGCCATCTCGGTGCGGGCGATGCGCCGCACCAGGTCCAGCGCCGCCTCGTCGGCGAACAGCCACTGGCGGTCGGTCGCCAGCTGGACCATGCAGTCCCCGGCCTGCGCCGCTAGCGTGCGGATGTCCCCGCAGACCAGCAGCGCGTTGTTCAGGTCCGCCAGGTCGCGCGGCCGGTAGACCAGGTTGGCCGGCACCGGGGCCACCGCCGCGGGCACCTCGCCGGCCGTCGGGACCGGCAGCCCCGGCGCCGGGCGGAAGCCCTGCCCGAAGCCGAGGCTGGCCTGGCCCGCATCTGCGCTCCGGCCGGCCGCCGCCGGCCCGCCCTCCCGGACCAGCGCCGGCCACGGCACCAGCAGCGGCAGGCTGGACGGGTTGTGCACCAGCACGGCCAGGTCGGCCACCGGCACGCCCACCGGCTCCAGGAAGATCTCGAATCCGGCCGCGCGCACGCCGCCCGACACCGGCGTGGAGATGTGGCGCCGCACGTCCTGCTCGCTGCCCGGGGTGCGCCGCAGGTCCAGGTTGTAGACCACGCCCGCGCGGCGGCTGCCGCGCGTTTCCAGCCGCCAGCCGTCGGGCGACTGCTGCACGCGCAGGGGACGCAGTTGGCGGCCGTCCGGCGACAGCTCGTGGGCGGCGGGGTCGCGCGCGCGCACACCGCCCGGCGGGCCGCCCAGCACGCCCGGCGGCAGCGCGAGGTCCAGATGGTCGGGCAGGTCGCCGTCGCACACGAGCGTGATCACCAGGCGGCCCGTCGCCGCCTCGGCCAGGTCCAGTTCGTACGTCAGCTTGACCGGCGCCGCTTCGCGCGGCCGGCCGACCACCAGCCACACGACCGCCAGCGCCGTCGCCAGCGCGCCCAGGCGGACCCAGCGCCAGTGCCGGAATGCGCGGCGCGTCGGCGCGGCGGGGGCCGCGCCGCGGCGGGCCATGTAGCGCTGCAATGCGGTTTGCCTCGGTCTGCGCATCGTCGGTCCCGCCTTCGCCCGACCGCCGGCCCGCTCGTGCGGGCGCGGCGTGGCCGGCTGTTCCCGTTCGTTCCCTGTCGTTCCCTGCGCGGCCGTCCGCGCGCGGCCCGCATCGCCGGTTTGCAACCGCCGTGCCGCGCAAGGGCGAAAACGACCCGCCTGCGGTCGGCGGGGTCGCGGAAGGTGGGCGACGGCCCCGTCATGCCCTATGATGGCGCCTTCGAGAGGATCACGGCGAAAGGCGGCGACGATGGACCTCGGATTGGCGGGACGGACCGCCCTGGTGACCGGCGGCTCGCGCGGGTTCGGGCGGGCGACGGCGCTGCGGCTGGCGGCTGCGGGAGCCCACGTGGCGCTGGTGGCGCGGGACCAGGCGTCGCTGGCGGCGGCGGCCGCGGAGGTGGCGGCCGCTGCGCGGGACGTG
>CAYNPY010000015.1:7694-40356 GCA_964399195.1 uncultured Fibrobacteraceae bacterium
GGCGGCGCGGCGCGCGTGCTGGCCGTGCCGGCGGATGTCGCCGACGACGGCGCCATGCGGGCGGCAGTCGCCCGCGTCGAGGCGGAACTGGGCCCGATCGACCTGCTGCTGGTCAACGGCGGCGGCCCGCCGGCCGGCAACTTCGCCGACCTGGACGCGGCGGCCTGGGAAGCGGCCTACCGCCTGCTGGTCGAGAGCGCCGTGCGCACGTGCCGGCTGGTGCTGCCGGGCATGATGAGCCGCCGCTGGGGGCGCATCGTGGCCGTCACCTCGGTCAGCGTCTACCAGCCGGTGGAGAACCTCATGCTCTCGAGCGTGCTGCGCCCGGCCGTGCAGGCGCTCGTGCGCACGCTGGCGCTCGAGGCGGCGCCCGCCGGCGTCACGGTCAACGCCGTGGCGCCGGGGTTCCACCTGACCAGCGCCGTGGAGCGCCTGATCGCGCGCAAGCAGGAGCAGACCGGAGCCACGCGCGAGGAGGTCATCGCCGGCTGGACCCGCGAGATCCCGCTCGGGCGCCTCGGCGAGGCCGACGAGCTGGCCGCCCTGGTGGCCTTCCTGATGTCGGCGCCGGCCGGCTACATCACCGGCCAGTGCATCGTGGCGGACGGGGGCTGGGTGCGCGGGACGTTCTAGGCGGTTCGCGGGGGCCTTGACACCCCGGGGCATCTATATTATCATCTAGGAAAGTATGCAACTATTGGTGGGGACGCTGTGAGGGGAGTCCGCGTGGAAGGGCTGATCATCTTCCTGGTCGTCTGGTTCCTGGTGGCCCAGTTCGTCCTGCCGCGCTTCGGCATCCGCCCCGGCTGAGCCCCTGACCGTGCGTGCCCGATCGGCGATCGGGCCCCGGACCGCAAGCAGGACGCCCCCGAGCGGCAGGAAGCGCCGCCGGCCGACACCGACCGGGGCTAGGACCGCGCGCCCGCCGCGACGAGCCGGCGCCGCAAGGAGCAGACATGCCGTTGTTCGAGTTCACCTGCAGCAAGTGCGGGAAGGTCTTCGAGGAGCTGCTGAGCCTCGCCGAGCTGGCCGCCGGCGACCTGGAGTGCCCCGCCTGCGGCGCGGCCGAGGTCACCCGCGGGCTGTCGACGTTCGCCACCAGCGGCGGCGACGGCGGCGGCGGCTCCTGCGGGGGGGGCGGCTGCGGCAGCGGCGGCTTCGCCTGAGGCTGAGCCGGGCGCCGGCCGTGAGCCGGCGGTGATGCCGACAGGACACGGAATGCTGACAGACAGGCCCCCGTCGCCGCGCGACGGGGGCCTTGCCATGGTGCGGTCGCGGCGACAGGGGCGGCGCCCGCCCCGGCGCTCAGCGGTGCCAGCGACGCAGGCGGTCGCGCGCGGTGTCGCCCAGGCGGGCGCCGCCGTACATCACCAGCGCGCCCAGCAGCAGCCCGGCGATCACGTCCACCACGTAGTGGTAGCGGTTGTAGACCGTCGACATGCACAGCAGCACGAACAGCGTGGTCATCCACCAGCGGTGGCGCGGGAACCTGGTCCAGGTGTGCCACCAGGGCACCAGCGAGGCGGCGACGTGGCTGGAGGGGAAGGCCGCGCCGAGGATGGCGCCGTTCTCGTGGATGTGCCGCATGATCGCGGTGAACGGGCCGCCGCCAACCTCGATGAAGCCCAGCCGGAAGTACTTGGGGCCCCAGGCCGGGAACAGCGTGTAGAACGTGTAGCAGATGAGCATCGTCACGCTCAGGTCGCGCACGAAGTCCCGCAGCGCGTCCCAGCGCGGCTCCGCCTCGAGTCCCGGCGCCCGCATCAGCAGCCAGACGTAGGCCGCGGCCAGGAAGTAGTAGGTGAAGTAGGCGAACTCCATCAGCTCGTGGAACCACGGCCACGGCCAGGCCCGCGACCACTCGATGCTGGGCTGGAAGCCGAAGAGCCACTGCTCCAGGCGGATGAGCGCCGGGTCCAGGCTGTTCTCGAACGGGAAGTAGATGACCCCCAGGTACTCCATCTCGGCGTAGAACAGGGGGAAGATCAGCGGCAGGTAGATCTCGCCCAGCAGGCGCAGCGCGATGTGGCGCGAGCCCCGCAGCAGCGGCGGCACGAACCAGACGAACAGCGCCAGCCCGCCGTGCAGCGCGGCGTTGGCCCACGGCTGCGGGAAGACCGAGGGCTTGAGCACCGGGTAGAACGCGCTCAGCAGCAGGTAGACCACCGTCAGGCGGTCGTAGTTCATGCGCCGCAGCGACAGCTGCACCAGGCGCCGCCTGAGCGTCACAGCCATCCCGTCTCCCGGTAGAAGCGCAGGGCGTCGCCGAGGCTCGCGGCCGCGTCGCGCTGCGCGCGGAAGCCGGTCACGGCCGCCAGGCGGCCGCCGTCGCAGCACCAGCCCTCCACCGACAGGTCGGCCAGGCGGTCGGGTCCCAGCACCGACGGGCGCCCGGGCTTCCAGCCGCCCGCCAGGCGGCCGACCGTCCGGAGCACGCCGAGCGGCACGGTCACCGACCGCACGGGCCGGCCGGCGGCGGCGGCCAGGGCCGCGCGCAGGGCCTCCCAGTCGTAGCCGCGCCGCCCGTCGTCGACGAAGAAGGCGCCGCGGGCGGCGGGCGTGCGCGCGACGGCGGCCACGGCCGCGGCGGCGTCGCGCCCGTCCACCAGCGACATCCCGCGCAGGCGCCGGCCCAGGCGCGCGGTCCAGCCGCGGCAGGCCAGGCTCACCAGCGGCAGGAAGCCGCGGTCGCGCGGGCCGCACAGCGCCGGCGGGCGCACCGCCGCGGTGCGGAAGGGCCAGGCCTGCCCGATCACCAGTTCCTCCGCGGCGAGCTTGCTGCGGCCGTAGGCGGTGATGGGGCGGCAGGGGTTCGATTCCACCGCGGGCCGCTCCGGGGCGGCGGGCCCGTGCGCGGCCAGGCTGGAGACCAGCACGAAGCAGCCCTCGGCCGGCAGCGAGAACGCCGCGGCCTTCAGCAGGGCGGCCGTGGTCTCCACGTTGCCGCGGCGGTAGGCGGCCTCGTCGGCGGCGGTGACGACGCCCGCACAGTGGATCACCGCGCCGGCGCCCTGGACCAGGCCGCGGCAGTCGTCGGCGTCCAGAAGGTCCGACTGGCGCCACTCGACGTCGCGCCCGGACAGCCAGCGGCGATCGCTGCCGGCCCGGCAGGCGGCGCGCACGCGCCAACCGTCGTCCAGCAGCGCCTCGGCCAGGTGGCTGCCCAGGAATCCGCTGGCGCCGGTCAGTACCGCCAGCCTGCCTTCGGCTCCTTCGGCGCTCATGCCAGCTTCTTCTCGTAGACGCGGTAGGTCTTGTAGCGCTGGGCGCCGTAGCCTTCGAGGATGCGGTTCATCGGCCGGTTGTCCGCCAGGATCCACGAGCACTCGCCGCTGGTGATGCCCTTGGCGAAGCCCGCCTGCATCGTGCGGTAGACCATGCCCACGTCGATGCCCAGCTTGCGGTACTCCGGCAGCACGCCCATCAGGATGGTCCGCGCGGCGGTGATCTTCCGCTTGGCGAGCAGGAACTTGAGCCAGCCGAACGGCAGCAGCTTGCCTCGCAGCGCCTGCGTGGCCTGGTTGAAGTCCGGGATGGTCAGCGAGAAGCCGACGGGCTTGCCTTCCATCTCCGCGACCAGCAGGAAGTCCGCGTCGACCAGCGATTTCATGTCCTTGGCCATGTAGGCGAATTCACTGTCGCTCAGGGGGATGAAACCCCAGTTCTCGCTCCAGCAGGCGTTGTACAGTTCGCGGACCAGCGACGCCTCGGCCAGGAAGTTCTTCATGTCGAACGGGCGGATCACCAGGCCGGGGCGCTCCAGCACCTTGTCGACCAGCTCCTGCAGGCGGGGCGGCAGCTGGCCGCCGGTCTCGATCCACCAGGCGTAGAGGTCCATCGCCCCGACCAGGCCGAAGTCCGCGAAGTGCCGCTCGTAGTAGCGCGGGTTGTAGGGCATGCCGATCAGCGGCCGGTCGAAGCGCCCCTCCACCTGCAGCCCGTACCAGTCGTGGTTCGAGGTGAAGCAGCCCGGTCCGCGCATCGTGTCCATACCGCGGTCGCGGATCCAGCCGGCCGCCGTCGCGAGCAGCTCGCCTGCCGCCTCGGCGTCGTCCAGAGCCTCGTAGAAGCCGAAGAAGCCGGTCCGCTCGCGGTGATGGGCGTTGCTGGTCGCGTCGATGCAGGCGCCCACGCGGCCCACGTCGCGGCCGTCGCGCACGGCGAGCCACAGCTCCGTCTCGGCGTGCTCGTGGAACGGGTTGTGCCGGCGGTCGAAGAACTTGCGCTGCTCGCCCAGCAGGGGAAAGACGACGTGCGGGTCGTCGCGGTAGACGGCGAACGGCAGCCTCAGGAACCGTTCCAGCAGCTTCCGGTCGCCGCCGACCGGGACGATCTTCACGGCCATGCCGCCCTCCTTGGCCGCGCCGCGCCGCGGGACGACGTCAGCGGGCGGGGATGATGCCCAGTTCGCGGGCGACCTTCTCCATCTTGTCCATGGCCAGGTGGATCTCGTCCTCTGTGTGGGTGGCCATCAGGCTCAGGCGGATCAGGGCGTTGCCGGGCTCGACGGCCGGCGAGACGACGGGGTTGACGAAGACGCCTTCGTCGATCAGGCGGCGGCAGAGCGTGAACGCCGTCATGTCCTCGCCGACGATCGCCGGGATGATCGGCGTCTCGCTCGGGCCGGTGTCGAAGCCGGCGGACTTGAGGCGCTCGCGCATGATGTCGTTGTTGCGCCACAGCGCCTCGTGGCGCCAGGTCTCCTCCAGCATGACGTCCACGGCCGCCGAGACGGAGGCCACCGAACCCGGCGGCATGCTGGCCGAAAAGATGAGCGACCGCGCCTGGTGCTGGATGAAGTGGATCGTGTCCTCGTCCGCGGCGATGAAGCCGCCGACCGAGGCGAGCGACTTCGAGAACGTGCCCATGATCAGGTGCGTGCGGTCCGTCAGGCCGAAATGGTTGCAGGTGCCGCGGCCG
The DNA here is from genome assembly GCA_964399195.1 of uncultured Fibrobacteraceae bacterium. Lineage (GTDB taxonomy): Bacteria > Krumholzibacteriota > Krumholzibacteriia > LZORAL124-64-63 > LZORAL124-64-63 > CAINDZ01. The sequence goes on from CAYNPY010000015.1 coordinate 12,615, forward strand.
TGGTCGCCCAAGACGCCGATGCCGTGCGCGTCGTCGACCATCACCACGGCGTCGTACTTCTCGGCCAGGTCGACGATCTGCGGCAGGCGCGCGATGTCGCCCTCCATCGAGAAGACGCCGTCGACGACGATCAGCTTGTTCCGCTCGCGCTCGTTCTGCAGCACCAGTTCGAGGTTGTCCATGTCGTTGTGCTTGTACTTGCGCACGTCCGCGAACGACAGGCGCGCCCCGTCGATGATCGAGGCGTGATCGGTGCGGTCGACGATGATGGTCTCGTTGCGCTGCACCAGCGAGCTGAGCACGCCCTGGTTGACCATGAATCCGGTGGAGAAGACCAGCGCCCGCGGCTTGCCGACCAGGGCGGCCAGCTTCCGTTCCAACTCGAGGTGGATGTCCAGCGTGCCGTTGAGGAAGCGCGAGCCGGCGCAGCCGGTGCCGTACTTGGCGATGGCCGCGCGCGCGGCCTCCTTGACCTTCGGGTGGTTGGTCAGCCCCAGGTAGTTGTTGGAGCCGAGCATGATGATCTCGCGGCCCTGGTAGCGGACGGTGTTCTCCTGGGCGGACTCGATCACGCGGAAGTAGTTGTACAGGTCAGCGGCCATGAGCTGCCTGGCCACCTGGAACTTCCCGACCTTGTCGAGCAGGCCCATCGGAACCGCCTTCCTCGGGGCGCGCCGCCAGCGGCGCGGCCTCAGGCAAACAGAATCGAGCGAAGGTAAGGGGATACCCCGCCGTCGGGACACGCGGAGGCTGAAAATAGCCGCCCGGCGGGCACCTCACAACTAGAAAACTTCGGCCTCGAAGACCCAGAGGCGGGCTCCCTCGCGCCAGGCGTCGGCCGGCAGTCCGGCCTTGCGGCACAGGTGCGCCAGCGTCGTCGGCAGGTCCCAGCCCTGCTCGGGCGCCACCTGCGGCAGGAAAACCGCCTGCCGCCCCGACTTGCCCAGCAGGATGCCGTGTCGGCCCAGCTCGATGCCGCCGGGGCCGGGCACTTCGCGCAGCGGCGTCAGCGCCGAGATCTCGAGCGTGAGTTTTGATGATTCGTCCGGCGTGACGGGCGCGAAGCGCGGGTCGCCCACTGCGGCGGCCCTCGCGTTGGCGGCCACCGCCTCCAGCAGCGGCAGGCGGGCCTCGAGCGTGCCGATGCAGCCGCGCAGGCGGCCTCCTTCGTGCAGCGTGACGAAGGCGCCGCGCTGCGCGCGCAGACGCGGGGAATCGTCCAGTCCGTGCCCGCGCGCGACCGCCGCCGCGTCGGGCGGCGGCTCTGCGCGCGCCGCGGCGGCCACCGCCAGGGCGGCTACCTCGCGCAGGCAGGCGCGCTCGGCGGGAGTCAAGGCGCCGTGGGCGGGCTGGTCGCTCATGGCATCTTTGCGCTTTGCGCGTCGTCGTCGTCGCCGCCGGTCAGCAGCGCCGCCGCGTAGCTCACCGACTGCGCGTAGTTTCCGTCGCGATCCCCGCTGCGGGCGTAGCCCAGCAGCGCCGCCCGGTGCCCGGGCGGGGGACCGCCGGCCAGCGCCAGCGCGGCCGCCTCGAGCCCGCACATCGTGATGTCCGTCCGCCGTCCGTAGGCCACCAGCCCCGGCCCGTCGCCGGCCAGCACGCGCTCCAGCGCGCCGCGGTCGAGGTCCTCGATGGCGGCGGCGACGGCGGCGGGTCGCCGTCCGGAGAAGGGGGCGAAGCCGTAGGCGGCGCCGTAGTGCGTCAGGTCGGACGAGACGAGCACCAGCGCGTCCGGGTCGCGCTCGGCCGCCAGCGCGCGCGCCGCGGCCGCGCGCGCGGCGTCGCCCAGGCTTGGCACCAGGACCGGCACGATGGCCGGGCAGGCGCCCGGCGAGCGCCGCTGCAGGAAGGGCAGCTGGATCTCCACCGCGTGCTCGTCGCGGTGGGCGCGGTCGTCGAAGGCGAAGGCGCCCGCGGCGGCCAGGCGCCCGGCGGCGGCCGCATCGACTGGCACCTCGCCGAGCGGCGTCGCGAAGGCCGCCGCGCCGCTGAGCGCCGGAAGTTCGAGCCGCGCGCGGTGGTTGGGGGCCAGGATGACCAGGCGGCGGGGCGGCCGATCGGGCAGCGCCGCGAACAGGCGGGCGGCCACCGGCCCGCTGTACGCGTAGCCGGCGTGCGGGGCCAGCGCGAGCCAGGGCCGGCCGGCCGGCGCGGGCGCGGGGGGGCCGGCCCGCCGTGCGGCGGCGAGGAAGCCGTCGACCAGCCGCGCCAGTTCCGCGGCGCCGTCCGGATACCAGGCGCCGGCCAGCACGGCGGGGCGAACGAAGGTCACCTTGGTCTCCCGCGGCCGGCGGCGGGGCGCGTCCGGGCCGGCCCGACGAAAGCGGTTTGGAGATGCGCCCGGCGCCACTTTATCATAGAGTGGCGCGGCAGTCGATGGACCGGAATCCCGAGGAGGGCCAAGTGAACATCAAGCAGAACAAGCACGGCGACGTGATGGTGCTGGGGCTTTCCGGCAAGATCATGGGCGGACCGGACCACGAGCGCTTCCTCGGCGAGATCAAGACGCTCGTCGCCGACGGGCAGGTCGACGTGCTGCTGGACATGAGCAAGGTGACGTGGGTCAACTCCACGGGCCTGGGCATCCTCGTCTCCGGATTCCACACGCTGAAGAAGAACGGCGGCCGCCTGAAGATCTGCAGCGTGAGCGACCGCATCGACAACATTCTCAACGTGACCCAGTTGAAGCTGGTCTTCGACACCTACACGACCTGCGAGGAGGCCTTGGCCTCCTTCAACGAATAGCGCGCCGCGACGCGGGCGAGGAAGCGGGGCCGGCCGGGTCGCCACCCGGCCGGTCTTTCGCCGCCGGCCCGCCGCCGCGCGCCCGGCCAGAGCCGGCCCCGCGCCGGCACGGGAGACGACCATGAGCACACCGTTGACCCCCGAGACCGTGATGCAGGCCCTGCGCGAGGTGAAGGTGCCCGGCACGCGCGTCGACGTCGTGTCGATCAGCCTCATCGGCGAGATCACCGTGACCGGCGGGCAGGTCACCGTCACCGTCGTGCGCACGAGCGAGAAGGAGGAGACCATCGCGCAGGTCCGGCAGGACGTGGCGAAGGTCGTGTCCGCATTGCCGGGCGTGCTGGCGGTCGAGGTGCCGGTGGACGACCGCTCGGCGCCGAAGCAGGCGCCCCGCGGCCCGCACGGGCAGTCGCCCGATCCGTTCGCCGATCGCGCGAAGCTGCCGGGCGTGCGCAAGGTCGTCGCCGTGGCCAGCGCCAAGGGCGGGGTGGGCAAGTCCTCCGTGGCGGTGAACCTGGCGCTGGCGCTGGCGGATGCCGGCCACCGGGTGGGGCTGCTGGACGCCGACGTCTACGGGCCCAGCGTGCCGACGATGCTGGGGGTGACCGAGCAGCCGGAGGTCACGCAGGACCGGAAGATCTTCCCCGTGCAGGCGTCGGGCCTGCAGGTCATCAGCATGGGCCTGCTGCTGCCGCCCGACCAGCCGGTGATCTGGCGCGGGCCGCTGGTGTTCTCGGCCATCCGCCAGTTCCTCAAGGACGTCCAGTGGCGGGACATCGACTTCCTGATCGTCGACATGCCGCCCGGCACCGGCGACGCGCAGCTGACCCTCATCCAGCAGGTGCCGCTGTCGGGCGTGGTGATGGTGACCACGCCGCAGGAGGTGGCGCTGGCGGACGTGCGCCGCGGGATCCGCATGTTCCGCGAGACGAAGGTGCCGGTGCTGGGCGTGGTGGAGAACATGAGCTACTTCGTCTGCCCGTCCTGCGCCGAGCGGCACGACATCTTCGGGCAGGGCGGCGGCGGGCGCGTGGCCTCGCAGTACGGCCTGCCGCTCCTGGGCGAGATCCCGCTGGACCCGGCGATCCGCACCGGCGGCGACGCGGGACTGCCGGCGGCGCGGGTCCCGGGCAGCGCGGCGCAGGCGGCGTTCGCGAAGCTGGCCGCCACCGTGGCCGAGCTGGCCGTCGAGGTGGCGGGCTGAAGCGCGCCCGGCGCTGCTGCGTGCAGCCCGCTACTGCGTGTAGCCCAGGTCGCGCAGCCGCTCGCGCACCGTGTCGTCCACGTCCGCCCAGGCGCCGCCGCCGTCGCCGGCGGCGCCCACCCCGCTCGTGTGCCAGGCGCGCGCCAGCGCCACCAGTTCCGCCAACGCGTCGGGCGCCGAGCCGGACGCATCGACGGACTCGAGGGGATCGCGCTCGAGGTCGAACAGCGCCAGCGGCCGGCCGTCGCGCGCGGCGACCAGCTTCCACTTCCCGCGGCGGATCGCCACCAGGTCCGGGCCGTAGGCGATGGCTTCGGACAGGCGCAGCCGCTCGGACTCCAAGCGCAGCCGCCCGGGCTGCGGCGGCACGCCCCCGCCGGGCGCCGCGCGCGCGGCGAGCGGCGCCTGCGTGCGCCCCTTCAGCGCGGCCGCCAGTTCCGGCGGCGCGCTGTTCGGTAATGTCGTCGGCGGCAGCGGCGGCAGTCCCAGCCACTCCAGCAGCGTCGGCGCCAGGTCCAGCAGCGAGACCGGGCCCTCCACGCGCGCGCCGGCCGGCACGCCGGGACCCCAGGCCAGCCACGGCACGTGCAGCAGCTCTTCGAAGTGGCTCTGCCCGTGGCCGATGCCGCGCAGCCCGCGCGGGTCGTGGTCCCAGCGCGCCGCCCACTCGGCGTGGTCGAGGAACTCCTCGCCGTGGTCCGAGAAGACGGTCATCAGCGTTCGCTCGGCCAGGCCCCGCGCGCGCAGCCGGTCGTGCAGCGCGCCCAGCGCGCGGTCGACCTCGGCGATGGTCGCGTCGTAGACGGCCAGCTTGAGCGCGAGGGCCGCCCGCACCGCGGGCGCCCGCGGATCGGGCGCGCGCCCGAGGTGCGGTGCGCGCCCGCCGCCCCAGCGGGCCAGCTCGCCCAGGAGCGCGTCGTCCGGCGCCGGCGCGGGCAGGAACGGCGCCAGCATCCGCCAGGGCGGCGTGGTCGGCTCGTGCGGATCGTTCAGCAGCACGAAGCAGAAGCAGGGACGGTCGGCGTGACGCTCGAGCCAGTCGCCGGCCAAGTCAGCCAGGTCGCGCGCCGGCAGGTTGACGTACGCGTGCTCGTCGAAACTCTCGGCCAGGCCGAACGCGAAGAACTGGTTCGCGTAGAACGCCGCCGTGCGATAGCCCTGCGCGCGCAGGTGCGCCGCGAGGGTGACCACCCCCGGACGCAGGCGGCCCGGCGCCTGCTGGTCCATGTCGCGCTCCGGTCCGCCCAGGAACCCGCCGTGCAGCCCCGGCATCAGCCCGGTCAGCGCGCCGGCGAAAGACGGCAGCGTCCACGGCGCCGGCGCCATCACGTCGGCGAACAGCGTGCCGCCGGCGGCCAGGGCGTCCAGGCGCGGCGAGGTCGGGCGCTCGCAGCCGCCGCAGCCCAGGTGGTCGGCGCGCAGCGTGTCGACGCCGACCGCCAGCAGGTGCGGCGCCCCGGCGCCCGTCACGCGCGCGCGGCTCCGCGGCGGTCCGCCGGACAGCAGGCGGCGCAGGCGCCAGGTGCGGGAGCGCCACCGGCGGCGGCGGTTCAGGCGGGCGAACGGATCACGCACGGCTCGAGACCTGCCGGGGCGCCGCGGGGGCGCCGGACCTGGGTAGGGGGCGGGCGACGGCGGCCCGGCGCCCGGTGAACTGGCCCGACTATATAGCAGCGGCGCCGGCGGCGCACCCCGAACGGCCGTCCCGCGGGCATCGAAAGTCGATTTGCATCATCCCCGATCAGGAGCCGGCGCGGCCGATCCGGCTTGAATCGTCCAACGCCGGGCGTTATTGTCCCCATCCCCCTCGCGACCTGTTCGTCCGGGCATTCCCGTCCCGCACCCTCGAAAGGGAGAGTGGTCCGATGTCGAGTCTTCGCAGGAAATCGTCGCGGCCGTGGCCGTGGCTGCCGGCGGCGCTGCTGGCCGCCGCGTGGCTCGTCGCCGGCGCGGCCGCCGCGGCGCCCGCCGCCGTGGCGGACCACGTGGTCATCTCCGAAGTGGTGACGGTGGCCAACACGGCGACCAACCGCCCGCTCTGCAGCGAGTACGTGGCGCTCCACAACCCGACCGGCGCGGCGATCGACCTCGGCCACTACCACCTGACCGACGCCACGTTCAGCACGTCGAGCCAGTTCTACTGGAAGATCACGCAGCCGGACCCGTCGGCGACGACCGCCGGCGGCGGCGCCTTCGCGGACTTCCACGCGAAGTTCCCGGCCGGCTACTCGATCGCGGCCGGCGACACGATCGTGATCGCGATCGGCGGCAGCAACGCCTACCAGGCCGCGTACGGCCGGCTGCCCGACTTCGAGCTGTACGAGGACGCCGCGACGCCCGACAACGTGCCGGAACTGGTCGAGGTGTTCCCCGGCTCGGTCGGCGGCGGCGCGCTGAACGGCGGCACGAACACCCCGACGCTGACCGACAACGCCGAGAGCCTGGTGCTCTACCGGTGGGACGGCGCCGGCGACCTGGTGCAGGACGTCGACTTCGCGCGCTGGGGCGCCCTGACCACCACCAACATCCTGTTCGACAAGACCGGCGTGACCGTCGGCTCGTCGACCTATCTGGCCGACACGCCGGTGGCCAGCCAGCAGACCATTTCGACGACCACGCTGGCCTTCGGCAACGCCTACGCGCGCCTGTCGGCCGACGAGGGCACCGAGGTCACCAGCGGCGGCAACGGCCTGACCGGGCACAACGAGACCAGCGAGAACTTCCCGGCCACCTGGCGGACCACGGCGCAGAACCCGCCGTTGGCGCCGGGCGCGTGGCATCCCGCGGCGCCGATCATCTCCGCCCACGCGCAGTCGCCCGCCACGCCGGTGATCGGCGAGGCGGTCACCGTCTCGGTGACCGTGCTGTCGCCGACGGCCGTCACCGGCGTCGCCTTCCGCTACACGGTCAACGGCGGCGCGCAGAGCGAAGTGTCCGGCACCGCCGCCGGAGACGTCTGGTCGGCCGTGATCCCGGCCCAGGCCGAGGGCGCGGTCGTGCGCTGGCACGCCGTGGCGACCAACGCCGCCGGCGCCACCGGCACCTACCCGGACGCGGCCCCGCGCTTCGCGTCCACGTGGACCGTGATCGCGCCGCCGCCTCCGACCATCACCGCCTTCTCCGTCAACCCGGCGGCGCCCTACGCCGATCTGCCGGCCGCGCTGTCGGTCACCGCGACCTCGATCAGCGCGCTGACCGGCGCCGTGTTCCATTACCGCGTCGACGGCGGCGCCTTCGCGCAGTTGACGGGGTCGGCGCAGGGCGGCGGCGTCTACACGGCCACGGTGCCCGGCCAGGACGCCGGCGCGCTGGTGGAGTGGTACGTCGTGGTCAGCAACGCGGCGCTGCTGAGCGCCAGCAGCCCGGCCGGCGCGCCCGCCACCCTGCATTCCTGGACGGTGGGCGCGGCTCCGGATCCCAAGCTCCTGCTGACGGAGGTCTGCACGATCGGCTCGGACCAGGAGTTCGTCGAGATCTGGAACCCGAGCCTGCAGGCGGTCGACCTGAGCGACTACTACCTGTCGGACGCGGTCTACTTCCCTAACAACACGGGTTACTGGAACATGGGCGGGGCGGTGCGCAACTCCGACACGATCGGCGGCGGCGCCTTCACCGACTTCACGGCGCGCTTTCCCGAGGGCTTCGTGATCGCCGCCGGCGACACCATCACGGTGACGATCGCCGGCAGCACCAAGTTCACGAACTCGTACGGCTTCGCGCCCGACATCGAGCTGTACGAGGACGACGCTTTCCCCGACGGCGTGCCCGACATGCGCTCGGTCTTCCCGACCGGGAACAGCATCATCACCGGCGAGTCGGTGCCCAGCCTGACCAACACCGGAGAGCCCATCATCCTCTTCAAGTGGACCGAGGGCAGCGCCCTGGTCACCGACGTGGACGTGTTCGTCTACGGCGGCTCGGGCAGCCACCAGTTCTCCAAGACGGGCAAGTCCGTGGCCGGCGCCACCTACCTGCCCGAGACGGCCGTGGCCAGCCAGCAGCCGTACGCCACGGCCGCCACGTTCGGCCAGTCCTACCAGCGCGTCGACCCCACCGAGGGCTCGCAGGTGCTGACCGGCAGCAACGGCGTCGGCGGTCGCGACGAGATGAGCGAGCCCTGGCTCACGACGTGGACGCTGGCGGCGCCCGCGCCGGCGCAGCCGGGCAACGGCGCGGCCGGCGGCGACGGCTCCATCGCGCTGGTCGTCCCGGCGCAGACGTTCATCCCGTCGCTGGGCGAGACGTTCCCGATCAAGGTCACCAGCCGCCCGCGCAGCGAGACGCGCGTGCGCCTGTACGACCGCGAGGGGCGCCTGGTGCGCTCGCTGTTCGACAGCCGCTTCAACGGGCCGCCGTCGACGACGCCGGGCTCGTTCACGACGATCCCCTGGAACGGGCTGGACGAGACGCTCCAGCGCGTCCCGGGCGGACTGTACGTCGTGCACCTGTCCGTGGTCGACAAGACCACCGGCGTCGAGGAAACCCGCACCGCGCCGGTGGTCGTCACCACGCGGCTGAGCAGATAGGAAGGGCCAGCGATGAACCGCAAAGCAACGATCCTGCTGAACCTGGCCGGGCTGGTCGTGGCCGGACTGGTCCTGGCGGCGCCGGCGAGGGCCTTCTTCGAGCCGACGCCGGTCAGCGCCCGGTCCCGCGCGATGGGCGAGGCGCAGACCGCGGTCCCCGACGCCGCGTTCGCGGCTTTCCACAATGCCGCCTGGCTGGCCGACGTGCCGCACGGCGAGGCGGCCTTCGCCTTCGTGCGCCCGTTCGGCTACTCCTTCAGCGACTTCTACACCGCCGGCGCGGCGTTCCCGCTCGACGGGCGCTTCGGCAACCTCGGCGTCGGCGTCAGCCACTTCAAGGTGGCGCTCGGCGACACGACCCTGCTGCAGGAGACCGCCGTCACGCTCGCGCACGGTTTCGAGCTGTTCGAGGACTTCCATTCGCGGATCTGCTTCGGCTGGGCGCTGAACCTCTACAGCGTCAAGGCCGGGCAGAGCGTGTCGGCCGTCGATCCCGGTTCGGACACGGCGATCGGGTTGGACCTCGGCCTGACGATGCTGCTGCACAAGCGGACCCGGGCCGGCTTCCAGGTCCGCAACCTCAACAACCCGACCATCGGGCTGGACGGCGAGGAACTGCCCCAGCGCCTGGTGGCCGGCATCGCCTACGAGCCCTACGACGGCGTCATCACCACCTTCGAGTTCGACAACGAGATCGGCCGCGAGGCGCAGTACCACGGCGGCATCGAGATGGCGGTCACGCCGGTCCTGGCGCTGCGGGCCGGCGTCGTCACCGACCCTAACCGCCTGACCGGAGGCTTCGGCTACCGCGCCGGTCCGGTGGCGCTCGATTACGGCTTCTCGACGGGCGGCGGCACGCTCGACAGCACGCACCAGTTCGGCCTGCGTCTGGCCTGGGGCGGGGAGGCGCCGTGACCATGATCAGCATCCTCTTGCGCGACGCGTCCGCGGGGCGCGCGGCGGCGCGGCGGGCGCTCCTGGCGGCGCTGCTGGCGCTGCTGGCGGCCTCGCCGGGCCTGGCCGGCGCGGCCCGGGCCGCGCCCGCGGCGGTCGACCTGAACAGCGCGCCCCTGGAAGCCATCCTGGCGCTGCCGGTGCCGGCCGACGTGGCGCGGCGGATCCACGACCGGCGGGTCTACGAGCGATTCTACGTCAGCGTGTTCGAGCTGATGGAGATCGAGGGCATGACGCCCGAGCTGCTCGAGAAGCTCAAGCCGCTGGTCTCGGCGCTCCCGCCGAGCGAGGCCGACGCTGCGATGGCGCGGCTGTCCGCCTCGTTCCAGCAGGTGCAGATGTTCCTCAGCGAGGAGGGCGCCAGCGAGGGCCTGGCCGAGGAGTACCTCGACCGGCTGCGCAATCCGGTCGACATCAACGAGATGGACCTGTACGACCTGATGTCGTACCAGAACGTCTCGCCGGTCGACGCCACCGCCATCATCAGGGCGCGGCGTAGCCTCGGGCGCATCGAGGACGACCGGCAGCTGCGCGGCATCGACGGGCTGCGCTACTTCTCGTATCGCGGACTGCGGAACTTCGTGACCTACGCGCCGGACCAGGCGGCGACGGCGGAGCTGTCGGGCTACGCCCAGACGCGCTACTTGGAGACGCCCTATGTGGGTCTCGGCGAGGACTTCGACTTCGTTCCCGTGTTCGCAAGACCCGGGGAGCGCCCGGGCTGGAGCAACAAGGTCCGCGTCACCCACCGGGACGGCGTGCACGGCGGCGTGCTGACCTCGCGGGAATACGGCGAGACCGACTGGAACCGGACCACCAAGGGCTACGTCGGGGTCAGCGACCGCAAGCTGGGCGACCTGCGTCTCAAGTCGCTGATCTTCGGCGACTTCCGGGTGGCTTTCGGCCAGGGCCTGGTCATGGACAACACGGACTACATGAAGTTCCGCAAGACCGGCTACGGTTTCGATACCCGCTTACTCGGCGTGGGCGGCGATCTCTCGCGCAGCTACCAGTTCAAGCTGCGGGGCGCCGCCGCGGAACTGGCGTACGGGCCGGTCGATCTGTCCATGTACGTCTCCAGCGCCGACCGGGACGCCATCCTCAATCCCGACGGCACGGTCAATCGCGGCGTCATCATGCGTCCGCGGCCGACCGACGAGTGGCTGGACGAACGGCCGGGCGGGCTGGCCCGCAACGCTTTCCACGAGACGCTCGTCGGCGGCAACCTCAAGGTGGGGCTGCTGCCGGGCACCTACCTGGGGGTCAGCGGCTACGAGGCCCGCTACGACCGCGGCTTCCGGGCGGACGCGACGGAACTGGTGTCCGATCCCAGCCTGCTCGAGGCGCGGGACGCCGAGATCGCGGGCGCCTACACCAGCGTCTACACCGATGCCGAGGGGAACATCGAGACGCACAAATTCCGGCGGGTGCTGGGCGCGGAGGCGCAGACGGTGTTCGCCAACGTCGCGCTGCAGGGCGAGTACGCGTTCATGCAGGACCCGCGGCGGTCGCTCTTCCACCGCGACAACCCGGACGCCTACGTCATCAACGCCTTCAGCCAGTGGAACAACCTGCACCTGCTGGCCATCTACCGCGACTACGACGTCGGCTTCGACAACCCCTACTCGCGCGCCTTCAGCAACGACAGCCGCTACGAGATGACGCTGCTGGACTCGGACTTCCGGCTGCGGGACAACCACTACGCGTGGCTGGTGTCCGGCACCTCTCAGCCCAAGGCGGAACAGGGACTGTTCCTGGACATGCGCTACCGGTTCAGCCGCAAGCTGATCCTGTCGGGGCTGCAGTTCGACCAGTGGACGCGCAAGGCGGACGGCGCCGCCCTGCAGCGCTACACGATCAAGGGCGAGTACCAGCCGATCTTCAACCTGCGCCTGCGCGTGCGGCACCGCTACAGCAGCCGCTCGGAACTGGATCCGAACGACGTGCGCGCCTTCCGCAACTGGGAGACGCGCTGGGCGGCCGACTTCCTGCTGAGCGAACGCAATCGGCTGACGTTCACCTACATGAACGCCAACGTGATGTTCCCGCCGCGGCCGCGGCTCGGCGGGACCCCGGGCGCGGGCGCGGGCGACCCTGCGGTCGGCACGGCCGGCATGCCGTCCCACGCCTTCGAGGCCCGGTACGAGCACAACCTGGCGCCCGGGTTCAGCATCACGCTGGCCTCGTTGGTCTACGACGGTTTCGTCTGGAACTTCGAGGGCAACGAATTCGTGCTCATGGACGGCCAGAGCTTCCGGAACTGGCTGCACATCGAGAGCCGCGTCTCCGACCGCCTGCTGTGCCAGCTGAAGGTGACCAACGACCACAACCTGCCGTACGAGCTCGACGTGCGCAATTTCGGGGATCCGTACGGCGAGGACCCGGACGCCGCGCGCGTGCCGAACAACACGACCACCGTCCGTCTGCAGATGGACTACACGTTCTGAGAGCCGAGGAGATTCGCGTGATGAAGAACTTCCAGCACCATGCCCGTCCCGGCGTGCGGAACGTGATGTCGGCGACCGTCCTGTCCGCGCTGCTGGCCCTGCCCGCCCTGGCCGGTCCGCAGCTCACGACTTCGTACGGCGACCAGCTGACCTGGTTCGGAGCCGAGGCGGCCGCGATGGGGGGCACGGGCGTCGCCGTCTACCGCGGCGGCCTGTCGAACGTCTTCAACCCGGCGCTGCTGGTGGCTGAGCGGGGGCAGCGGCTCGATGCCGCCGTCGCGCTCGAACAGGCGGCCGAGGACCGTTTCCAGCCGTTGTTCGACAGCTTCAGCAGCTACGTCACGGACGTGGCCATCGCCAGCAATCGCCACCACTACTGGCAGAGCGGCTTCGCCTGGGCGAAGCGGGCGGGCAGCGGCCCGCGCGCCGTCGCCCTCGGCGTCTCGCTCACCGACCGCTTCCCCTACGGTTATGCGTTCGAGGAGGAGCTTCGCAACCCGAGCCCGTTCCCGCCCGGGTCCGGCGAGCCCGCCCGCGACATGCGCATCGCGTACCGCGAGCGGAAGGTCACCGGCGCCCTGCGAGCCCTGTCGTTCGGCGCCGCGGCGGAGCTCAGCGACAAGGTCTCCCTGGGGGCCGCGGCGCACTACAACTTCGGGACGCGCCGCGACGTCTGGAGTTCGATCGACACCGACAACGCAGGCACGAACGAGAGCTGGAGCCGCGCGGACGAGCTGAAGCTGCACGGCGTAAACGCGACCGCGGGCCTGCGGGCCGTGCTCAGTCACCGCGTCGACCTGGGCGTCGCGATCGAGAGCACCCTGCGCGCAACCGGCGACTGGCGCCGTACGGAGACCGTCGTCGCGACCGCCGCGCTGACCGACACGACGCGGGGCGGCTTCTACGACTATCCCTGGTGCGTGCGGGCCGGACTGGCCCTGCGGCCCCGGAACGAGCTGCCGACCGTCTTCACGTTCGAGGTGGAGTACCGGCCCTGGAGCGAACTGCGCGACGGGACGCTGGACGATCCCTCGCCGCTGCTGCGGGACGTCGCCGATGTCCGGCTGGGCGTGGAGCACGTCTTCTACAACGGCATGCCGCTGCGCTTCGGCTTCCGGCACGTCAACAGCTACGCCGACCGCGACCGCGGCATGTCCGCCTTCACCGCGGGCACGGCGGCGGCCGTCGGCCAGGGCCGGGTGGCGTTCTCGGTGGAATTGTCGAAATTGTATGCGGACCAGCAGCACCAGTTCCCGTACCCGGCCGATTACTTCGGCGACGCGTTCGTAACCGATCCGATCGCGACGGTCGAGGACACGCGCTTCCGCGTCGGCGCCAGCTACACGATGGAGTTCTGACCATGGCACCGAATCGCCTTCGCCGGACCCTGGTCCTGGCCGCCTGTCTGGCGACCGCCCTGGCGGCGGCGCCCTCCGGCGCGGCCGCCGCGGACGACCTGCTCCGCATCCACCTCTTGTGGACCAACGACGTCCACGGCCATATCGCGCCGGAGCCGGCGAAGTTCATGAACCCCGACTTCCCGCCGCCGCTGGGCGGGGGGGCGTCGGCCGCGACCTACATCAACGAGGTCACGGCGAAGGCCGCCGCCGCCGGCGAGGAAGTGCTCCTGGTGGACGTCGGCGACATGTTCCAGGGCACGCCGATCGGCAACAAGACGAAGGGCGCCGCCGTCATCGAGTACATGAACGCGATCGGCTACCAGTTCGCGGTGCCCGGCAACCACGACTTCGACATGGGGCGCGACAACGCCGAGCGGCTGGCGCGCATGTCGAAGTTCCCCTGGCTGGCCGCCAACCTGGTCGAGAAGGCCACGGGCCAGGTGGTCGACTGGGCGCAGCCGACGTTGATGATGGAGGTGGGCGGCATCCGGATCGGCGTCATCGGCATCATCACGCCGGCGACGGCCCACATGTCGTTCCCGAAGAACATCGAGGGCCTCGAGTTCCTCGACATGGTCACGACGGTGGAGCGCTATCGCGACCAACTGAGGGCGCAGGGGGCGGACCTGATCTTCCTGGCCATCCACGAGGGCCTGCCGTTCGACCCGGCCCTGGGCTGGAAGAACCTGCGGGCGGCGCAGGAAGAGGCCGACCGCGAGCAGCAGGGCGCGTACGGCGCCAACTACTCGCGCGGCGGCATGAACCTCATGGAGCTGGTCAACAAGGTGCCGGGCATCGACTTCGCGGTCGGCGGGCACACGCACCGGGGCTACCGCGAGCCGTGGATCGATCCGCAGAACCACACGATGTGCTTCGAGAGCTTCGGCAACGGCAGCAGCATCGGCCATGCCGTGCTGCTGGTCGACCGGGCCACGCGCGCCCTGGTGGGCTACGAGGGGGCGCACGCCGAAGGCACGCTGATCACGCTGTTCGAGGACGAGATCTGGCCGGACCCGGCCATCGCCGAGGTCATCCGCCCCTACCACGAGGCCGCCGAGGCCGAGATGGGCAAGGTCATCGGCTCGCTGGCCATTCCGCTCGGCCGCGGCGGGCCGGGCGCCAGCCTGGTGGCGAACCTGGTGACCGACGCCATGCGCGAGCGGTTCTCGGCCGACCTGGCGGTGCAGAACGCAGGCGGCCTGCGCGCCGACATGCCGGCCGGCGACGTGTCGACCCGCGACGTGTTCTCCGTGCTGCCGTTCGGCAACGATCTGCAGATCGTGACCATGGACGGGCGCATGGTGCGCCGGATCATCGAGTCGCGCGTGGCCGGGCGCAGCGGCGGCATCCTGCTGTCGGGCGCGCGCGTGGTGATCGACCCGACGCGGCCGGACTGGGACCGCGTGGTCGAGCTGGAGATCGGCGGCCGGCCCTGGGATCCCGCCGCCGAGTACGACGTGGTCATCACCGACTTCCTCATGGAGGGCAACAGCGGCCTGGACTTCCTGACCACGATCGCGGCCGACAAGATCACGCCCTCGGGCGTGTCGCAGGCCGAGGCCGTGGAGGAGTACATCGCCCGCCACAGCCCGGTCCGGCCGCGCATCGACGACCGCTGGGTCGAGAAGCCCGGCCACCCGCAGGCGGCGTACCTGGCCCAACCCTGGCTGTAAGATTCCTGACCACCCGTAATGCGAAGGGGGCGCGCCAGTTGCGCCCCCTTTTCAGTGGGATTCGGACTCAAGACGCGCCGCCGCCGTCCGAAACTTGGCGTCAAGGGCGGGCATCGTGCCCCGCCCCAGGACAGGGATGTCCCGGCCCCGTGGCCGACCTGGCGCCAACAGACAGGACACGGACGTGAAGATCCTCCGCAGCGACAAGCGCAACGAGCAGCTCTCCCGGTTCGCCGCCCACATGAACAAGATGGTCGTCGGCCAGCCGCAGGCGATCGACAAGATGTCCGACAGCTTCAGCCGGCTGATCGCGGGCGTGCACGACCCCGAGCGCCCGCTGCTGACGATGATGTTCATGGGCCCCACCGGCGTCGGCAAGACCGAGACGGTGCGGGCGCTGGCCGAGACGGTGTTCGGCAACCGCCGCGCCTTCACGCGCATCAACTGCCAGGAATATTCGGCCCATTACAACATCTCCAAGCTGCTCGGCTCGCCCCCCGGCTACGTGGGCGGCGAGATCCGCCCGCTGCTGTCGCAGGAGAACATCGACCGCCACCACCGCAAGGCGCTCGAGGCCCAGTCCGGCATGATCAGCGAGGCCGACGGCAAGCTCGGCAACCTGTTCCCGCCCGACAGCGACCGTCACCTGTCCATCATCCTCTTCGACGAGATCGAGAAGGCGCACCCCAAGCTGTGGAACCTGCTGCTGGGCATCCTCGAGGACGGCACCGTGGTGCTGGGCAACAACGAGGAGGTCGATTTCCGGCAGTCGATCATCGTCCTGACCACCAACGTCGGCAGCGAGGCGATGGGCGCGCACCTGGCGCAGAACGGGATCGGCTTCTCGACCGGGACCAGCGAGGCCAAGCTGGACCGCGACGTGGAAGAAGCTGCCCTGAGGGCGGCCAAGAAGGTCTTCCCGTTCGAGTTCCTCAACCGCTTCGACGAGATCATCACCTACCACACGCTCAAGGAGCAGCATCTCTACCAGATCCTCGACATCCTGATCGCCCAGGTGCACCACCGCTCGCTGCGCTGCGCCGAGCCGTTCCTGCTGGAGATCACCCAGGAGGCCAAGCGCTGGCTGGTCAGCAGCGGCACCGACGTCCAGTACGGCGCCCGGCCTCTCAAGCGGGTCGTGGAGAAGGAACTGGTCACGCCCATCTCCCACTTCATCTGCAGCGAGCAGATCCGGCGCGGCGACCTGATCACCGTGGACCGCGGCGACGGTGATGGCCTGGCCTTCCGCAAGGAGTCGGGCGTCTCCAGCTGGGAGGAACTGGAGAGCCTCGGGCCGTTCCCGCAGTCCGCCTGGGCGCGCGAGGACCTGGGCGTCAAGGACGACGGCGGCGAGAAGAAGGAGATCGTCGAGAAGATCACGCGGGTGGTGGCCAACGCCGGCGCGATGTCCGGCCGCGACGACTGAGCACGCACCGGCCTTCCGGTCACCGGATTGTCACGCCTCTTGCAAGCGGCTCCCGACGGGAGCCGCTTCGCTTGTCCCGGGCGGCAGCGAAAGAGAATCGTTTTCGACGTGGAAGTGGTTAAACTGGAATAGTTTGGTATGCAATTGTTAAAATTCCAACTAAAGATCTTGACAGGTGCGGACGAATCTCCAACCCTCTGCTGGGGATTAGCCGCGAACAGGGCGCAGACCACGCGATCGAGTCGAGACGGCGCTCAACCCGAACCGAGAGGTCTCCACATTGGACGCTGACTTCAGGAAATCGTCATGGTTCGCGGGCGGGGTGATCTGCTGCGCCCTGGGCCTGGCCTTGCTGCCGGGTCCGGCGGCCGCGGCGCCCGCTCCCGAACCCGGCGGGCCCGGACAGACTCTGGTCTGCCTGGACTGCCACGACACCCAGGCGGCCCCGCTGGCCGCCGGCCCGCACCGCGTGCTGATGGGCAAGGCCGGCGACGCGCCGGCGCGCGTCAGTTGCACGAGCTGCCACGTCGGCAGCGCCGAACACTGGGAAGGCGACCCCAGCGCCAGCCCGATGTCCAACCCCGGGAAGATGGGCGCCAAGGATGTGGCGGCGGCCTGCGCCGCCTGCCACGAGGGCGTCCACCAGACCAACCAGCGGACGGTCAGCGCGCACGCCGCCGCCGACGTGGCCTGCACCGCCTGCCACAAGGTGCACGGCGGCACGCCGCGCGGACAACTGCATCAGGCGCAGAGCGAGCTGTGCTTCGGGTGCCATGTCGGCGTCCGCGGCCAGTTCGCCCAGCCGTCGCACCACCCGCTGCAGGGCGGCATGGTCAGCTGCAGCGACTGCCACCTGTCGGGCGACGACGGGATGCTGGGCGCGACGCGGCGCGACGTGAACGAGACCTGCACGAAGTGCCACGCGGCGCTGCGCGGGCCGTTCCCGTTCGAGCACGCGGCCACGCTCGACTACTCGGTCGACGACGGCGGCTGCCTGAACTGCCACGATCCGCACGGCTCGCCGCTGCCTCGTCTGCTGAAGCAGCCCTACGAGCAGCCGCACTTCCAGCTCTGCTCGCAGTGCCACACCGTGCCGGGGCACCAGTTCAACAGCTTCCACGGCAGCCAGTGGGCGGGTGTGGCCTGCAACGAGTGCCACGTCGACATCCACGGCTCTTACACCAACCGGGACCTCCTGACGCCGGCCCTGCAGCCCCAGGGCTGCTTCGCCGCCGGCTGTCACGGCGGCCAGTAGAGGGGGTGCGGAATGCGTAGACACGCCACAGGGCGCGCACGGCTGGCCGGAATCCTGGCGCTCGGCCTGCTGACGGCCGGGACGATGCTGCCGACGCAGCCGGCCCTGGCCGGCACCGTCGGGGGCACCCTGGAAGTGGGCACGGTCGGCGTCGAGAAGACGTGGGGCGACCCGTCGACCATGCCCGAGGCCTGGGACATCTACGACGGGTTCACGGTCTCGCGCCTGAACCTCGAAGGCACGGCGGGCCACCGCGGCGCCTTCAACCTGGACTTGCGCGACGTCACGCGCAACAACAGCAGCGGGCTGTTCAGCTACCGCCTGGCCGATCTCGGCGGGCTGACCGTGCGCCACCAGCGCTCGCGCCGGCTCTACGACGCCGAGGGCCAGGTCAGCGCCGAGCGCCGCGACTGGCGGGCCGGCCTGCGGCTGACGCCCACGCCCGCCTTCCGGCTGACGGCCGATTACGGCCGCCAGTCGCGCGTCGGCGACCGCTGGTCGCTGCCGACGGGCACCGTGTCCGCGCTCGGCTCGGCTTACGACCACGTCCTGCAGACGCACCTGGTCGACGCCGAGGTGCGCAAGGACGGCCGCATGTTCGCCGTCGGCTGGGAGGGCTCGCGCCTGAACGACCTCGCGCAGCCGGCCCTGGACCGGCGCGGCGATGTCGTCTCCGCGCGCGCCAGCCTGCCTTGCCTGCTGCTGCCCGGGCGGGTCAACCACTTCCTGCGCGCCTCCTACGGCCAGCAGGAACTGGTGGAAAACGACCTGGCGGTCACGACGCAGGCCTTCCAGTACCTCGGCACGCTGAGGGCCGTCGACCGCGTGGAGCTGCGCTACCGTCTCGGTCTGGACCGCATCGAGAACGACGCCACGGGCCTGCAGACCGACCGCACGCGCAACGACGTGGACGCCACCTGGCGGCACGACAAGGGCTCGCTGTTCGCCGGTTACGGCTTCGCCACCACCGACGACGACAAGACCCTGACCGACACGAACACCTGGCGGCTGGGCGGTTCGTACCGCGAGGGCGACCGCTGGCAGCTGCGCGCCAGCTATGCGACCAGCGAGAAGGACGACCAGGAGGACCTGACCCTGCTGAAGGACGTCGAGTCCAACCGCTGGCGGGCCCACCTGCAGGTCAAGCTGCTGGACGAGGTGACCGTGGGCGGCGCCTACCTGCGCCGCGAGCGCGACTACCCGGTCCTGGGCGTCACGGCCACCGGCGCGCGCCACAGCGCGTTCGCGCGCCTGGCGCTGGCGGCCTGGGGCACGGCCTCGGTCGAGTACGCCTACAGCGACGACGAGTACGTCGACCGGGCCGGCGCCTTCCGCGCCGACAACAGCACGGTCACCGCGCGCGTCGACCTGACGGGCATCGACCGGCTGCGCCTGGGCGGCGGGCTGACGTACCTGGACCTCGGCAAGGACCTGGACGTCGAGAAATCGATCCTCACCTTCGACGGCACGTACGACCTGTCTCGCGACTACTTCGTCAGCGTGCGCTACAACGTCTACAACTACGACGACTACGTCCTGCTCGACCGCTACTTCACGACGAACGTGGTGTGGCTCAACGTCGGCTACAAGCTGCCTGTGGACTGATCCGCGGTAGAAACGACTGGCACAAGGAGGAATGGTAATGTCGCTGACTCGCAAGCACCTGATGGTCTTGGCCGGCATCGTGGGCCTGTTGGCCCTGACGGCCTGCACCAGGGAGATCACCACGATCGTGCAGGAAGAGCCGCAGCCTTCGGCCTGCTTCGAATGCCATTCGGACACGGACCTCACGATCCTGCGCGCCCAGACGGAGTGGGCGGAGAGCAGGCACGGCGAGGGCGAGACGGTCTTCGAGGGTACCAACGCCAGCTGCGTGCGGTGCCACGCCAACGAGGGCTTCATTCAGTACGTGGCCGATCCCGCGCGGACCAGCTACTCCGCCACGACGACCCCGACGAACATCAACTGCTTCACGTGCCACGCGCAGCACTCCACCGGCAGCCGCGATGCGCTCCGCATCAACAGTCCGGTCGCGTTGCTGACGGGCGACAGCTACGACCTGGGCAAGGGCAACACCTGCCTGGTCTGCCACCAGGCCCGCCGCAACGTGAACGTGTACATCACCAGCAGCAACAACATCAACAGCCGCTACGGTCCGCACCACGGCCCGCAGGGTGACCTGCTGCTGGGCGCCAACGGCTACGAGTACGAGGGCTACACCTACACGGAGACCCCGTACCACCGCACGCTGAACGACGACGGCTGCGTGAACTGCCACATGCGCAACGTGGCGCACCTGGTCGGCGGCCATACCTTCAACGTCTCGGCCTACAACGTCGAAGAGGACGAGATGATCTACAACACCGGCGCCTGCGTGGAGTGCCACGAGGACATCGGCGACGACTTCGACTACAACGGCGTCCAGACCGAGATCGACGGCCTGCTGGCCGAGCTGCAGGCCCTGCTGTTCGACGCCGGCTTCGTCAATGCGGAAGGGACTCCGGTCACCGCCACCGGCCGCCCGGCGGACGACGCCGGCGCGATCTGGAACTTCATGTTCGTCGGCCGCGAGGACCGCAGCCGCGGCGTGCACAATCCCGCGTACGCCCGCGACCTCCTGCAGTCGTCGATCGACTACATGGAGTCGCGCATCGTCCCGACCAACTAGGCCGCTGGCGACAGGGTCGACGGGAGGGGGCCCGGCCTCGGCCGGGCCCCGCCCTTTTGCGACCGGCGACAAAATGGAGGAAGGGCCCGGCCGGAGCCGGGCCCTTCGCCGTCAATCCGCGGCGCGCCGCGCGCTACGGCCAGTACAGGAGCCGCCCGCAGCTCTCGCACTTCTGCACCTTGTCCACGTTCGTCTTGCTGACGAAAGACGACGGGATGTTCGCGAAGCAGCCCGTGCACAGATTGCCGACCACGGGCACCACGGCGTGGCCCCAGCGGGCGGTCAGGCGCTTGTACCAGCTGGCCAGTCCCGGATCGATCTTGGCGTGCAGTTCCTCGCGCGCGTTCTTCAGGGTCTGGAGCCCCTCGTGCTTGAAGCCGAGGCCCTCGAGCTGCTCGCGGCTCTCCTCGGTCTCGCGGATCATCTGGTCCATGTCCTGCAGGGCGACCAGCAGCTGCAGTTGCGGATGCATGCTCAGACCCCCTTCAGGGCGGAGCAGAACGCGTCGTAGTCGGCCGCCTCGCGCAGTTGCGCGCGCAGCCCGGCGTCCTGCAGGCGGTCGATGAGGGCCGCCAGCGACTTGATGTATTGGTGCCCCGTGTCCTGCGGGGGCGCCACCAGCACGAAGAACAGGTGGGTGGGCTGGCCGTCCTCGGAGTCGAAGTCGACGCCGGCGCGCGAACGCGCGATCAGGATCGTCAGCCGCTGCACGGCCAGCGTGCGGCCGTGCGGGAACGCGATGCCGGGACCCACGGCGGTCGAGCCGAGATGTTCGCGGCTCTGGAGCATCTGCAGGATCGTGTCGGGATTATGGATGCTGCTGGTGGCGGAGACGAGACCTTCGACCATTTCGGCAAGAGCGGCGGCTTTGTCGGTGGCTTGCAGGTCGGGCAGGAAGAGCGCGGGTGAGGTATGCTTCAGCACCTCGACAATGTCCATGACGGGCGCACCACCTTGAGATTGCGGACCGATTGTGCTACCTGTTCGCCTGAAACGTAACGCATCGGCGGGCGATAGACAAGCGGCAAAACGGCCCCGCGCCGCGCGGCGGGCCGAAGGGACGGCATGGCGCAGGCGACACGGCACGACGACATCCGGAACGAGGAAGCCGCAGCGCGGGAAGGGACCGTGATCCGGGCCGGCGCCGGGCACTGTCAGGTCGTCGTCGGACAGGAGACCTGGCGCTGCCGGGTCCGCGGCCGCCTCAAGCAGGGGCCGCGGCAGGTCCAGACCGTGGTCGTGGCCGGCGATCGCGTGGTGGTGCGCCCGGTGACCGGCAACGCGGCCCCCGGCGCCGGCGGCGAGGCCGTGGTGGAAGAGGTCCTGCCGCGCCGCAATCGCCTGTCGCGGCTGGCGGCGCGGCGCAGCGGCGGGCGCGTCGAGCAGGTGCTGATGGCGAACCTCGACCTGGCCGTGGTCGTGCAGTCGGTCCGCGACCCGGAGCCGCAGACCGGTTTCGTCGATCGCCTGTTGGCGGCGGCGCTGCGCTTCGGCGTCGGGGGCGCGGTCGTGCTGAACAAATTGGACCTGTGCGCCGACAGGGATGCGCGCGCGCGCGAACTGGAGCGCTGGCTCTGGTATCGGCGACTCGGCCATGAGGTGATCGCCGCCTCGGCGGCCACCGGCGAGGGCCTGGCCGAACTGGGAGCCCTGCTGGGCGGCCGCGTGGCGCTGTTGCTGGGCGCTTCGGGCGTCGGCAAGAGCAGCCTGCTCAACGCGCTCTACCCCGGCCTGGACCTGCGGGTCAACGCGGTGACCGGCCGCACGGGCCTGGGCCGCCACACCACGACCCACACCGAACTGCACCCGGTGCCGGGCGGCGGCTTCATCGCGGACTCGCCGGGGCTGCGCGGTTTCGACCCCTGGGACATTGCCCCGTCCGGGATCCGCGCCTATTTTCCGGACCTCGAGGCCGAGGCGGTGCACTGCCGCTTCCGCGGCTGCCTGCACCGCGACGAGCCCGAATGCGGGGTGAAGGACGCCGTGGCGCGGGGGGCGCTGCCCGCGTGGCGGCATGAGGGGTACCTGGCCCTGTTGCGCGATCTGGAGGACCGCCAGAAGGCCGCCGGCTACCGCGCGTGACCGCGGCCGGGCGGCCGGATTCCGGCCAGGGCGGCGTAGAACCGCGCGGCTTCCTCGCCTTCGTGCAGCAGCTTGTCGAGCGGAAGCAGGCCCGTCGGCGGGCGCCACCGCGTCACGGCTTCGGCCTGCCGGGCGGCGCGGCGCGCGGGCCAGGCGCCGGCCGGTCCGACCGGAGATTTGGCCGCCAGTTCGTAGCATCCCAGGGCGGCGATCACCCAGGCGCAGACGATCAGGCCGGCGGCGCGGATGCGGTTCACGGCGCGATTCGCTCCGGTGGCGCAGGTGGTGGCGCGGCGCGGGCGCCCGCTCGACGGGAACCGCGCGGGCGCGCCGGGCACGGACGGCCAGCGATCGCAATCAACGTGCCAGCCGCGGCTGCGCGGCGGGCGGCCACCAGGAGCGTCGAATGTCCGCGACCCGCGCCGCCAAGCAACGGCTGATGCGCGCCCTGGCGCGCCGGCTGCGCCGCGAGCCGCTGACCCCGGCCCAGCTGACGGCGCTGCGGCCGGAACGCATCCTCGTGGTCCGGCAGCACAACCAGATGGGCGACCTGATCTGCGCCACGCCGGGGCTGCGCGCCATCGCCGAGACCTGGCCTGCCGCGCGCGTGATGCTGGTGACGTCGCCGGTCAACGCGGGCGTCGCGCACAACAACCCGCACCTGGCGCGGGTGCTGGTGTTCGACAAGTCGCCGCGCCGGCTGCCGGCGTTCGCGCGCGAACTGCGGGCCTGGCGCGCGGAGCTGGCGATCGTGCCCAGCAGCGTCTCGTTCTCGCTGACGAGCGCGCTCATCGGCCTGTGCAGCGGGGCGCGGCACGTCGTGGGCGCCGACAGCCGTCCGTTCGGCTGGGATTTCAGCGAGCGCTGCTTCTCGCTGGTGATGCCCGCCTCGCCGCGCCCGGACCGCTCCGCGGTCGAGCATTCGCTGGCGCCGCTGCGGGCGGTCGGCATCGACACCCGCGACCTGTCGACGGTGGTCGTGCCGGGCGCGACCCAGCGCGCGGACGCGGCGGCGATCATGGCCGCCCAGGGGCTGCCCGACGGCTTCTGGGCGCTGCACCCGGGGGCGGGCAAGCGGCAGAACGCGTGGCCGGCCGAACGCTTCGCGGCGCTGGCGCGCCGCGCCGCGGCCGCGGGCCGCCACGTCCTGGTCCTGCACGGACCGGCGGACCGCGCGGCGCTGGCGGCCTTCGCGCCACCGGCGCCCGGCGTCCGCGTGGCGCCGCCGTGCCCGGTCGGCGTCATGGCGGCGCTGCTGGAGCGGGCCGACCGCCTGCTCTGCAACGACACCGGCGTCATGCACGTGGCCGGGGCGCTCGGCGTGCCGACCCTGGCGCTGTTCGGCCCGACGGACCCGGCGCTGTGGAAGCCGCCGGCGCCCGAGGTGCGGGCGCTGCGCGCCGGGCGGCGCCGGGACGATCCGCGCGGCCCCGAGTTCGGCTGGCTGGAGACGATCACCGAGGACGAGGCGTGGGACGCGTGGGCCGGGTTGCCCGGCCGCGCCCGGAGGGAAGGCTGACATGGAGATGGTCGCGATCCGCGTGCTCGTGCTCGTGTTCTCGGTGGTGGTCCACGAGGTGGCCCACGGCTGGGCCGCGCTGAGACTGGGCGACACGACGGCCAGGGACCAGGGGCGCCTGACGCTCAACCCCCTGCCGCACGTCGACCCGCTGGGCAGCGTGATCGTCCCGCTGCTGCTCTCGCTGACCGGCTCGTTCATGATGGGTTGGGCCAAGCCGGTGCCGGTGCACGTGGGACGGCTGCGCCACCCCTGGAACGACCACCCGAAGGTCGCCGCGGCCGGCCCCGCCAGCAATCTGCTGCTGGCCCTGGCGTCGGCGGTGCTCCTGGGCGTCACCGCCGGCGTGGCCGCGCGCCTGCCGGCCGACCATGCCGTGGCCGGCCTGACCGGGTTCCTGCTGCTGGTCTGGCAGACGGGCATCATCGTGAACGTCGTGCTGGCGGTGTTCAACCTGATCCCGCTGCCGCCCCTGGACGGCAGCTGGATCCTGACGCGCTTCCTGCCGGATCACCTGCGGGACGGGTACGAGAACCTGCGCAACTACGGCATGCTCGTGGTCGTGGGCTTTCTGCTGGCGATGCACTACACGCCGGCGGGCAACTACCTGGAAGCCGGGATGACCGCCGTGGCCAGCCCCTTCTTCAGCCTGGCGATCGCCCTGGCGCGCGCCGCCGCCTGACGCGCGGCGGGCCCCCTGCCTCGGCAGGGAGCCCGCATGGCGCCAGGAGGACCAGTCCCGGCAGGATGCTCAGTCGACCAGCGAGTCGTCGTTGTGCGCACCGGCCACCATCAGGTGGGCCGTCACGACCGCGCTCTGGTTGCCCGAGGTGTCGACGGCGTACACGTGGTACGAGCTCGAGCCCGCCAGCGGCGCCTCGTCCTGGTAGGACGTCATCAGCGTCGGCGTGGCGACGAGCGTCTGCACCTGGCCATGGCGCTCGCGGGTCACGACGTAGCCGGCCAGGTCGGCGTCGACCGTGTTGGGGGCCCAGCTGACGACGGCAACGCCGCCCTCGAACGAGACCTCGAGGTCGCTCGGCAGGCCCGGGGGCGCCGTGTCCGGAGCGGCCGGGACAGGGTTGTTGCTGTCGCTGCAGCCGGTGGCCACGGCCGCCAGCCCGAGGATCAGGGTCAGTGCGATCATCTTCTTGTTAGCCATGAGTGGCCCTCCTTCAGTTCTCCCGATGCGCCCGATGATGGTGTTGCCGGGCACGGACGGCGGGGATCGGTTGCAGTGGCTCGTTGTACAGGTCCTGCCCCGCCGGCCGCGCCGTTGACCGGATCCGTGCAAGGCAGGTGCCCTCTTGAGCAATCGTGAGCCTTATCGCCGTAATCGCCTGTTTATTTAGGAATTAGCGGGGCCTGGCGGGCATCCTGGGGAACGATGCGGCGCACCGGGGACGTCCGGGGCCGTGTCGTTTGCGAGGGCCGGGCGACCGCCGGCGTGCAGTTTGCCCGCCCGGCAAGGGGGCGGTGGGCGCGAGTCGCCGGCTTCCGGCTCCGGGCCAACCGCCCCGGCTGCCATTAAAGCCCTTGACAAGTATTGGCTTATGCCGAAGAATCCGGCCATGCTCGCGGGGAGCGCCGGCAGCGGACGCACGCGCCCGGGCCGTCGCCGGGGAGTGTGCGGGTCTCGGAAACCAGGAGGAGCGCCATGACGAAGGCCGATATCGTTGAGGACATCGCCCAGAGGACCGGCCTGACCAAGAAAGAGGTGGCCGAGACCGTCGACCTGTTCCTGGACAAGATCGGCGACCTGCTCGTGGACGGGAAGCACCTGGAAATCAGGGGTTTCGGCACGTTCAAGGTCAAGGAGCGCAAGGAGCGCATGGCGCGCAACCCGCGCACCGGCGACTCGGTGCCCGTGCCCTCGCGCAAGGTGCCGGTCTTCAAGGTCTCCAAGATGTTGAAGGACAAGGTCGCCGGCGAGTGAGGCCGCCGGCGGCCCCGGCCCGCCGCACTGCCGCCATCCCGGAGCGAACCGGTCTACCGACCCCCGGTGAGGGGGCTGGGGACCGGTTCGGCGCACCGCGCCCGGGGGCGCGGCGCCCGGTCCCGGAGGACCCATGCACGCGAACGAAGACCTGATCGACCTGCGCAGCGACACCGTGACGCGGCCCACACCGGCCATGCTGCGGGCGATGGCGGCGGCCGAACTGGGCGACGACGTCCTGGGCGACGATCCCACGGTCCTGCGGCTGCAGGCGGTGGTCGCCGAGCGCCTGGGCAAGGAGGCGGGGCTCTTCGTGCCGAGCGGCACGATGGGCAACCAACTGGCGATCCGCGCCCAGACCTCGTCCGGCGACCAGGTGGTGGTCGAGGACGGCGCGCATGTCTACCGCTACGAGGCGGGCGCCCCGGCGGCCCTCAGCGGCGTGCAGCTGACCTGCGTGCCGGCGCCCGGCGGCCTGTTGTCGTGGGACCTGGTGGAGCCGGCGCTGAATCCCGCCAACGTGCACTGCGCGCCGCCCAGCCTGGTCTGCCTGGAGAACACGCACAACCGCGCGGGCGGCCGCCTGGTCCCGCAGGCGATGGTGGCCGCGGTGGGCGCCGGCGCCCATGCGCGCGGCCTGCGGGTGCATCTGGACGGCGCCCGCCTGTGGCACGCGCACGTGGCCGGCGGCCTTCCGCTGGCCGAACTGGCGGCGCCGGCCGACACCGTGAGCGTCTGCTTCTCCAAGGGCCTCGGCGCCCCGGTCGGCTCGGTGCTCGTCGGCGATCGCGAAGTCATCGGGCGCGCCTACCGGTTCCGCAAGATGTGGGGCGGTGGCATGCGCCAGTCGGGACTGCTCGCGGCGGCCTGCCTGTACGCGCTGGAGCACCATCTCGAACGCCTGGCCGAGGACCACGCCCGGGCGACGGCGATCTCCCGCGGGCTCGACCACCCGGCGCTGTCGGTCAGCCACCCGGTGGACACCAACATCGTCATCGTCGATGTCGCCGCAGAGGACGGGGACACGCGACTGGTGGCCCACCTGGCCGCGCGGGGCATCCTGGCGCTGGGCTTCGGCCCCGGCCGCGTGCGCCTGGTGCCCAACCTGCTGAACAGCGACGCGGACATCGCGCGCGTGGTGGACGCCCTGAACGCCTTTCCGGGCGCCTGAACCGGCGGCGGCGTTCCTCACCGGCGGCGCCGCGCGAACGGCCCGCGGTTTTCCTTCCCCCGCCGCGGGTGTATGTTTCGGCGGCCGCCGCGAGAAGCCGTCGAGCCCACGGACCCGGAACGGAGACGACGCCATGGATGCCCAGCCCGCGCCCACACCCGCCTGGGTCCTGCCCACGGACCTTGTTCGCGCCCGCTGCTGCGAGTTCCTGCGGATGGAGCTGGCGGCCTCCGGGCGCCGCGGGCTGGTCGTGGGCCTGTCCGGCGGCATCGACTCGGCCGTCGCGGCCGCCCTGGCCGTCGAGGCGCTCGGCCCGGACCGCGTGCGCGGCTACATGCTCCCCTACGCGACCAGTTCCGCCGCCTCGGTGGCCGACGCGCAGGCGGTGGCGGCCTGCCTGGGCCTGCCCGTCGAGCGCCTGGACATCACGCCGATGGCCGACGCGTTCCTGGCCGGCATTCCCGAGGCCGAGCGCGTGCGTCGCGGCAACGTCATGGCGCGTTGCCGCATGATCGTGCTCTACGACCGTTCGGCGGCCGACGACGCCCTGGTGCTGGGCACCGGCAACCGCACGGAGGGCCTGCTGGGCTACACCACGCTGTACGGTGACAACGCCTGCGGCCTGAACCCGCTCGGCCAGCTCTACAAGACGGAAGTGCGCCTGCTCGCGGCGGCATACGGCCTGCCGGAAACCGTTCGCACGAAGGCGCCGAGCGCCGACCTGTGGGCCGGCCAG
>CAYNPY010000015.1:40456-42622 GCA_964399195.1 uncultured Fibrobacteraceae bacterium
GTGCCAGTTCGTGGCCACGCCCATCGGCAACCTGGCCGACATCGGCCTGCGGGCGCTGTCGGTGCTGGCGGCGGCGGACATCGTCTACGCCGAGGACACGCGCCACACGCGCCGGCTGCTGGACCGCTACGGCCTGGCGCCGCCGCTGGCCAGCTTCCACGACCACAACGCGGCGCGCGCGGTGCCGGCCATCGTCGCCCGCCTGCGCGAGGGCGGGCGTGTCGCCGTGGTCAGCGACGCCGGGATGCCCTGCATCTCGGATCCCGGTTACGCGCTGGTGGCGGCGCTGCGCCGCGAGGAAATTCCCTACACCGTCGTGCCCGGCCCGTCGAGCGTGCTGGCGGCGCTCGTGCTGTCGGGCTTCCCGACCGACCGCTTCCGCTTCCTCGGGTTCGCGCAGCGCAAGACCGGCGCGCGCCGCCGGCAGCTGGAGCTGGCGCTGGCCGAGGCCGGCACCTCGGTGCTGCTGGAGTCGTGCCACCGCATCCGCTCGACCCTCGAGGCGGTGCGCGAGCTGGACCCGGCGCGCGAACTGGCGGTCGCGCGCGAGATCACCAAGCTCCACGAGGAGACGCTGCGGGGCAACGCCGAGGAGCTGCTGCGCCTGCTGACGGGCCCGCGGCTGCGCGGGGAACTGGTCCTGGTCGTCCGCGGCACCGGCGAGCGCCGGCAGAAGGAGGAACCTTGAGCCTGAACGAGATCAAGGCGTCGGCCCGGGGCGCGGTGGCCCCGGTCGTGGCGGCGCTGGACAAGGCCGGTTTCTCGCCGCTCGGAGTGTCGATCACGGGGCTGCTGATCACCGCCGTCTCGGGCGTGATCATCGGCCAGGGCCGGCTGCTGGCGGGCGCGCTGGTGTTCCTGCTCGGCTCGGCGTTCGACATGCTGGACGGCGACCTGGCGCGGCGCCAGGGCACGGTGTCCAAGCGGGGCGCGTTCCTCGACTCGTGCTTCGACCGCCTGGGCGAGGCGTTCCTCTTCGCAGGCCTGACCTGGTACTTCTCCGGCGGCGAGCACGGCGCCGACCGCGTGGCGCTGCTGCTGATCACGCTGACGGTGGTCGGCAGCCTGACCACCAGCTACGTGCGGGCGCGGGCCGAAGGCGTGGGGGAGACCTGCCACGTGGGCTGGGTGCAGCGCACCGAGCGCGTGGTCCTGCTGACGCTGGGCCTGCTGATCGGCCGCTGGGCGCTGGTGCCCATCCTGGGCTTCCTGGCGGTGGCCACGCTGGCCACCACGGCGCAGAGGCTGGCGCACGTGGCCGCGAAGCTGCCCGGCCCGGCGCCGCGCGGCGGGAGCCGGTCGTGAGCGCGTTCGGCGACGGCGCTCCCGGCGGCGGCCTCCTGGTCACCTTCGAGGGTCCGGAGGGCAGCGGCAAGTCGACGCTGATCGGCGCGCTGGCCGAGCGGCTGCGCGCGGCGGGCGTCGAGCCCGTGCTGGCGCGCGAGCCCGGTGGCACGAAGGTCGGCGAGCGCATCCGGCAGGTGCTGCTGGATCCGGCCAGCGCCGGCATGACTGCGCGCACCGAGCTGCTGCTGATGGTGGCCAGCCGCGCGCAGCTGGTGGCCGAGGTCGTGCGGCCGGCCCTGGCCGCCGACCGTGTCGTGCTGTGCGACCGCTTCGCCGACGCCTCGGTCGCCTACCAGGGCCACGGCCGCGGCCTGGGCCAGGAGCTCGTCGACCGGCTCAACGCCGTCGCGCTCGAGGGCCTCGTGCCCGACCTGACGCTGCTGTGCCTGCTGCCCCCCGAGCAGGGCCTGGCGCGCATCGGCGGCCGCGCGCCGGACCGGCTGGACGCCGAGCGCCTGGAGTTCCACCAGCGCGTCCACGCCGGCTACCTCGCGCTGGCGGCTCAGGAGCCGCGGCGTTTCCGTGTGGTGGACGCCGCGAGCGGCCCGCCGCAGATGCTGGCCGCGGCCGTCGAGCACCTGCGCGCGCTGGAACATCGCTTGCTCGGCGGCCTATAATGCAGCCCGACGGCCTCCGCAGGCGCGACCCCGGCAAGGAAGTGGACCCGGACATGAACGTCGATTTGATTTGCAACCACAAGCGGCGCAACGGCTTGCGTGAAGGCTGGCCGCGCTTCGTCCTGGTCCTCGCGCTGGCCCTGCTGGCCGCAGGCGCGGCCCGGGCGCAGGACGATCCTTCCCGCCGGCGGCAGGAGTTCTA
>CAYNPY010000015.1:42632-50085 GCA_964399195.1 uncultured Fibrobacteraceae bacterium
GACAACCTGAAGATCCTGGGCGACGTCTACGAGCGGATCATCAACAACTACGTCGACGAACTGGACCCGCACGAGGTCATGCAGGCCGCCGTGGAGGGCATGCTCGCCGACCTCGACGAGCACTCGAATTTCCTGCCGCCGGTCAACTACGAGGACCTGATGACCTCGACCGAGGGCGAGTTCGGCGGCCTGGGCATCAGCATCCAGGTGCGCGACCACTACCCCACGGTGGTCTCGCCGATCGAGGGCACGCCCGCCTACTACATGGGCGTCCAGGGCGGCGACCAGATCATCGAGATCGAGGGCGAGAGCTGCCGCGACTTCTCCAGCCAGGACGCGGTCAAGCGCCTGCGCGGCAAGCCCGGCACGGCGGTGAACCTCACGATCCGGAGGCCCGGCACCGAGAAGCCGCTGCCGCTGACGATCACGCGCGACATCATCAAGCTGGAAAGCGTGCCGTACGCGTTCATGATCGACGACATCGGCTACATCGGCGTGCAGAACTTCGCGCGCACGACGGCCGACGAGGTGCGCGCGGCCCTGGACAAGCTCACGGCGCAGGGCGCGCGCGGCATGATCCTCGACCTGCGCTTCAACCCGGGCGGCCTGCTCGAGGCGGCGCAGCAGGTGAGCGAGCTGTTCCTGCCGAAGGACAAGCTGATCGTCTTCACGAAGGGGCGGCTGCGCTCGCAGAACCACAGCTTCTATTCGCAGGCGCGGGGCAAGGTCTACGACAAGGTGCCGATGATCGTGCTGATCAACGGCTCGTCCGCCTCGGCCAGCGAGATCGTCTCGGCGGCGATCCAGGACCACGACGCCGGCCTGGTCGTCGGCCAGCCGTCGTTCGGCAAGGGCTCGGTGCAGACGGTGTTCCGGCTGGACGAGGACGAGGCGCTGAAGCTGACCACCGCCCGCTACTACACGCCCAGCGGCCGCTCGATCCACAAGGACCGCCCGCGGCACCCCGCCGTCGACGGCATGCCCGGCGCGGACGCCGGGGAAGAGGCCGCGGACGACGCCGAAGCCGAGCCCCTGGCGAAGGATCCCGCCGAGCGCGAGGTCGACCGCCACGAGCTGGAGAAGTTCTACACGGACGCCGGCCGCGTCGTCTACGGCGGCGGCGGCATCCGGCCCGACATCGAGATCGAGCAGGACTTCCTCGGCGACTTCGAGGTGGCCGTGGAGCGCGACGGCGCCCTGTTCAGCTTCGCGGTCGACTACGCCTCGAAGCACCCGCAGATCCCCGCCGACTTCCAGGTCACCGACGAGGTGTTCCGCGAGTTCGCGACGTTCCTCAAGGGCCGCGAGAAGATCGGCGAGTACCTCGAGGTGTTCAAACTCAAGCTTGACGACAAGCTGATCGCCGACAACGCGGAGTTCCTCAAGCGCGGCATCCGCCGCGAGGTCGCCCGCCGCCTGCACGGCCAGCAGGCTGCCTACCGCGTGGCCATCGAGGCCGACACGCAGCTGCACCACGCTCTGGACCTCTTCAAGAAGGCCCGCACGCTGCCGGAGCTGCTGGCGCTGGCCGCCGAATGGAACAAGGCCGAGCTGGCGAAGGCCGCCGCCGACGCCGGACCCGTGCGCAACTGACGCGCGGCCGCCGGCTCGCGGATGCGAAGCGGCCCACCCCCGCCGGGGTGGGCCGCTTTTTCACGGGCGGGTCCGCGCCGCCGGGCGCGTCAGACCGCGACCGGCTCCGGTTCTTCCGCCCGCCGGATCCGTTCGCGCGGCAGGACCTCGTCGGCGACCCGCTCCAGGTCCACCAGCGGGATCTCGCCGCCGCCGGTCTGCAGCGAGCCGCTGCACCAGCGCCCGGCGCCGTCGCGGCCGCCTGCCGCGTGGATCGCCGCCTTGGGCGCGCGGCGGGTGCGGCCGACGCCGTCGACCAGGAACGCCGTCAGTTGCCCCTCGCGCTCCATGACCAGCACCATCTTCGCCGCGTCGCCGGGACCGTCGCCGGCCGCATCGCCGCCGGCGATCTCCCGGCGCAGGTCGACCAGCGGCAGGCTGTGTTCCCGGAACCGCAGTCTTCCGGCCATCGCGGGGTGCGTCCGACGGTCCGCGGTCACCCTTCGCGGTTCGTACTGCTCGACGGCCCGGATCCGCAGCACATCCACCCCGAATGAGCGGCCGCCGAGGAGGAACTCGAGGATCTCGACCTCGTTCGCCCTGGACTCGAACCGGGTGCCGCCTGTGGCCATGGCCGCCCCTTCGCCGGCGGTCGCCGGCGCGTTGCCCGCGGGCCCGTTCGTCCGCCGCATCCGCTTCAACCCACGAGGTTCAGGCGGTGCATGACGTCCTCGAGCAGAAAGCCTTCCTCGCCGGGCAGGTTCAGGAACCGGAAGCCGACCTTGTAGAAGGACGGGTTCCGGTCCTGGTTGCACCAAACGGCGCGGGCCTCGACCGAGACGTCGGTCCGGTGATGGATCATGACCGGCAGCGTGATCCGGACCTGGAACTGCCGGCCCGGCGTGATCTCGCCGTTGGTCACGAGCATCATGCCGTCGGCGGTGATATCCACGACGCGGCCCATCACGCGGCCGGACTCCTCGTCGATGACCTTCACGTTGTGCGGAGTGTTCTTCCGCGGGCGATGCCTGTTGTCAGCCATGCCGACTCCGTCCTTTCGTTGACCTCACTCCGGTGGTTTCGACCGCTCGCCGGCGGACTTGAGGGGCCACCGGGCGGCGCGGCTCCGGTTGCCGCCCGCCCGGGCGGGGCCTATGATGCCGCCGTCGCCGGCCGGGGCCGTGGTGGTCCCGCCGTCGCGGCGGGGGCGTCCATGGGAGACAGGCTGGAATTCGCGGTGGACTCGGAGGTCGGTCGGCTCGAGGCCGTGATCGTGCACCGCCCGGGCCGGGAAATGGCCAACATGACGCCGGACGCGGTCGAAAAGGCCTTGTACAGCGACATCCTCAACCTGGCCGTGGCCGGCCAGGAATACGACGAGTTCCTGGGCGTTCTGCGGCGCCGGGCGCGGGTCCTGGAGGTGGGGGACCTGCTGGCCGACGTCCTGGCCGACGAGGTGGTCCGCGAGCCCCTCGTCAGGCGGCTGTGCGCGGCCGAGGGGGCCGGCCCCGTCGCGGACGAACTGCTCGCGCAGGCGCCGGCGGAGGTGGCCCGCCTGCTGGTGGAGGGCGTGCCGCTGCGCAAGGACAACCTGTCGCGCTTCCTCAGCCGCGAGCGCTATTCGCTGCCGCCGCTGCACAACTTCTTCTTCACCCGCGACAGCGGCATGGTCGTCGGCCGCGAGGCCCTCGTCGGCTGCATGGCCAGCCCCGTGCGCGGGCGCGAGGCGCGGCTGACAGAGGCCCTCTTCCGGCACCACCCCGCGCTCGCGGCCAGGACCGTGAACCTCCGCCGCTACGGCGTGGACCTGGCCGGCGTCGCGATCGAAGGCGGCGACGTGCTGGTCGCGGCGCCCGGGGTGCTGGTGGTCGGCATGGGGGCGCGCACCACGCGCCAGGCCATCGATCTTCTGATCGAGCACTTCCGCCGCGGCGGCGGCCGTCAGCACATCCTGGTGCAGGAACTTCCGCTGACGCCCGAGTCGTTCATCCACCTCGACATGGTCTTCACGCTCCTGGACCGGAACGCCTGCCTGGCCTTCGAGCCCGTGGTCATGCAGCGTTACCACTTCGACACCGTGCACATCCACATCGAGGGCGGCCACGTGGTCTCGATCCGCCAGGAGGACAACCTGCCGACGGCCCTGGCCGGGCTGGGCCTCGAGCTGGAGGTGCTGGCCTGCGGTGGTCGCGGCGACGAATGGGTGCAGGAGCGCGAGCAGTGGCACAGCGGCGCGAACTTCTTCGCCCTGGGCCCCGGCCAGGTCATGGGCTACGGCCGCAACGAGGCGACGATCGCCGAACTGGCGCGCGCCGGCTTCGCCGTGGTCCCGGCCGCGGCCGTGGCGTCCGGCGAGGTTGACCTGGACCGGACCGGCCGTTGCGTGGTGACGATCGGGGGTTCCGAACTGGCGCGCGGCGGCGGCGGCTGCCGCTGCCTCACGATGCCGGTGCGCAGGTCTCCCCTGTGACCGGGGCCGCCGCCCGCGCCTGCTGCCGGCGGCCCAGATAGAGGGCCAGCCAGGTCCACAGTCCGGCCAGCGGCGCGGCGATGAACGCCAGCGGCCCCAGCCCCAACCCGGCCACTCCCAGCGCCTGGACCGTGCCGGCCCCGAGCAGGTCGCCGCCGCGGTAGACGAACGTGTCGATGAAGCTCTTCGCCCGGTAGCGAACGTCGTCGTCGACGGTCGTGAAGAGCGTCTCGCGCGCCGGCCGCGCCAGGGCGTAGTTCGCGGCGCGGCGCGCCACCTGGAAGACCACGAGCGTCACGAGGCCCGGCGCGGCCGCCAGCGCCGCGAAGCCGATCGCCGTGCCCGCCGGCATCAGCGCCAGCACGCGACCGGTCCCCAGGCGCCGCAGCAGGCGGCCGGTCAGCAGCAGCTCGCAGGTCAAGGTCAGCAGGTTTGTCCACAGGTCGATGCGCGCGAACAGCGCGGCCTTGCCCTCGCGCGTCAGCGCCTGCGCGTCGACGATGTGGGCCTGCTGGAAATAGAGGAAGGTCGAGGTGAGCGAATACAGGAACAGGTACGCCGCCACGGCCAGCAGGTAGGGCGAGGTGAAGGTGAGCGTCAGGCCCGCCAGCAGCCCGCGCCCGCGCCCGGCGACATCCGTCGCCGGCGGATCCCCCGCCCGGAAGCCGGCGCTGTCGAAGCGGCGCGCCAGGCGGCCCACCGCCCGCACGCCCGCCTCCAGCAGCGCGGCCGAAATGACCATCAGCCAGCCGTGGCCGATGCGGTCGACCAGCGCCGCCGTCAAGCCGCTGCCTAGGATGGCGCCGGCCGTGCCGCCGATCGCCACCAGTCCGAACAGGCGACGGCTGCGCCGGTAGCCGAAGCCGTCGGCCATGAAGGACCAGAACAGCGAGACGGCCAGCATGTTGAAGACGCTGAGCCAGATGTAGAACACGCGCCCCAGGACCACGACCTGTTCGGCGTCGCACAATCTCCAAGCCAGCTGGAAGCCCAGCAGGTTGAGGGCGAAGAAGCGATAGACCAGCGGCAGGAAGACTTCGCGCCGGTAGCGGCGCACCAGCCAGCCGATGACGGGCACCAGGACGACGGTGCCGGCCAGCGTGCCCATGTACATCGCCGGCAGGTTCTCGATGCCCGCGGCCAGCCCCATCTCCTCGCGCAGCGGCCGCAGCACGTAGTAGGCGCTCAGCACGAGGTAGAACAGCAGGGCGGACTCCAGCGCCGGCGCCACCTCGCCGGGCCGCAGGTCGAACGTCTTGAGCAGGCGGCGGCGCAGCTGGTCCATGTCACCGGTCCGTGGCTGGGGCTGGGCAAGGGCACGCGGATCCGCGCCATCCCGCCCCATACGCGGCAAAGGCCGGCTTGGTTGCCGGGTCGCGCCGACGCCGGCGATCGGGATCCCGGCGCCCGCCGCCGGCGGGGTTGACAGCGGCCGTGAATGCCACTAGAAGTGTCCGCGATGGCCGCCCGTCCCCCCATTTGAGGAGACCCCCATGACGCCGGCGCTCAAGCGCATCCACCACGTCGAGTTCGCGGTCGGCAACGCCAAGCAGGCCGCGTACTTCTACCGGCACGCCTTCGGGTTCGACCAGATCGCCTACAGCGGGCCGGAGACGGGCTGCCGCGAGCGCGCGTCGTACGTGCTGCGCCAGGCGGACATCTTCCTGGTCCTGACCACGCCGCTCAGGCACGACGACCCGCTGTCGGTCTGGCTGCTCCTGCACGGGGACGGGGTCTGCGACATCGCCTTCGAGGTGGACGACGCCGCGGAAGCCTTCGGGCTCGCGACCGCCGCCGGCGCCGCCGCGCTGCGGGCGCCGGCCACGAAGGGCGACGCGCTGGGCGAGGTCACCACGGCCGCCATCCGCACCTACGGCGAGGTGTCGCACACGTTCGTCCAGCGGCGCGGCTACCGCGGCTTTTTGCCCGGGTTCGAGAAGCGGGAGATCAAGGGCAAGCCGACGGGCCTGACCTGCGTCGACCACATCGTCGGCAACGTCGAGGACCGGCAGATGGACCGCTGGGTGCAGTGGTACGACCGGACGCTCGGGCTGAGCCGCTTCGTCTCCTACGACGACAAGGACATCTCCACCGAGTTCTCCGCGCTGCGCAGCACCGTCGTGGCGTCGGCCGACCGCGCCATCAAGTTTCCGCTCAACGAACCGGCGGAGGGGCGCAAGAAGAGCCAGATCCAGGAATACATCGACGCCAACCTCACCGCCGGCGTGCAGCACCTGGCGCTGAAGACCGACGACATCCTGGCCACGATCTCCGCCCTGCGCGCCAACGGCGTCGACTTCCTGCCCGTGCCGGCCGGCTACTACGAGCGCGTGTGGGACCGCGTCGGCGACGTGAAGGAGGACCGCGAGCGGATCAGGGACCTGCGCATCCTCGTCGATCGCGACGACACCGGCTACCTGCTGCAGCTGTTCACGCGCCCGCTGCAGGACCGGCCGACCTTCTTCATCGAGATCATCCAGCGCCGCGGGAGCGAGAGCTTCGGCAAGGGCAACTTCAAGGCCCTGTTCGAGACCATCGAGCAGGAGCAGGCCATGCGAGGCAACCTCTAGCTCCGGCCCGCGACGAGGGCGCCCGGCGCGGAAGGACCAGCGATGCCCATTTACCACAGGCTGGGCCGCCTGCCGGCCAAGCGGCACACCGCCTTCCGCAAGGACGACGGGTCGCTGTACTACGAGCACCTCATGGGCAACCGCGGCTTCACCGGCCTGCAGTCGCTCCTCTACACGCTGCGGCGCCCGACGACCGTCAAGTCCATCGACACGGCCTGGGTGACCCCGCGCGAGGCCGAGCCCGACAGCAGCCTGCGCCTGCGGCACCTGCGCTCGCACCGGCTGCCCTCGCCCGGCGGCAGCGCGGTGCGGGACCGCCAGCTGCTCCTGTTCAACGACGACGTCTCGCTGTCGCTGGCGCGCCCGACCGCCGCCGACCCCTTCTTCTACCGCAACGCGCGCGCCGACGAGGTGGTGTACGTGGCCCGCGGCGGCGGCACCCTCGAGTCCCAGTTCGGCAGCCTGGCCTACCGCGAGGGCGATTACCTGGTGATCCCGCGGGCGATCATCCATCGCCTGGTGCCGGGCCCGGGCGAGCAGATCCTCCTCGTGATCGAGAGCCGCGGCGACATCCGCACGCCGAAGCGCTACCGCAACGTTCTGCGAGCGGGATCTGCGCCTGCCCGCGGAACTGCCGGTCCACGACGAGACCGGCGAGTTCTCGATCATCACGCGCGTCGGCGACGTCTGCCACCGCGTCGTGATGGACCACCACCCCTTCGACACCGTGGGCTGGGACGGGTACTACTTCCCGTGGGCTTTCAGCATCCACGACTTCGAGCCGATCGTGGGCCGGCTGCACCAGCCGCCGCCGGTGCACCAGACGTTCGAGGGCGACGGC
>CAYNPY010000016.1:0-2736 GCA_964399195.1 uncultured Fibrobacteraceae bacterium
TTCGCGGGATCCTTCTCGGCGGTCAGGCGGATCTTCTTCCCGTTGACCTCCAGGCAGCCGTCGCCGGCCTCGACCGTGCCCTTGAACGGGCCGTGGATCGTGTCGTACTTGAGCATGTACGCCAGCTGCTTCGCGTCGAACAGGTCGTTGATGCCCACGACTTCCATCGAGGGGTGGTCCTGCGCGGCGCGGAACACCAGCCGCCCGATGCGCCCGAACCCGTTGATGCCGATCTTCGTCGCCATGAATTGCTCCTTGCTGCTGGCCGCCCCGGCGGCGGCGCGGCCGCCCGCGCGCCGGCCCTTCCCGGTCCGTTTCGCCCGTGATGGCGGATTTCCGTCAATGGTTAGTCAAGCGGCGCCGTCGCGTCAATCGCGAGGCGTCCGGGCTCCCGCCGGACGGCGGTTTCCCCGGCGGCGGCCGCCTGTTATCATCCCGGCGCCGGGCCCGGCGGAACACCGCCGGGCGGCGCGGGAGGGCCTGTGCAGATCGTCATCGTGGGCGGCGGGACCGTGGGCACCGAGGTGGCCGTGCACCTGCAGCGTTCCGGCCACTCCGTGGCGCTGGTGGAGCCGCGGCCGGAGCGCTGCGCCGAGTTGGCGGAGAAGCTGGACATCCTGGTGGTCGAGGGCAGCGGCGCCAGCCCGCGCGCGCTGGAACAGGCCGGCATCGCCGGGGCGGGCATGCTGCTGGCGGTCAGCTCCGTGGACGAGGCCAACATCCTGGCCTGCAGCCTGGCCGCCCAGTACGGCGTGCCGACGCGCATGGCGCGCATCCGCAGCAGCGGCGAGTTCCGGGCCAAGGGCACGCCCATCGACCTGGAGAAGCTGGGCATCACGCGCATCATCGACCCCGAGCATGTGATGGTGCGGGTCATCGCGCAGATCGCCCACATCCCGGGCGCCACCGAGGTCTTCAGCTACCACGACGGGGAGATCCTGCTGGCGCGCCACGTCATGCGCGAGGGCATGCCGATCATTGGCCGCCGCTTCCGCGACGTCGCGACCGTGGCAGATGGGCACAGCTTCCTGGCCGTGGCGCTTCGACGCGAGACCGAGGGCAAGACCTGGATCCCGACCGGCGACGACGTGGTCAGCGCCGGCGACGACATCACCACGGCCTTCACGCGCGAGTCGCTGCCGCAGTACCTGCGGATGCTGGGCCTGGAGAACCGGCGGCTGAAAAAGGCCGTCGTCTCGGGTGACGGCTTGACCGCCATCCAGCTCTGCGAGGAGCTGGCCACCTGGGTCGAGACGGTCACGCTGGTGGACTGGAACACCGACCACGCGATGCGCGCCGCGCAGCGCCTGCACGACGTTGAAGTCATCCACGGCGACCCCACCGAGCGCGAGGTGCTGCGCGAGGTCTCGGTGGGCCGCGCCGACCTGTTCGTGGGCGTGGGCAACGACACCACGCGCAACGTCATGGGCGCGCTGCTGGCGCGCTCGGAGGGCTGCCCCGAGACGATCGCCGTCTCGTTCGAGCCGGCCAGCAACCGCCTGTTCCGCGAGATCGGCATCAGCCACGTCATCAGCCCGCGCCGGGCGATCGCGCAGGAGATCATGGACATCATCGCGCGCGGCCGCATGTCCGTGGAGCTGCAGCTGCGCAACCTGGACCTCGAGTCGGTGGAGATGCGCGTCGGCGAGGGCAGCAAGGCCACGCGCGGCCCGCTCAGCGCGGTCTGGCTGCCGCACCGGCGGCAGGCCATCGTCGGCGCGGTGTACCGGGACGACCGCGCGGAGATCCCGCGGGGCGACACCGTGCTCCGGGCCGGCGACGAGGTGATCGTCATCGTCAAGCCCAAGCACGTCGGCACCATCCAGGGCCTGTTCCGGGAGCGCAAGTGAACCGCGGCGCGGTCCTGTGGGCCATCGGCCGCCTGCTGCAGGTGATGGCCGTGGTGCTGCTGGTGCCGCTGGGACTCGCCGTCGGCGAGGATCTCGCGCTGCCGGGGCGCGCGCCGTTCGGCTCGGTCATGAGCCGCGCCTTCGCGGGCGCCGTGCTCCTGGCGGCCGCGCTGGGCACGGCGCTGGACCTGGCCAACCGGCGCGCGCGCTACGACCAGGGCGTGCGCGAGGGCTTCGCCATCGTCACGCTGAGCTGGCTCCTGCTGACGCTGGTGGGCGCCGTGCCGTTCGCGGCCTGGTTCATCGCGCGCAGCGGCGCGGCGGGACCCGGCTTCTTCACCGCGGTGACCGACGCCTGCTTCGAGGTGATGAGCGGCTTCACGACGACCGGCGCCACCATCCTGCCCGACGTCGAGGCCCTGCCCCACAGCCTGCTCTTCTGGCGCGCGCTGACCCACTGGCTGGGCGGCATGGGCATCGTGACGCTGGCGCTGGCCATCTTCCCGGCGATGGGCGTGGGCGGCTACCAGATGTTCCGCGGCGAGGTGCCGGGGCCCAGCGCGGACCGCCTGCGGCCCAGGCTGCGCGAGACCGCGGCCATCCTCTGGGGCGTGTATGCCCTGCTGACCTTCGCGCAGGTCGTGCTGCTCATGCTGTGCGGCATGAACCTGTTCGACGCCGTCTGCCACGCCTTCGCGACGATGGCCACGGGCGGCTTCTCCACGCGCAACGCCTCGATCGGGGCCTGGGACAGCGCCTGGATCGACGTCGTCGTCACGCTGTTCATGTTCCTGGCCGGGATGAACTTCCTGCTGCACTACCGATTGATCTTCCACCGCGACTGGCGGGCGCTGCGCGAGAACCGCGAGTTCCACTTCTTCACCGG
>CAYNPY010000016.1:2836-47750 GCA_964399195.1 uncultured Fibrobacteraceae bacterium
ACCGCGGGCGGCATCAAGGCGATCCGCGTGCTGGTCACGCTCAAGGCCTCCTGGCGCGAACTGAAGAAGGTGGTCCGGCCGCGGCTGGTGACGCCGCTGAAGATCCGCCGCGCGCCGCTTCAGGAGCCGATGGTGGCGAACATCGTCGCCTTCTTCGTGCTGTTCGTCGGCCTGTTCGTGGTCTGCTCGCTCCTGATGACCCTGTTCGTGCCCGACCTGGTCACCGCGGTCTCCAGCGTGACCGCCTGCATCGGCAACGTGGGGCCGGGACTGGCCGGGGTGGGCGCCACGCAGCACTACGGCTGGATCCCGCTGCCGGGCAAGTGGGTGCTCTTCGCCTGCATGCTGCTGGGCCGCCTGGAGATCTATACCGTCCTGGTCGTGTTGCGGCCGGCCTTCTGGCGCCGCTGAATCTTCCGCCCCCCTGCAACCCTGCCCCCCCCTGGCGGCGTCTACAGCAGGAACTGGCATCGGCCGGCCGCCGGGCCGGCGCGACCGCAACCGCCGAACGAGGATCCCGGAATGCACATCCGACGCGCAGCCGCCGCCCTGGCGGCCCTGGCTTGGCTGGCCTTGCCCCTGTCCTCCCCCGCGGCCGACCAGCCGGATCCGGGCGCCGCCCCTGCGGCGCCTGACAGGCGCGTCTACGTGACGAGCCGTCTGGGCGGCCGGCCGCCGCACATCGACGGCGCGCTCGACGACGACGCGTGGACCCAGGTCGCCTGGTCGGGCGACTTCGTGCAGCGCGAGCCGGCCGACGGCGCCCCGCCGGCGCGGCCGTCGCAGTTCAAGGTCGTGTACGACGACGACGCGCTGTACTTCGCCTTCCGTCTCTTCGACGATCCCGCGCGCGTGGCCCCGATCCTGGCCCGCCACGACTGGTTTCCCGGCGACTGGATCGAGGTGAACATCGACAGCCGCGCCGACGAGCGCACCGCTTATTCCTTCACGCTCAGCCTGTCGGGAACCCGCGGCGACGAGTACATCAGCGAGGACGGCAACAGCTGGAACGGCAACTGGGACCCGGTCTGGGAGGGCGCCACGCGGGTGGACGACCA
Organism: uncultured Fibrobacteraceae bacterium; assembly: GCA_964399195.1. Lineage (GTDB taxonomy): Bacteria > Krumholzibacteriota > Krumholzibacteriia > LZORAL124-64-63 > LZORAL124-64-63 > CAINDZ01. The sequence goes on from CAYNPY010000016.1 coordinate 3,895, forward strand.
GGGCTGGACCGCCGAGATGCGCATCCCGCTCAGCCAGCTGCGCTTCGACCCGGCCAAGGACGCGGCCTGGGGCCTGCAGGTGCACCGCCGCCACTTCCGCGACGGCGAGCGCTCGACGTGGCAGCGCATCCCCCGCAACAGCAACGGCTGGGTCAGCCGCTTCGGCGACCTGCGCGGATTGTCGGCGCTGGCGCCCGGGCGGCGGCTCGAGGTGCTGCCGTACGTGGTGGCGCAGCACGAGCGGCGCGAAGGCGAGGCGGGCAACCCGTTCCGCGACGGCGCGGACAGCCGCCTCTCGGCCGGTCTGGACGCGAAGCTGGGCCTGGGGAACGACTTCTCGCTGGACCTGACGTTCAACCCGGATTTCGGACAGGTCGAGGCCGACCCGTCGCAGGTGAACCTGAGCGCGTTCGAGACGTTCTTCGAGGAGAAGCGCCCCTTCTTCATCGAGGGCGCCGACGTGCTGAGCCTGCCGCTGGCGCCGGCGGTCGCCGGCGGCCACTTCACGCGCGACCGGCTCTTCTACTCGCGGCGCCTCGGCCACAGCCCGAGCTGGCGGCCGGACACCCAGGCGGGCGAGTTCGCCCGCGTGCCGGACCAGACCTCGATCGCGGCGGCGGCGAAGCTGGCGGGCAAGACCGCGGACGGCCTCTCGGTGGGGATCCTCGAGAGCGTGACCGCGCGCGAGCGCGCCGACCTGACGGGGCCCGGCGGCGAGCGGCAGGAGACGGTCGAGCCGCTGACGAACTGGTTCGTCGGCCGCGTCACGCAGGATCTGCGCGCCGGGCAGACGGTCGTCGGCGGCATGCTCACCTCGGTCGTCCGCGACATCGACGATCCGCACCTGGGCTTCCTGGAGCGGCAGGCCTGGGCGGGCGGCGTGGACCTGAAGCACCTGTTCCGCGACCGCGACTTCCGCCTGGAGGCGCGCCTGCTGGGCAGCCACCTGCGGGGCAGCGAGGAGGCCATCCTGGGCGCGCAGACGGCGCCGGCCCGCTACTTCCAGAGGCCGGACAACGGCCATGCCGACGTGGATCCGTCGCGCACGGCGATGAGCGGCCACGCCGGCTCGGTCATGCTGACGCGCACCGGCAACGGCGCCAACCTGATGTACCAGGTGGGCGGCGCCTGGCGCTCGCCGGGGTTCGAGATCAACGACCTGGGCTACATGCGCACGGCGGACGAGATCAACCAGTTCGCCTGGGTCGGCTACGTGCAGCGCGAGCCGCGCGGCGCCTTCAACTACTGGCAGGTCAACGGCAACGGCTGGATCGATTGGGATTTCGGCGGCGCCCGGCTCAACCGCGCGCTCAACCTGAACGCGAGCGGACAGCTGCGCGGCCAGCAGAGGTTCCACGTCAGCGCGACGCGGAACTTCGGCCGGCTGTCCAACACCGAGCTGCGCGGCGGCCCGGCCTCCGTGTGGCCCGGCGGCTGGGAGCTGTCGGCGAACTTCAACAACGATGAACGCCGCGCGCTGCAACTGGGCGGCGGCGCCTGGTGGTGGCGCCGCGACGAAGGCACGCAGGACAGCTGGTCGCTGTGGACCGAGACTTCGTTCCGCCCGTCCAACGCCCTGCGCCTGGCGTTCAATCCGTCGTGGGAACGCAACGACAACCGTCTGCAGTACGTGGGGACGTCGACCGCCGACGCGGGCGACCGCTACGTGTTCGGCCGCCTGGACCAGCGCACGTTCTCGCTGACCTTCCGCCTGGACCTCTGCCTGACGCCGGACCTCACCGTGCAGTACTACGGGTCGCCGTTCGTCTCGGCCGGGCGCTACGAGTCGTTCCGGCGGGTGGCCGACCCCCGCGCCGATGCGCTGGACGAGAGATTCCGGTCGCTGCAGGCGGACCAGGTGACGCCGACGGGCGGCGGCTACGCCGTGGACGAGGACGGCGACGGCGCGACGGACTACACCTTCGGCCGCCCCGACTTCAACGTGCGAGACTTCAACTCGAACCTGGTCGTGCGGTGGGAGTACGACGCGGGCTCGACGCTCTACCTGGTCTGGTCGCAGGGGCGCAGCGACGTGATCGACCAGGGCGGCTTCAGCCTGGGCGACGACCTGGACGCGCTGTTCGGGACGCACCCGCGCAACACGTTCCTGGTGAAGGTCAACCGGTGGTTCTCGCTGTAGGGAGCCCCGGGCTGGTCCCCCCCGGGCGCACGGCGGAATCTCGTCGCGATCGCCGTGGTCGAGGTATCCGTTGCCGCGCCGCCGCCCACCCGTTATGCTCCTAACAGGGACGGTGACGGGGCGACGGGGGACGATTTGGCAGCGGATGAAGCGGCAACGGGCGGATCGCCCGCCGATGCGACGCCGATCGACGAACAGGCTCTGGTGGCGGGCCTCGGCGCCGGCGCTCCCTGGGCCCGTCAGGCCTTCTGCGAACGCACCCACGACGCCACCTACGCCTGGGCCAGCCGCCTGACGCGCGACGCGGACCTCAGGCGCGACTGGACCCACGACGCCCTGCTGCGCGTGATGGCCGACGTCGCCGGGGGGCGCTTCACCTGGCGCCGCCCGGGCAGCTTCTGGGCGTGGTTCCGCGCGCGCGCGCCCTACCTCCTGTTGGACAGCCTCCGCGAGCGCCGCCGCCTGGAGTCCCGCGAGCGCGGCGTCGGCGACGAGCTGCCGCCGCTGGCCGCGCCCGACGATCCGTCGCTCGACCTGGAAAACCTCGAGATCGTGGGCGCGGTCGTCGACTGCCTGGAATCGCTGGCCAACCCGGACCAGCGGCAGGCCCTGACGCTGCTGCTGTACGAGGAGTGCAGTTACGAGGAGATCGCGGCGGCCGTCGGCCGCCCGCTCAACACCGTGCGAACCGACATCCGCCGCGGCCGTCTGGCGCTGCGGGAGGACCTGGCGCGACGGCTCGGGCTGGACGCTTGAGGACGGCGCCTGAAACTCGCGGCCGGTCAGCGCCCGTATTCCCCGGCGAGGTGAGACGATGACGACCGACCACGACCGGCTGCGCGGGCTGGCGCTGGTCCTCGAGGATCTCGAGGGCGACGAGCTGGCGCTCGCGCGGGACCACCTGGCCGGCTGCGCCGAGTGCGCCGGCCTGCGCGAGCGCGTCACGGCCGCCGAAGCGCGGATGCGGGCGGTGCCGGGGCTGTCGGCCGCCCGTGAGCCGCTGGCGTCGCTGTCGCCGGCCGAACGCGCAGCCGCCGACGTCAGCCGTCGGGCTCTCGTGGCCGGCGCCGTCACCGACGGTCGCGGCCGCCGGAAGACCTGGCCGCGCCTGCTGCCGATGGCGCTGGCCGCCGGGGCGGCGCTCATCGTCCTCGGGCCGTCGCTGACCGGCCGCGGGCCCGTGCGCGACCTGCGGCTGGGTTCGCCGCTGGTGCTGCGCGGCGAGGCGTCGACCACCCCGCCGCGCGGCGTGAGCTTCCGCCTGGCGCGGTCCGGGTATCCGGTCCTGCTGCACGTCGACGCCGGCGGCGCGGTGCGCCTGCTGCATCCGGCGCCGGCGAGCCCGTCGCCACCGCTGCCCGCCGGGACGCTCGTCCTGCTGCCCCCGCCGGAGTCCGGCGACGCCTGGCGATCCGGCTTGACACCGGGCTGCGGGACGTATCTGCTGGCGGTGGCCACCGGGCGGCCGCCGACGCCGGCGCAGCTGGCCGCCCTGGCGACGCTCACGACGGGCGGCGACCGGCGCGCCGCCGCCCGCGGCGCCGAACGCCTGCTGCGCGAGACGATCGGCGCGGTGGAGCGTCTCGACGACGAGGATTGCCGCTGACCGGGTGCCGTCTTGCCCCATCGCCGCCGATTGCCTCCGCTGCTGTTCGCGATCGCCGGCGCCGCCCTGGCGCTGGTCGGCGCGCAGTCCGCGGCCGCCGCGGCGACGCCCCGTGCCGCCGATCTTTCCGCCCGCCTTGCCGATCTGCGCGCGCGCTCGGAGCCGGACTCGGTCGAACTCCTGGTGGAGACCGCCCTGCCCTCCGCGCGCGCCGTCGGCGACAGCGCGCTGGTCAGCGCGCTGCTGCTGGAGCGCGGACTGACGCGCGTGGCGTACGGCCGGGCCGCCGACGGCGAGCCGGACCTGCGCGCGGCCCTGGCCCGCGCCGACGCCGCCGGCGACGCGGCTTCGTCCCTGCGCGCCACGCGCTACCTGGCCGAGGCCTGCCAGCACCTGGGCCGCCGCGACGAGGCGGCCGCGCTCTTCGGCGATCTGCTGGCTCGGTCCCGCGCCGCCGGTGACGACTTCCATGCCGGCAAGGCGCTCTACGGGCTGGGCCGCCTGCGCTACCGCGCGCGGGAGCTGGCCGCCGCCGACTCCCTCTACGCTCTGGCGCTGCCCCTGCTCGCGGCCGGCGGCGACGCGGCCGACCTGGCCGCGGTGCGCAACGGACTGGGCATGTGCCGGGCCGGGCGCGGCGCCTACCGCGAGGCGGCGGAGCAGTTCGCGCTTGCGGCCGAGCTGGCGCGCCGCGGCGCCTCGCGCTCGCTCGAAGCCATGGCGATGAACAACCTGGCCGGCCTCGAGACCCTGCTCGGCGATCCCGGCGCGGCCGCCGACGGCTACCGGCGGGCGCGCGACATCCAGCGCGAACTGGGGCTGTGGCAGCAGGTCGGCGCGCCGTGGCGCAACCTGGCCCAGTCGCTGAGCGACCTGGGACGGCACGACGAGGCGGCCGCCGAACTCGACTCGGCGCTGGCCTTCAGCCGCGCGCGCGGCTTCCGCGACGAGGAGGCCTTGACGCTGGTCCGATTGGCCGAGGTCGATCTGGCCGCGGGCCGTCCGGCCGCCGCGCTGGACCGCTGCGCGCAGGTCATCGGTCTGGACCCGCCGCCCGAGCTGGAGACGGCCGTCTCCGCGCGGGCGCGCGCCGCCGACGCTCTGCTGGCGCTCGGAAGCGGCGGGCAGGCACTGGAAGCGCTGAAGGACGCCGCGGGGCTGCTCGCCGGACGCGACGACTTCCTGCTCGCGACGATGCTGACCCTGGCGCGCGGCCGCGCGCTGGGCGCGCTCGGTCGTCACGACGAGGCGCTGGCCGCACTGACGGGGGCGCTGGCCGCGGCCGGCGCGCGTGACGCCGACCGTCAGCGCCTGCCGCTCTTGGTGGAAGCTGCGGCCGCCTGGACGGCGCTGGGCGCGGCCGACTCGGCGCGCACGTGCCTGGACCGCGCGGAGATCCTCTGGGAGCGCGAGCGCTCGCTGCCGACGGACGCGCAGTGGCGCGAGCGGCGCGGCGCCGAGGCGCAGCGGCTGTTCACGCTGCGCGTCGGGCTGGAGCTGGCGGCCGGCGACGTCCGCCGCGCCTTCGCCGCCGCCCAGCGCTACAAGGCGCGCACGCTGCTGGAGCGCTACCTGGGCCCCGGGCAGAAGCTGGCGACCGCCGGCGACGTGCCGCCGCCCGCCACGGTGGCGACGCTGCAGGGCGGCGCGCTGCGCGAGGGCGAACTGCTGCTGGATGTCGTGGCCGGCCCCGCGCGCGGCTGGCTCTTCGCGGTGACGCGCGACACCTGCCTGGCGCGCGCGCTGCCGGGCGACGCCGCCTGGTCGGACCTCTTGGCTCCATTGGCGGCTCAGGTCAGCGATCCGTTCCGCGCGTTCGCGCCGGCGTCGGCGGTCGCCGTCGGCGACACGCTGCTGGGCGGCGACGGCGCGCCGGTGGCGGAGCTGGCGCGTCGGGCGCGCACGGTCTTCGCCAGCCTCGACGGCGCGCTGCACCGCCTGCCGCTGGCGCTGCTGCCGCAACTCGGCGACGGCGACGTGCGCCTGGTTCCGTCGGCCACGCTGCTGGCGACGCTGCGCGGGGCCGCGCCGCGCGCCGGCGCGCCGGCGCGGCTGCTGGCGGTGGCCGGCCGTGCGAACGCCGACGCGCGGCGCCTGGACGGGGCCAAGGCGGAAATCGCCGACCTGAGGCGGCGGTTCCGCGACGTCACGGTGCCCGCCGCCGCGAACGGGGACACGGCCGCCTTCGGCGGCGTCGACCCCGCCGCGTTCGCGCTGCTGCACCTGGCCTGCCACGCGGAGACCGACCCGCAGCGGCCGTGGAACTCGGCCCTGGTCTTCGGCGCGCCCGGGCGCCCGCTGCGCGTGCGCGCGGCGGACATCGTCCGGCTGGAGCTGGACGCGCGCCTGGCGGTGCTCTCCAGCTGCGCCAGCGCCGGCGGCGCGATCCTGGCCGGCGAGGGCGTGCCCGGCCTGGCGGCGGCGTTCCTCGGCGCGGGCGTGCCCGCGGTGGTGGGCACATTGTGGCCGGTGGACGACCGCGCCGCGCGGCGCTTCATGGACCGTTTCTACGCCGCGCTGGCGGACGGGGCCGCGCCTGCGGCGGCGCTGGCCGCCGCCCGTCGGGACCTGCGCGCCGAGCCGGCGACGGCGCACCCCTTCTACTGGGCCGGCTTCGTGCTGCTGGGCGAGGGCGACCAGCCGCTGGCGCTGCGGGCCCGGCGCGCGCCGGCCATGGCGGCAGGGTTCACGGCGGCGGCGATCCTCGGCGCGGGCCTCGCGATCGTCGCGCTCGCGAGACGGCGCGCCGCGCGAGGCGGGCCTCCATAAGCCGGAGTCAACCGCTCCTGTAGCCGCGTTTTGCGCGCGGAAACTGAAACTCCCGCGCCGCGCCGACCCGTTTTTCCCGGCAGTAACGACATCCCCTGCTGCCCGGGAGACGACACCATGAATTCCCGCCGCTGCCTCCTCGTGGCCGTGCTGCTGGCCTGCGCTCCCTGCGTGGACGCGTCCGCGGCGCCGCCGACCTTCGCCCAGCGCGTCAGCGCCATCGAGACCGCCACCGACGCCGAACTGGCGCGCCTGGAAACGGAGCTGGCGGCCACCACCGACACGGCCAGGCTGCTCGAGCTGCAGCGCTGCGCGGGGTGGGTCAAGCTGTCGGCGCGGCTGGCGCTGCACGAGGCGCAGTTGGCCTCGGCGCCCGCCGACCCGGAAGTGTCCCGCGCCCTGGAGGCGTTGGTCGCGGACCTGCGCGCGCATCTGGCGGACCAGGCGGAGCGGCTCCCGGCCGACTACGCGTTCGAGCCGCTGGGCGCCCTCGCGTCGGAGGTGGCGTCATGCGCGGACTGACGCGGATGCTGGCGGCCGCCGCGATCATCGTGGCGGGCCTGAGCGGCGGCGCGCGGGCGGATGTCTCCCAGGTCCCGGTGCGCGCCCGCCTGGAGCGCCCCGAGCGCCTGGCCGAGCCCGGGCGCGAATTCACGGCGGTGATCACGATCGAGGCGGCGCGCGACGTCGCGGTGGCCGACCTGACCCTGGGCGGCGACGGCTGGACCGGCGCGCGCCTCGACGCGCCGCGGGAGCTGGCCCTGGGCGCCGGCAGGACGGCGAGCTTCGCGATCGCGGCGACCGCTGCGGCCGGCTGCGGTCCCCTGGTGCTGCGCGGCACGGCCGACGGCCGGCCCTGGCGCCAGTCGTTCACGCCCACGCGCGAGGCCTGGGAAGGCCTGCTGCCGGTCGACAGCGACCGCGTGCCGCCCGCGCTCATCCGCCCGGCCGGCGGCCAGAAGACGGCGGCGCCCGCCGCGCTGACCATGGCCCAATTGACGGCGCTGGCGGCCGAGGACGCGCCGCCGCCGCCCAAGGACGCGCCGACCTGCACCATCACGGGCCGCCTCGGTTATTGGCACGAGCGCGTCCAGGCCTGGGCGCCGGCGTTCGGCTCGCACGTCTGGGCCCGCGTGTTCCCGCCCGAGGGCCTCTGGTACGGCACCCCGGCGGTCGAGACCGACGAACAGGGGCTCTTCTCGTTCGAGGCGCCGACGGGCCTGCCGATCATGATCGGGTTCAGCGCCACGAGCCGCGCCGTCGTCGTGCAGGAAGACGGGATCATGGAGGACAACCATGTCTGGTACACGGCGATGTTCACGATCGCGGACGGCCAGACCACCTACGACACCGGCGTCATCTATCCCAACTCGCACCACGGCGCCCTGAACATCTGCACCTCGGTCACCTACGCGCACGATTACTTCCGCGACCTGGGCTGGGACGTGTCGCGGATCGATCTGCAGTGGCCGGATGCCGACGGCAGCTTCTTCAGCAACGACTTCGTCGAGCTCCATCTCGAGCGCGCGGACTCCTGGGCAGAAGCGGTGATCTGCCACGAGTGGGGACATTACTGGCACTACCGATACGCCCACCGCGTGGAGCATGACTACTGCAACGGCGTCTGTGACGACGGCGACGACTGCTCGCACTGCGAGTGGTGCCCCGAGCGGGACGAGGTGGCCTGGAAGGAAGGCTGCGCCCAGATCCTCAGCCGGCTGCTCACCGACCATCTCAGGACGAAGCTCGACTTCGTCCCGAGTCAGATGGGCATCGACAGCCCCATCGACCAGTCCGACTGCGACTGGGAACCGTGGAACATCGAGAACGTCGTTGCCGGCGCCATCTACGACCTGGCCGACGACGACACCGACATCGAGGACCAGGGGCTGAACACGGACTTCCTCGGTCGACCGGTGTACGACCGGCTGGATCTGACCGTGGACGACATCCTGCACATCATGGCCGACAACTGCGCCGTCGAGGGCCACGAACCGTACCGCATGCCCGGGTACTTCAACTGTGCGGCCGCGTACCTGGACGCGCTGGGCCGGCCCGACGCCACACGCGCCGACCTGTGGGAGACGGCCTGGAACTGGGACCTGCAGCTGGACACGCAAGGCCCGGCGACGGTCAGCGGCCTGACGTCGTCCTTCCCCGTGGGCACGCCGACGGCGATCGCCGTGGGCGGCTTCTACTGGCAGCCGGCCGCCGACGATCTGTCGGGAGCCTGCGCCTACAGCGTCCGCCTGAGCCAGAACTTCGCAGCCGCGCCCGACAATGTGTACGAGACGGATGAGTCGTACTGGTGGCCGGACGACGCGCTCGCGCCGGGCACCTGGTACTTCACGGTCAAGGCCGTGGACCGCGCCGGCAACTGGAGCCCGACCTACGCCACCTACGGGCCGATCGTCATCACCGTGCCCGGTCGGGCGGACTTGACGCCGGTGATGCCGACCGGCTGGAGCGCCCCGCTGGTCGTGCGCAGCACCCTGGCCCCCGCGGCGCCCGATCCGGTGACCCAGCCGAACACCGTGCAGGGCCACACCGTCTACTTCAACTGGGGCGAGCGCAACGAGGGCACCGGCCCCACCGCCAGCTTCCGCAACACGCTGTTCGTCGACGGCGCGCTGGTGCGCACCTCGGGCGCGCGGACCCTGGGCGCCGGCACGTCCAACGACACGCGCAACGAGGGACCGGTCGACGTGGGCGCCATCGGCCGGCACACCGTGTGGGTCCGCCTGGACGGCCTGGATTCCACGCCGGAGGCTGACGAGAACGACAACTACTACGCGCGCCAGATCGTGTTCTCGCCGCAGGACATCGCCCTGGACGAAACGATCGTGCGCGGCGCCGGGCTGCCCGACGCGACCGCCGGCCACGTCCACCTGCCGGCCGGCTCCACGCCCTACCCGAACGGCGACGGCTTCGATATCGAGCTGTGCCTGTATCCGGAACTGGTGTGGGCCGTGCCGGACGTCGCAGACGACCGCCTGGAGATGCGCCTCTACGCACGCGACGTCGGGCAGACGGGCTTCGCGGCGCCGCTGGCGACCGCCGCCAGCCTGGCCGATCGTCCGGCGGCGATCGTGCTCCACACGTTCGAGACGCTGATGACCAGCTACTGCGTCGGCGTGTCCGACCAGCAGGGCTCCGGCGGCACCTACCGCATCCACCGCGAGCTGGGGCGCATGTTCGCGCTGCCCGACACGCTGGCCGGCGCCCTCGACGCGGCCGACTGTCTGGACCTCTACTACACCTACAACGAGCTGTCGACCGCGGCCTGGTTCACGGTCAAGCTGGCGAACCCGTCCACCAGCGCCCTCATCATGCGCTACTTCGCGCCCGACTTCACGATGGGCAGCCTCGGCGCGGCCGACCTGACCCTGGCCGCGGCGGCCGGCGACACGATCCACCACAGCGTCCGGCTGGAGCCGGGCGAGATGGCGCTGACCGTGGTGTCGCGCGACCCGCGGTTGACGACCAGCGCGGCCTACAGCGTCTTCGCCTACCGGGAGAAGCCCAACCTGCAGGCCGCCACGCCCGCGGGCTGGCTGGCCAACCTGGTGCCGCACGTCGGGCTGCCCTACAGCGCCACCAGCGGCAGCGTCCCGGCGCCGACGCGGCTGGTCGGCGACGCCGACTCGACCGGCATCTACTGGTCGCTGCGCAACGCGGCCAACAACGCGGAGGCGGCCGCCGGCGTGCGGCGTTCGGTGTACGTCGACGGCTCGGCGCTGTTCAGCTCGATCTTCATCGACCCGATCGCGGCCGGCCAGGAGGTGCGCGTGGCCCAGTCGCGCCTGCAGAACATCCGCGGCGGCCGCCACACGCTCTACCACCGCGTGAACAACACGCACGCCATCGACGAGGACGACTGGACCGACAACGACTACGGCCGCCAGTGGGTCTGGTCGCCGCGCGCGCTGGCGACCGGCCAGAGCCACGCGCTGCCGCTGCCGGCCGGCGCCTGGAACGGGCTGGGCTACGTGACGGAGGGCCTGGCGGCCCCCAACTGCGACGGCTTCAGGGTGACCACCAGCACGCCGGTCCCGATCCCCTCGCTGCTGACGGTCTGGGCGGCGGCGTCGTACGGGGACGTTGACCTGGGCCTCTACACCGGCAGCGGCGTCCAGGACGGCTTTGTGGCGACCAGCGCCATGTCGGACTGGAGCGGCGGCGACTGCGACTTCGTGCTGCGGTGCACGACGACGAGCGGCACCTTCAACCACCTGCTGGGCGTGACGCGCGCCTCAAGCCTGGCCGCGGGCGACGTGGCCTTGCGCGCCCAGGCCAGTTCGCTGATCTGGTCGAGCGTGGCCGGCTCCACCAGGACGGGCACGGTCGAGTCGGGCACCTACTTCGATACGGCGATGTTCGGCCTGGCGCCGGGCGTGTACCGGTTCACCCTGGAGAGCGACGCGGCGGAACTGGGCTTCTCGCTGCACGACGTGTCGGGAGGCTACGGCGCCAAGACCTCGCCCTGGCAGGACGGTCTGGCCTGGCAGCTGCCGAACACCGCCGGCGCGGACGTCTCGTTCACGGTGAGCGTGCCGGACCCGGCGCCGACCCGGCTGGCCCTGATTGTCTGGCGTCCCGGTCGCGCGGACTCGAACCTGGATGCGCCGTGGACCGTGACCGTCAGCGGCAACATCTCTGCCGTCGAGGACACGCCGCCGGCCGCCGCGGTCCTCGCCTCGCGCCTGATCTCGGCGGCGCCCAACCCGTTCAACCCGCAGACCGTCATCGCCTACGAGGTGGCCCAGGCCGGCGCCGGCGAGTTGACGGTGCACGACGTGCGCGGGCGCCTGGTGCGCCGGCTGGCGGCGGGCGAACTGGCGGTCGGCCGCCACGAGGCGCGCTGGGACGGATTGGACGAGACGGGTCAGCGCGTCCCGAGCGGAATCTACGTGGCGCGGCTGCGCGCCGCCGGCGGGGAGGCGGATCTGCTGAAGCTGACGCTTCTGAAGTAGTCGCGGCGCGGAGGCGGCCGCGGCCGCAGCGAAACGGCGCGGCTGGTCGGATCCCGGCGTCCACCCCCGGACGGCGTCGGCAGGTCAGGCCAGCCGCGCCGCCAGTTCCCCGGCCGCCGGGTTGAGGGCGAACGCCAGCATGGTCTCGCCGACGTGGAACACGTCGCGCTCGCGGCCGACCTGGTCCAGCCAGGCGGCCACGTCCGGGAAGTGCGGGTTGCCGTCGTCGTGCCAGGCCACGGCGCCCGGGCGCGCCGGGTCCAGCAGCGCGAAGGCCTCGCTCGTGTCCGAGGCGACGGTGCGCGCGTCGTGCCCGCCGTCGACGTAGACGAAGTTCATCGTCCCGCGCCAGGGCGCGAAGTCGAAGCGCGTGGAATCCCCGGTCAGCTTGGTCACGCGGTGGCGCCAGCGCGGGTCGTCGAAGGCGCGGGCCGGAGCGCCGTCCGCGCGCGTCAGACCGGCGATGGCGCGGTCGCGCGCGTCGAGTTGCGCCAGAGCCAGATCCTCGTCACCCAGGTCCAGCGTCCAGACGTGGCCGTCCGGCGGCAGGTTGGCCGCCAGGTTGAGCGTCTGCAGTCCCCACAGCGTGCCGATCTCCAGCACCCTGCGCGCGTCCAGCGCCTTCAGCAGCGCGACCAGCACGGCGGTCTCCAGCAGCTTCGGCGTGCGATCGTTCGGCAGCACGAAGGTGGCCAGGCGGTCGGCCATGGTCGGCGTCTCGTGCAGACCGAAGACCTGGTGGGGGCGCACTTCGCGGCGCAAGTCAGTCCCTCCCGGCCGCGCCGGCGGCTTCTTCGCGAAGCCCCAGCCCCTCGGTCACGGCCAGCGTCGCATAGCGCGCCGCCTGCCGCCGCAGTTCCGCCACGCGCGCGGCCAGGCGTCGGCGACGGGACTCTGCGTCGCTGAACAGGCCCGCCACCGCCGCGTCCAGCGTCTCGGCCGTCAGCGCCTCCAGCGCCACGCGCTCGTGGCAGCCCGGCAGGTGGTCCAGGAAGCCGCGCATCTTGGGCAGGTAGTCCAGCCCCACCGGCGGCGTGCCGCCGATCGCGCTGAAGACCGCGCCGTGCAGCCGGCTGGCGACCGTCGCCGTGGCCAGGCCGTAGAGCGCGACCAGGTCCAGCGGATGGTGCCGCCCGCGCACGACCAGGCAGTCGCAGCCCGCGGGCGCCCGCGCGGCCAGGCGTTCGGCCAGCGCGCGGTCGTCGTCCTCGCGGTAGGTCGACTGCGGCACGAACAGGAACGCGGCCCGCTCGCGCCAGCGCTCGAGCAGGCCCAGCACGGCCTCCGACTGCCTTTGCCCCGCCTCCGCGCCCAGCGGACGCGCGAGGTCGCGCAGGCCCAGGGCGATGACGGGCTTGCCCGCGGGCAGGGACAGGTTCTCCCTCCGCAGCGCCTCGTGCGCCCGGCCGCTGGCCGGCGGCGCCACCGCCAGCGTGGCGTCCGGCAGCAGGTGGATCTCGCGCGGCTCGTGCAGCAGCTCGCGGCAGAGCGCGAACGACTCGCTGTCGCGCACGGTGACGACCGCCGCGTCGGCGATGAGCTGGCGCGAGAGGTCGCGCCCCCACGCCGTGCGCAACGGGCCCACGCTCATCCCGTACAGCATCACCGGGCGCCGGTGCAGGCGCGCCAGTCCGCCGTAGAGCGCCATGAGCGGCACCGGTCCGCGCAGCAGGCCGATGGTCCGGTCCAGCAGCGCGTTGCCCGCGCCCAGCACCAGCAGGTCGCAGCCGGCGATCTCGGCCTGCACGCGCGCGAACGGCTCGGGGTCGTCATCGGGGTTCAGGCCGCGGAACCAGCGCCCGCGCGCGGCCGCGCTGCTTTCGTGCTCCAGGTTCGGCACCAGCTCCGCGCCCAGCAGCCGGGCATCCTCCTGGTCGGGATGGCGCGACAGCGCGCGGAACCGCAGCTCGCGCCCGGGCAGCGCCGTCCGCATCCCCTCCATCAGCGCGATGAGCGGCAGGTCGTCCCCCGCATTGCGGATGCCGTAGGCGCCGGCGCAGAGCACGGTCAGGGGCGCGGTCACCGGTCCCTCCCCGGCTCGAAGAGTTCGCGCACCGTCGCGCGCGGGAAGCGTTCAGCCGCCTCGGCCCGGATGTCGTCGATCAGCGTGCGGTTGCCGCAGCCGGCCACCAGCCGCGCCGGACCGAGCGCGGCCAGCTGGGCGTCGTCCAGGATCGGCACGCCCAGCAGCGTCCGCCCCTGCTTGGCCGGGCTGCGGTCGTACAGGCGCAGGCCCGATCGCGCGGCCGGCGGCACCAGCGGCAGCACCTGGCCCACGTCGGCGCCCGCGCCCCAGACCACGACCGGCGCGCCGGCGGCCTCCTGCAGGAATTCCAGCAGGCGCCCGGCCGCCCGCGCATAGCGTTCCTGCTGCCGGTCCAGCTGCGCGCGGAACTGCGCCGCCGCGTCGAAGCCGCGCCGCGCCGCCACGCACAGCGACGGATAGCGGCCGACGTCGCGGTCTTCCAGGTGCGTCACCACCAGGCCGCGCGCGGCGAGCGCCGCCGCCAGGCCCGGCCCCGTGTAGTGGTGCAAGTGCACGGCGTGGATGTTCTGCCCGCTGGCCGGCAGGCCGGCGCGCGCGTGCAGGAGCGATGACGGCACCTCCACGTAGAGCCAGCCGCCGGGCGCCACCAGCGCGGCCAGCCGGTCCAGGAATGCCGCCGGTTCGGTCACGTGCTCCAGCACGTGCCGGCAGCAGACCAGGTCGTAGCTCTGCGGCCAGCCCAGCGCCCGCGGCGCGAAGTCCTGCAGCGTGCAGCGCGCGATGGGCACCGCAGGCCGCGTGTCGTACGTCGAGGAAGGTTCCAGGCCGCGCACGCCCAGGCCCCAGCGCGCGGCGATCATCTCGAGCAGCAGCCCGTTGCCGCAGCCGACCTCCAGGCAGGCGCCCTCGCGCAGCCCGGTCACGCGGCGCAGCAGTTCCAGACGATCCTCGTAGACTACCTGCTTGGCCGCGGCGGCCTCCGGGACGTGGCGCGCCATGCGCACCGTCGCGTAGTAGCGGTCCAGTTCGGCGGGCTCGGGCAGCGGCCACTGCGACACGGTGCCGCACTGCGCGCAGCCGCGGTAGACCAGCGAGCGCGTCGGCCACTCCCGGCGGTCGGGCGCGGGCCCCAGGTCGGGGACGATCTGCTCGGCGACGGCCGCGCCGCCGCCCGCGCCGCACAGCGCGCAGACGGTCGCCGTGACGACCTCGGCGGCTTCGGCCTTGCCGGTGATCACGCATTCGGGCATGCCGGTCCACTCCCTTGTCGGCGGGTCCGGTGCCGGCCGATGCAAACGGCGCGCCCGCGCCGTCCCCCGGCCGGGCTGGCACCGTCCTTGATGACGCCGGGGGCGGGATCGGCGCCTGGCAAGGGCCGATCCGCGGCCATCCCCCGCGCGAGAAACGGAGACCGGCGATGTCGAACCGGCTGCAGCACCTGGCGGAATCCGCTCCTCCTGGCAGCGAAGTCGTTGCGCTGAATGGCGTTTGCAAAGCAGCGGACGGGGCGCCGGCCGCGACGGCCCACGACGGGCCGGTGGTCGCCCGCGAACACGGCGTGGACGTCATCGCCTGCCGGCGCTGCGGTTTCCGGCACGTGACCCCCCTGCCGGATCCGGCCACCATCGACCAACTTTATACCGAGGACTTCTACGGCAAGATCCACGGGAACTACATCGCCAGCCAGCGGGCCAACCTGGCCTGGTGGCGCCTGGAGTTCGGCGCCAAGTTCGACATCTTCGAAGAGCTGCTGCCGGCCGGCCGCCGCCGTCTGCTGGACGTCGGTTCGGGGCCGGGGTGGTTCGTCCAGTTCGGCGCGGAGCGCGGCTGGCGCACGGTCGGCGTCGAGCCCGGCCGCCCCGCCGCCGAGCACACGCGCGTGGAGCTGGGTCAAGATGTCATCAACGACTTCTTCACGCCGCCGGCCGTGGCGCACCTGGAGCCGGTCGACGTCGTGCACCTGCACAACGTGCTGGAGCACGTGCCGGATCCCGCCGCGCTGCTCGGCACCGCGCGGGACATCCTGGCGCCCGGCGGTCTGGTCTCGGTCACCGTGCCCAACGACTTCAACCCGCTGCAGGAGGCGCTGGTCCGCCTGCGCGGCCACCGGCGCTGGTGGGTTTCCCCGCGCGAGCACCTCAACTACTTCGACCGTCCGGACCTGGAGGCCCTGCTGCTTCGCCTCGGCTTCGAGCCGTGCGCCCACCTGGCCAGCTTCCCGCTGGAGATGTTCGCGTTGATGGGTGAGGACTACCTGGCCGAACCCGCGCTCGGGAAGGTGATCCACGGCCGCCGCATGGCCCTGGAACAGGCGCTGCACGAAGCCGGCGAGGGGGCGCTGCTGGGCCGCGTTTACCGCGCGCTCGGGGAGCTGGGGCTGGGCAGGACGCTGACGGTGATGGCGCGGCGGGTGGCGGCGCGGTAGAGGCCGGGTCCGCGCGCAAGCGCGCCTCACGCCTGCCGCAGGATCTTCTCCAGCTTGCGGCCCTTGGCCAGTTCATCGACCAGCTTGTCGAGGCGCCGGACATTCCGCGTCAGCGGGTCGGCGATCTCCTCCACGCGGTGGCCGCAGATGACGCCCGTGACCAGGTGCGCGTTCGGATTCAGCGTGGCCCGCTCGAAGAACTGCGCGAAGGTCGCCTTCTCGGCGATCAGCCGGTCGAGACTCTCCGGCGCGAAGCCGGTCAGCCAGTGGATGACCTGCCGCAGTTCGGCCTCGGTCCGGCCCTTCTTCTGCACCTTCGCGACGTAGTGCGGATACACCGAGGCGAACGCCATCCTCGCGATCCGTTCGTCCTGGCTGCCGGCGCTGCTCATGCCCGGGTTCCCCCTGTTCCGACTGCGCGGCGTCCGGCCCGCGCGCCGCGCTCCGGGACGAGAATGTCCACGAGCTGCAGCGCCGCGTCAGGCCGCGCCGCCGCTGACTGCCGGGCGACAGCAGTCGGGGCGCGTCCGCGTCGTGCAGCCCGTGGACCGTGGCGGCCGGGCTCGCCTGGGTGGGGGCTCCAGTGCCGAGGGGTTCGGCGCCACGCCGATGAGCATATCCCATCCGGATCGAACGGATCAAGATAATTGATAAAGCTATTCCGAAGCCTAATCGAAACTATGTGTCGTCCTTGTCGAACAATCGGGAAATCCGCTTATATCTTTGCAAGATAATCCCTTACAGCGGGTTGCCCTCCGTTCGATCTCAACCGCGCGCCACCACCGTGATCACTCGCGCCGCTTGATCACCATGACCGTGATGTCGTCCAGCGGCGGCGCGCCGCTCACGTGCGCGGCCACCGCCCGCACGACCGCCTCGGCGATCGCGCGCGCGGATTCCTCCCGGTGCGCGGCCAGAACCTGCGCCAGGCGCGCGTCCGCGAACGGACGGCCCAGAGGATCCTCCGCGTCGACCACGCCGTCCGAAAAGGCCACCAGGACGTCATCGGCCGCCACGGTCACCGTGTCCTGGCGGTAGGCGTAATCCTCGAAGGCTCCCAGCACGGTGCCGCCGACGGCGAGCCGCGCCGGCCGCGGCTCGCGGCCGAGGTGGAAGGGCGGCTCGTGCCCCGCGTTGCAGTAGGTCAGCGTGTGGTCGCGCGTGTCCAGGATGCAGCAGAACACCGTCGCGAACTTGTCCATCTCGGTGTTGCGGAACAGGACGCGGCCGGCCAGCCGCATCGAACGGTTCAGCTTGCGGTCCGAGGCGATCTGGCCGCGCAGCGCGCCCTGCAGGTTCGCCATCAGCAGCGAGGCCGGCAGGCCCTTGCCGGAGACGTCGCCCAGCCACAGCGCCCACCGGTTGGGATCCAGCCGGAAGAAGTCGTAGTAGTCGCCGCCCATGGTCTCGGCCGGCACGCTCACGCCGGCCACGTCGTAGCCCGGCACTTCCGGAGCCAGGCGCGGCAGCAGCGCGACCTGGATCTCGCGGGCCAGGCGGAGCTGCTCCTTCATGTCCCGCAACAGCCGCAGATCGTCGGCCCTGCGCAACTCGTCCAGGAGCTGGGCCGATTGTCCGGCGATGATCGACAGCAGCCGCTGGTCAGCCGCGGTGAAGCCGCCCAGCCGCCGGCTGTTGCACACGGTGAGGATGGCGGTCAGTTCCCCGTGGTGCAGCATCGGCAGGCACAGCAGCGAGCGGCAGTCCTCGCAGGGGGCGCCCAGGAGCGTCCGCAGGCGGGGGTCGCCCCGCGGATCGTTGCTGAGCAGGGGCTCCTTGTGGGTCTGCATCCAGCCTTCGACGGCGCCCTGGAGATGGAAGCGCGGACGCTCGCCCGAGGCGTCGAGCGCGCGCACGAGGGTGTGGCCGAGCCCGCCCGCCTGCCGGTCCACCGGCGTGATGAGCGCCTGTTCGGCGTGCGCCGCCCTCGCGCAGCGCTTGACGATCGTCTGCATCACGGCCTCGAAGCCGGGCGCGATGCTGATCTCGCGCGTCAGGTCCAGCAGCACCGTGAGGTCATCGACGGCCTCCTGCAGGCGAGTGACCTCGGCCCGCAGGGCGATCGTCTCGGGAGTGTCAATGGCGGAAGCGCCCTGGGCGAGGTGGGCCATCTGCTTCTGCTGCGGGCGACGAGGCCGGGGCAGGGCCCGGGGGAACTGAATCCTGGGCATATCTCCCTCCCGTCTTTGAGTCGTGATGATAGCACGGTTTCACGCGCGGCGCCAAAGGGGCGACTCCCTTGTCGCCGGCGGCAATACCGTCTATCATGCCTGAGTTGAACGCGCGTTCTCGATGCTCGTCTCGCCCGCCTCCCTCACGGCAAGTCCCAGCGGGGGAAGATCATGGACGGGCCGGCGATTTCCCACTACCTCATCCGCGCCAAGATCGCCGAGGGCGCCCAGGGCGTGGTCTACGAGGCCGTGCACAAGCGCCTCGAGCGGCGCGTCGCCCTGAAGTTCCTGCACCCGGACGCGCTGCTCGATCCGGACGACCGCCGTCGCTTCGACCACGAGGCCAGGACCGTCGCGCGCCTGGACCACAGCAGCATCTGCCCGATCTACGATTTCGACGAGGAGCAGGGCCGGGTCTTCCTGGCGATGCCCTACCTCGAGGGCGGCACCCTGCGCACCCTGCTGCAGGACGGTGCGCTGCCCCTGGACACGGCCGTCCTGATCGCCATCCAGGTGGCCGAGGGGCTCGAGGAAGCCCATCGCCTGGGCATCATCCACCGCGACATCAAGCCCTCGAACATCATGGTCACCGGCGCGGAAACGGGCCGCCTGCAGGCGAAGATCCTCGACTTCGGGCTGGCCCGCAGCGTCGACCAGACCGTGCTGACGCGCACCGGCAGCACGGTCGGCACGGCCGCCTACATGTCGCCCGAGCAGGTGCTGGGCTGGCCCCTGGACGGTCGCACCGACATCTGGTCGCTGGGGGCGGTGCTGTATGAGATGGTCGCCGGGCAGCGGGCCTTCCCCGCCGAGAGCGCCATGGCGGCGGCCTACTCCATCACGCACGAACGGCCCGTCCCGGTGGGCAGGCTGCGGCCCGAGGCGCGGCCCGAACTGCGGCGCATCATCGGCCGGGCGCTCGAACGCGAGCCCCGGGACCGGTACCAGCGGATGGCCGAACTGCTGGCCGAACTGCGCGCCCTGCGGCTGGAGATGACGGCCCGGCGCAGTCCGGCGCGCGACTGGCTCTGGCGGTACCGCAACCGTCTGCTGGTCACGGCGTCGGGCATCGTCGTCCTGGCGATCGCCGTCACCGGCGTGCTGCTGGGCCTGGACCACCTGCCCCGGCAGACGCTGCCGCTGGGCCGGCCGCGGCAGGTCACCTTCGGGGACGAATGGGAAGGCGAGCCGGCGCTGTCGCCCGACGGCACGCGGCTGGCCTACAGCCGCTTCAACGGGACCGACCGCGACATTTTCTGGGTGGGACTGAAGGGCGGCGAGCCGGTGCCCATCAGCGCCGGTCCGGCAGACGATCGCAGCCCGGTCTGGCTGCCGGACGGCAGCGGGCTGGCGTTCTCGTCGGACCGCGGCGGCCGGCCGGGCATCTGGAGAACGGATCTTGCCGGCGGCGAGGCGCTGGAGGTGATCGGCGACGCCCGCGAGCCCGCGCTCTCACCGGACGGCTCCTGGGTCGCCTTCACGCGGCCGGACTCCACCGGCCACTACCGCATCTTCGTGGCGTCGCTGTCCGATCCGGCTGCCTGCCGCGCCGTCAGCGGAAACGTCCCGGGCACCTGGTCCCACCTCAGCCCCGCCTTCTCGCCCGACGGAAAGTCGCTGTGCTTCGCCGACTACCACGATCTGTGGCTGGTGGACCTGGGCCGCGGCTCGTCGCGGAAGCTGACGAGCGGGGGCACCACGGATTCCTATCCGGCGTGGTCGCCGGACGGGCGCCACGTCTACTTCGCGTCGCGGCGCGACGGCGCGCTGGCGCTGTGGCGGGTGAAGGTCGGCGGCGGGGAGCCCGAGCGCCTGACCCCCGGCAGCGGGCCGGAGAGCCATCCCGGCCTGGATCCGGCCGGGCAGCGGCTCGCGTACGCCACGGATCGGTCGGCCGCGAACGTGCTGCTGGCGGACCGTCAGGGCGCAACGCTGCCGGTGACCACCGGCTGGTCGTCCTCCCAGCAACCGGCTCTGGCGCCCGACGCCTCCTTCGTGGTCTACGTCGCCAAGCGCCAGGGCGGGAACTTCTGCCTGTGGCGGCGCGACCTGGCCGACGGGCTCCCGATCGGCGGCGAGACGCGGCTGACCGACCAGGACGGCAACGCCTCCCACCCGGCGATCTCGCCGGACGGCCGGTGGCTGGCCTACTACCTCATCGATCCAGCCAGCGGGAACCGGGACATCTGGACGGTGTCCGCGCGCGGCGGTGCGCCCCTGAAGGTGACGGACGACCCGGCGCCGGACGCCATGCCCGCCTGGTCGCCCGACGGGCGGCGGCTGGCCTTCGTCAGCGAGCGCGCGGGCCTGGCCGCGCTGTTCGTGGTCGCCATCGACGAGGGCCGGCCGGTGGGAGAGCCGGCGATGATCCCCACGCCCGGCCTGGCGGCCGACTACCCGGCCTGGTCGCCCGACGGCCGGCGCCTCGCGTTCCTCGGCTCGGCGGACCTGGAGGAGAACGCCTTCACCATCGCAGCCGATGGCCGGGACCCGCCGGTGCGGCTGACCGCCGGCCGCGACCTGCACCAGATCCGCTGGATCCACGCGACCGGCGAGATCTGGGCCAGCGGCGCCTGGGGCGACGGCGGCCTGAGCGTGCGGCGGCTGGATCCGGACGGCGGCGGCGACGCGCCGCTGGAGCCGCCGCTGCGCCTGCCGGCCGGATCGGAGTTCGGCTGGTTCAGCCCCGACGCGGACGGCCGGCGCGTCGTGCTCTACGATCTGAGTCTGTCCAGCGACATCTGGGTGATCGAGGCCCAGGCGGGTGAGAGGTTCTGAAGCCATGACGGGAGGAAGCCGATGTCGAACGACGAGACGCGGAACCTGATCAACCTGATCATCGCGGAATTCGAGGAACTGGCCGCCATCCTGGCGCAGGTCCGGGACCAACACCCCTTGGAAGCGAGACGCCGCATCGATGAGAGGATCGCCGCCTGTGCGACAGCGCCGATCATCTTCATCGATCCGCTGCCCGGACCCGATCCCGTGCCGTCATGCGACGAGTTCCGGGCTCTGCCGGCGGGCGACGTGCTGCGGGCAGTCGAGCAACTCCACGGCGCGCAGGCCCTGGTGATCAGGCGCCTGTGCGAGCTCTACGAGCAGGCGTCCGGACCCGCGCCGTCGTGAGCGCCGAGGCGCAGGCCGCACCGCGCATCTCGTCGCTGAGCGTCCTGCTGACCGGACGCTGCAACCTGGACTGCGCCTATTGCTACCGCGGCGGCGGCGGCGGCCGTGATCTCGCCGTCGAGGCGCTGGACGAGGCGTTGACCATGGCCCTGCAGGCGGCAGGCCCCTCGCTCCAGGTCCACTTCAGCGGCGGCGAGCCCTGCCTGCGCTTCGACGTGTTCCGTGCGGCGGTCGTGCGAATTCGCGCCGAGGCGCCCGCGGACTGCCCGGTCACCGTGCGGCTGGCCAGCAACGGCACGCTGCTGTCCGCCGAACGCCTGGACTTCCTGGCCGAGCACGACGTCCACCTCAGCCTCAGCCTGGACGGCGTGCCGCGGGCGCAGCGGCTGCGCGGCGCCGGCATCGCGCCGCGTCTGGACCGTCTGCTGGAACTGCTGCGGAGCCGGCAGCCGGACTACCTGGCGCAGCGGGTCCGGGCGGTCATGACCCTGCTGCCGCAGACCGTCGGCTCTCTCGCGGACTCGGTGGGCGGGTTGCTGGACGCGGGTCTCCGCGAGATCCACGCGGCGACGGTCCTCACGCCCGTCCCCGGCTGGGACGACGACCTGCGTGTGGAACTGGCGGCGCAGCTGACGGCGGTCCGGCGGCGGTGCGAACGGCACCTCGCGGCGACGGGCGAAGTGCCGTTCCTGCCGCTGCGCCGATACGGAGTGGAGCCCGCGCCCGACGACGGGCCCGGCCCGGAGCGCGCGCCGCAGCGCTGCGCGATCCACACCGGCACCGCGCCCGTGCTCGACACGGACGGACGGCTTTACGCGTGCCTGATGTTCGCGCCGTCGGGCCTGGGCGCCGCCCCCGGGCAGGAGCCGCTGCGCCGCGCGGCGGCGGCCGTCGATCTCGGTCGCCCGGGCGAACCCGGCTTCGCGCAGCGCGCCGCCGCCTTGCCGGGAGCGCTGGCCGAACTGCCCGGCTTCGCCCCGCAGCGGGACCTGTCGTCGCGCTTCGGCGCCTGCGCGACCTGCGCGGCCCGGCTCCATTGCAGCGTCTGCCCGTACGCCCGACTGCGTTTGGCCGCCGCCGGCGGCGACGCCACGCGCGCGCCCGCGTTCCACTGCGCGTACATGCGGGAGGTCGCCCGGCAGCGGCAGCTCATCCCCGCGCAGCCGGCGACCGGCGCGCTGCGCTGCCTGCCGGAGGTCATCGAGGAGCGGCGTCGGCGCTTCCTGGAGCGGAGCGGGCTGGCCGGGGCGAGGTGAAGCCGGCAGTGGCGACGTCAGCCGCCGGCCGCCGGCGCCGGCTTGCTCAGCGAGACCACCAGCCTGATCCCGCCCTCCTGGCGCTCGTGCGGGTAGGCGGTCGCCTGCAGCGCGCGCCGCACCGCGTACAGCGACGCCTCGTCGAGGCCCACGTGTTCCAGCAGCAGCGCCTGCGCGTAGGAGGCGCCGTTGTGGATCGCCCGCACCTGCACCTGCGCGCCGGTGGCGCGGCACAACGCGGTCAGCTTGTCCAGCGGCGGCCGGCAGCGCGGCAGCGGCGGCAACGGGGCGTCTTCCGGCAGCAGGTCGGCCACCGCCTGCCGCAAGCCGTCGATCGCATCGGCGACCAGACTGAACACCAGGCGCCGCCGCGCCAGCGCGAGCAGCGACGCCAGCTCCAGCGCCAGGTTCGGGGGCAGGCCGTCGGCCCACAGGTCGGGCGCCACGACGACGTCGAAGTAGCCGTGCTTCGCGACGACCGGCGGTCCGCCGGCCAGCAGCCCCTCGCGCCGGAAGTGGAAGGCCAGCGGCAGGTGCGCCGCCAGATCCGAGCCGGCCGGCCCCACCTCCAGCACCACCGGCTGCTCGACGCCGCAGCCCATCACCTCGTCGGCGACCGCCTGCAGGTGCACGTAATGCGCGTAATCCACCTGCGGGCGCAGCAGGCGGGGGCGCGCCGCGGGCTCGTCGAAGACGAGTTCGGGACGAACCACGTCGGGCGGGCCTTCGCGCAGCAGGCGCTCGGCCAGGTCGGCCGCGCGCGCGGCGGACCTGCCGTCGACCGGGCCGGCGTACGCCTCCAGAACCGCGTGGTCCACGGGCGCGGGCGCGCGCGCGGCCGCCGCCAGCCGGTCCAGGTGCGGCTCCAGGCGCGCGGCGAAGTCCGGCGTGCGCCCGGGCAGCCACAAGCCGCCCATGGCCTCGATGTCGGCGGCGGTGCGCCCGCTGCGCGGCTGCAGCGAGAAGAAGACGGCCACGCGGCCCAGGATGCGCGCCTCCAGCCAGACGCTGCTGGAGAAGCTGAGCACCAGCGCGCCGGCCAGGATCAGCGCCGCGTTGTCGGTGTCGGTCGGCAGCACCTCGACGCGGCCGGCCAGCTCGCCCGGCACGGCTTCGCGATAGAGTTTGTCGGTGCCGTGCGCCGGCTCGGCCGGGTGCGGCTTGACCCTGATCGGCTCGCCCGGGAAGCGCGCCGCCAGGACGCGGTAGAGCGAGGCCAGCTCGGCGCGCCAGCGCTCCGGGTCCAGCCGCTGGCTGCTGCGCGGCCCCACCCAGGTGTGCCCCTGGCCGAAGACGGCCACGCCGGAGCCGGCGCCCGCCGCCGCGGCGGCGTCGCGCGCGACGGCCAGCTGGTCGAACTGCGGCGAGCCGGTGACGACCAGGCGCCGCGGATCCAGCCCCAGCGCGCCGTACCGGCGCTCGTCCTCGCTGCCGACCAGCGCCGCGACGTCGGCGCCGAAGGCCAGGTGCGGCGGGAAGCCGTCGTCGTGGCCCAGCGCGAACGGCGCGTGCTCGAGGGACAGCGAAGGCACGCCGCGGGCGCGGCACAGCAGCGCGCAGCGCACGCCCAGCGCGTGCTGCGGGACCAGGTCGGCGCCGGTCACGAAGAGCCGCGGTCCCGCCCCGGCCAGGAACGATGCGAAGGCCGCGGGGTCGGTCGCCGGTTCGATGCCGGCATTGCGCAGGCGGTGGCCGCGACCGTGCTCGACCACCAGCACCTCGACGCGATGGCCGCGCGCGGTCAGCTCCCGGACCAGCGGCAGCATCAGCACGTCGAGGTTCGGGTGGTCGACCAGGACCAGCACATGGCCGGGCGTCGTCGTCATGCGAAACGACCTCCCGCGGCGGCTACCTCACCGCCACGATGTACGCCACCCACGCCGGCGCCTCGTCGCCCTTCAGGCTGACGCGGAAGACGCCGCTGGGCTCGCCGTCCTTGTCGGTGCCCTCCCAGTAGACCATCACGCGGCGGAAACCGCACTCGCGCAGCAGGTCGCAGGTCTCCGGCACCTGCCACAGGCGCCAGTCGTAGGCGAAGGCGCGCTTCAGGCGGCTGCCGTCGGGAAACTGGAAGTGGATCAGGCAGCGCACCTCGCCGGTGACCGGGTTGTAGTGGTCCTGGTCCCAGCAGTAGGTGAAGCCGGGCAGGTCGCGCTGCTCTTCCTGCACGACCTGCGCCTCGGGTCCGCCGTAGCAGTCCATGATCAGGAGGCCCTCGGGCCGGAGGCTGGCGCGGCAGTTGCGCAGGTAGCCGCCCAGGGCGTCGCGCGTCTTGAAGCCCCACCACGAGAAGTTGGAGGCCATCAGCACGTCGGCCTTCGGCGCGCGCACCGCGCGCACGTCGTCCCGGATGAGCGTGACGCGGTCCGCCTTCGCGCCCAGCGGCGCCAGGTTGTTGACGCGCCCCCACTCCAGCGTGGGCCCGTCCAGGTCCACGCCCACGGCGCGGTTGTCCGGTCGCGCCTTGACCCACCAGCTGCACAGCAGCGCCGTGCCGCAGAAGTCCTCGCGCAGCAGGCTGGGCTTGCGGCCGAATTCCTTGGCGAAGACGCGGTCGATGAAGGGCACCTCGACCTGCGGGTTCTGCACCGAGTTCTGGTAGAGCCAGTGCTTGTCCGCGTTGCGGCTGTTGAGCCGGCGCGCCTTGGCCAGCGCCTGCATGCGGGGACCGACGGGTTCCTGGTGGACGGACTTCTTCGCGCGGGCGGGGTTGGGCATCGGTGACGGCTCCGGGAACGGGGAGAGATTCGCGTCCGGGCGCTTCGGCAGGAGGCGCGGCGACCTTCGCGGCCGCCGCGCCTGCCCGTCACGAAAGCTCCCTGACGACGAATAAACGACGGGCGCCCGTTCTGGCAACCCCGAAACGGCCCCGCAGCGGCCGCGCCCCAAGGCGCGGCGCCAGGTCAGCGCACGACGGTGAAGCTGCGCGCGGCGAAGCCTTCGCCGGTCTGCACGACGCAGCGGTAGACGCCCGAGGCCACGGCGCGCCCGGACGCGTCGCAGCCGTCGAACTCCCAGGCGCCGCGGCCGTCCTGGCCGGCGACGAGCCGCGCCTCGCGGACCAGACGGCCGCGCAGGTCGAACAGGCGCAGCTCGACCGCCTGCGCCGGCGGCGCGGTGAAGGCGAACCGCGCGAGCGGGTTCGCCGGGTTCGGCCACGGCAGGTCCAGCGTCAGCGCCGACGGGATAAGCGCAACCGGCGCCGCCGCGCCCGCCGGCGGCGGGATCACGAGCGCCGGCGGCAGCCCGGTGGCGATGGGCGCGGCGGTCAACTCGACGCCGGAGACGGCGTCCAGGACGCGCACGCCGGGCGCAGTAAGGCGCCGGTCGGCCACGAAGAGCTGGAAGCCGCCGTCAAACGCGATGTCGGCGTGGTCGTAGCCCAGTCCGGTCAGCACGGTGACCGGCGCGCCGCCCGGCGCGTAGCGCTTGACGCGCGTGATCCAGCCCGCATCGGCGACGATGACGTGGCGCGCCGCGCCGGTCGCCTCCAGGTCGACGAGGTCGCCGCCGAGCGTCGCCTCGGTCATCTCCAGGCCCAGGCTGACCAGCGCGTCCGGATCGACCGCGTCGACGCCGCCGTCCTGCAGCCCGAAGAACCCCGTGCACGCCACCAGCAGGCGGTCGCCGGCTCTCTGCACGGGCGCGTACGGGTTGCTCGCGGCCAGCCGGATGCCCTGCGTGCCCGGCCGCGCCGGATCGCAGTCCAGCCAGGTCTCGGTCACGGTGTCCAGCACCAGCAGGTAGCTGTCGCCGACCGGCGCGTACCAGTCGTCGCGGTTCAGCCGCTGGCAGGTGACGAAGAGCCGGTCCCCGCGCACGTGCAGCCAGCTCGTCTCGGGCAGGCCGTCCGTGTCGGCGAACGCCGCGGTGGAGACGATCTTCAGGATCTGGCCCGTCGCCGGATCGACGCGCAGCAGTTCGGCGGTGTCGTAGCAGCTCACGTAGGCGGTGCCGTCGCTCCGAAAAGCGATGTCCTGCAGGTTGCGCCCCAGCCCCAGGCTGAACTGGCGCACGGTGTCGAAGCCCGCGGCCGGATCCAGCGCCTGGAGGTTGTCGGCGCCGCCGCGGTTGACGACCCAGGCCAGGCCGTCGTGCCAGCGCAGCACGGCGTCGTGATGCACGGGCTCTCCCGGCACGGGCGCGGCGCTCGTGGGCGCCTCCGTGCCCAGTCCCGTGACGTAGGCGCCCGCGTTGAAGTCGCCGGCGATGACGGCGACCCGGTCCGGGGCCGCGGCCCCCACCACAGGCGCGGCGGCGATACCAATCGCGATGACGAGAGAGCGGGTGACGGCTGACGTGCGCATCGGGAAGCCTCCTGGGCGCGTGCGGTTCATTGCCAGTGCAGCGACGCGGCCCACGTGCGGCCGGGCAGCGGGTAGCCCTCCACGTCGGAGAGCCGCCGGTCGGTGAGGTTGACGACCTCGAGGGTGAGCGTGGCCCGCCGGCCCTCTCCCCACAGGCCGCCCGTGAAGGAGCGGGCCAGGGACAGGCCCAGCAGCGTCCGCGGGGCGACGCGGGCGTCGCGGTCGTTGTAGAGGTCGGTGTAGGAGGCGGATTCGTGGCGCAGCGTGGCGCCCGGCCGCCACGCCCCGGCATTCACCGCCAGGTCGCCGAACGCCGTCCACTCGCTGAGGAACGGCAGGCGCTTGCCGCGGTAGACCGGGTCGGCGCCGTCGCCCTGCCGCGCGTCCTGCCAGGTGGTCGCGACGGTCAGTTCGAGGGCGCGGTGCCGCAGCGCGGCCTCCAGCTCGGCGCCCTCGCATTCGGTGCGCCCGATGTTGTACGGCTTCGACTGGCCGAGGCCGCTGACGTACCAGAGGATCGTCTTCTCGGTGGCCTGCCGGAACCAGGTCGCGCGCAGCAGGCCGGCGCGGCCGGGCAGGATCCAGCTCAGGCCCACGTCGC
Organism: uncultured Fibrobacteraceae bacterium; assembly: GCA_964399195.1. Classification (GTDB taxonomy): domain Bacteria; phylum Krumholzibacteriota; class Krumholzibacteriia; order LZORAL124-64-63; family LZORAL124-64-63; genus CAINDZ01. Next base: position 31,256 of record CAYNPY010000016.1, read on the forward strand.
GCCCGTTGATCTCCTCCGGCGCGAGCGCGCGGTTGCCGACCAGGCCGCCGGGCTGGCCGAACAGCTCGACCCAGGTCGGCTGGCGCGCGGTGTGGTGCCAGTGCGCCTTGAGCTGCAGCCGGTCCGGCAGCGCGTTCCACGCGACATCGAGGGCGGGCGAGACCGCGTCCTGCACGTGCTCGACACCCGTCTGCTCCGGCAGCCACGGCAGCGGCGGCACCGGCGGGAAGTCGTCGCGCTGGCGCTGCCAGCGCCACTGCGGCGTGACGGTCAGGCGCCAGCCGGGCAGTTCGCCGCTCGCGCTGGCGAAGGCCGACACCGCGCGCCGGTTCCGCCGCGGCGACGCCGCGCCGGCGATGCTCTCGCGGTGGCTCTGCACGCGCGCGTCGGCGCCGGCGGTCAGCCCCAGCCACACGGCGTCCAGCGCGCGGTAGTGCGACCAGACCAACCTGGCCAGCGCGTCCTCGGAGGCCGTGACGTTCACGCCGGCCGGATCGAGACCCACCTCGCGGTAGTCGTCGCTGAGCTGGCCGTCCTCGCGCGCCAGCGACAGGTCCAGACCCAGGTTGCGCGCGGGCGTCGCCAGGCCCAGGCGCGCGTCCAGGCGCTCGTGTCTGACCCGCGCGCGCGGCGAGGGCTGGTTGAACGGGCCGGGGCGGCCGCCGTCGCGCCGGAACGCGCCCACCGAGGTGCGCACCAGGCCGCGTTCGCCCTCCAGGGCGCCGCTGGCGAACCAGCCCCACTCCTGGAAGTCCGCGTTCTCGCGCGTCCAGGTGGTGTCCGGGTAGAGATCGACCTGCGCGGCGGGGATGCGCGGCGTGAACTCGTAGCGGTTGTCCAGGCGGCGACCGTGCGCCAGGAACAGCAGGCGCCGCGCGCCGTCGTCGCTGCCGGCTGCGACGTGCGCGCGCCCGCCCAGGTCGCCGTAGCTCCCGGCAAAGACGCGGGCGCCGGTGCCGGCGGCGTCGTCGCGCGTCTCGAGGTTGATCGCCCCGGCGCCGCCGAGGCCGCCAAACCCCACCGGGACCAGGCCGCGGTGGATCACGGCCGACTTGTACCGTTCGAGCGGCAACAGCGAGATGTCGATGGCGCCGTTCTGCGCGTCGGCCAGCGGCAGGCCGTCGACCAGCACCTGCACCTGCGCGCCGGTCGAGCCGCGGAGCGAGGGCACCGCCTGCGCCCCCAGCCCGCCGTAGCGGCGGACCTGCAGGCCGGCCACGCGCGCGAGCAGTTCGCCGAGGTCGGCGGCGCCGGTGTGGCGTTCGAGGTCCACCACCGTCGCGGTGCCGGTCGTGGCGGGGAACAGGCCCTCGCCCGGGCGCGCGGCGAAGACGAACAGGGTGTCGGCCACGACCAGCACCGTGTCATCGGCTTCCGGCGGCAGGACCAGAACGGCGTCGTCCGACTGCGGACCCTCCGCGGGGGAGTCGTCCGCCTTGGCGCCGGCCGGCGCCACGCAGGCGAGAACGGCGAGCAACGCCGCGCGGCGACCCGCAGGCGAATGAAATGCGATGGGGGGATGCGCACGCGCGCGCGGGCGCCGAAGGCGCCCGAGGCGCCTGAGCCCTCGGACCGACATGGCCGTACCTCACCCGCGAAGGTCACGGACAGGGTTCGCGATCGGTCTCCTGGCTTGCGGGTCGTCCTACTTCCCGCGCCTTCCCGGGGCGCCGCCCTCGCGGGGCTGCCTTCCCAGTGGCGTGTTGCGGGTTTCGTCGCCGCTTACAGTGGCGGGGCCGCGCCGGATTCGCACCGGACTTCCGCTGATCGTCGAACCGCAGGGGTTTTCCCGACCGGCGATCGGACCTCAGGTCCGGTCGCCGCCGGAAGGGTAGCACGGACGGGCCGGGAAGATCAAGGAGCCGGCGGGGCCCTGCGGACGGGGTCCACCGCCGGCCGGCCCGGGCGGGTTCGCCGCAGAACGACCCACCTCAGAACAGCCCTCCTCAGAACAATCCTCCAGTCACCGCCACCAGCTCGGGCCCGCCCCCGTCCAGCGACCAGGCCAGGTCCAGCCGCGCCGTCTCGACGTTGGCCGAGCGCACCGGGCCGAAGCGCAGGCCCAGGCCCGCTTCGCGCCGCAGGTCGCCGGCCGAGCGCGCCTCGTCGGCCCACCAGGCCGCGCCGACGCCGGCGAAGGCCGCCAGGCCGAGCCGGAACACGCCCAGCGGCTGCAGACCCGTGGCCCGCCCCAGTTCGAGGTTGGCGCGCACCAGCCGGTCCCCGGCCATGCCGTCCACGGGCAGCGTGCGCAGGCCCCGCTCGGAGCCGAGCAGCAGCGCCCGGGCGCCGGTCAGGCGCTCGCCCGCGCCCACTTCGCCGAACAGCCGCGCCAGCCACGGCGTGTTCTGCGGGCCGCCGCGCGTCAGCCAGCCCGCGACCAGGTTCCAGCGGTGGTTGCGCGCGGCGGCCGAACCGAGGTCGGCTTCGGCATCGGCCACCAGCAGCGCGTACCCCGGCCCCAGCGGCAGCCACCGCTGGGCGGTCGTCTCCAGGCGCCAGCGCTGGCGGCCGTCGGCGGTGGTCGAGCCGGCCAGGCCGCCGGCCGGGCCCAGGCGCAATTCGAGGTCCCAGCCCAGCTCGATGTCCTCCAGCCCGCCGTAACGCAGCAGGAAGCGCTCGGTCGTCCAGCGCCGGCTGACCGTGCGCAACCACACGTGCGGGTAGACGGTGGTGCCCTGCTCGCGCCGGTAGGGCGTGCCCTCGGCGGCCAGGAAACCCAGGTCGACGGCGCGCCCGTCGCTCAGCTCGCGCGCGCGGTCGTCGGGATGGAAGCGCCGTTCCTGCACGCGCGCGCCGAAGCCCAGACGCCAGATGCGCCCATGGCCTTCGCCGCCCAGCCGCCGCTGGAAGCCCAGCTGCCAGCCGATGTCCTCGTAGGGGATCTCCGCGTAGAGGCTGGCTTCGCGCGACGGATCGGCGCCGGCCGGGCCCGCGTTGCTCAGGTAGAGGCGGTTGCGCCAGCGGCTGCTCCAGGCGCGAACTTCGAAACCGTTGGCGTCGTCCAGCGCGTAGAACGGGCGCGACAGCTCCAGCTTGCGCGTGTGGCCCTCGCTGCGCTTGGCGTAGTCCAGGCCCAGCGTCAGGCCCGACCCGGCCAGCCGCCGCTGCCGGAACCAGAGATTCCAGTAGTCGCTGCTCAGGTCGCGGCCCAGCCCCGCGCCCGCCGTCACGCCGTGGCCGAGGAAGTTGCGGTCGGCGAGCTGGGCGGTCCAGCGCGAGGCGCCGCCGGCGTCCAGCGAGTAGGTGACGTCCGTCTCGAGCGTCCACGACTCGCGCGTGCGCACCTGCACGTCGACGCGCCCGTCCGCGCTCGTGTCCGCGGGCGCGACCGTGGCCTCGGCCAGGAATCCCAGCGCCCGCAGGTTGCGCTCGGTCTCGGCCAGCAGGTCCGGGCGCCAGGGATCGCCCTCGCGGAAGAGGAACTCGCGCCGCAGCACGTGCGGCCGCGTCTCGAGGTGCAGCCGGTTGGACAGCCGCTTGAGGAAGCCGGACACGCCGGTGGCCGAGTCGACTTCCGCGCGCGTGAAGATGTCCTCGCGGTCCAGGATCACCGCGCCGACGCGCAGTGGAGACGGCGATGCGGGCTCGGCGGCAGGGCTGCCGCCGGCGAGCGTCATCGTCAGAGCCGCCGCGATCACGGCTGTCATGACGGACCGGACAAAGTGTTTGTCAGATATGCCAACATGGCAGATAAAACCTGCCAAAGATCGCCCGCGGCGGGCCGCCGGATCGAGACGGTCGAGGCGTGACACATCGATTATCTTGTTGTCGGGCAATGGATTCAATCTTTCTCACTGCCCGGCGGCGGGATTTGGGCACGCGGGTTGTATGGGGCTGGGCACACGAGCGAAGCCGCCGGCGCGAACGCCGGCACGGGAAAATAGCACAGCCCAACCAGGAGGAAAACCATGAACACCCTGCTGCCCGTGACCCGCATGCTGGACGCCCTGGCCGCCAACTTCGATGCCTGCAACCTGGACGCGACCAACCCGGCCGAGACCGGCGTCTGGCTGAGCCCGCGCGCCGACATCCTCGAGGGCGAGAAGGACTACCGCATCCTCATGGACCTGCCCGGCGTGGCGGCGAAGGACCTGGAGATCAGCCACGAGAACCAGACGCTGACGATCAAGGCGCAGCGCGGTTCGAGCGTCGGCGACGGCTACACGCTGCGCCGCCACGAGCGTCCCGGCCCGGTGTCGTTCAGCCGGTCGTTCACGCTCGGCCAGACGGTCGACGCGGACGGCATCACCGCCTCGTTCGCCGACGGCGTGCTGACGCTGGTGATGCCCAAGACGCAGCGCAGCCTGCCGCGGAGGATCGAGGTCCGGTAACCCGACCACCGATGGACTCCCACGCGCGTCCCGCCGGCTCCCCCCCGCCGGCGGGACGCCGCCACATTGCGGGTGGACGCCGGCGGCTGGCGCGCGCATACTGCCGGCATGAAGCTCATCACCTACACTCAGGGCGCGGGGCCCCGCCCCGGCCTGCTGGTCGGCGACACGCTGGTCCTGGACCTGCTGGCGGCCGATCCGTCGCTCCTGACCAACTGGCACGGGCTGTTGCCGCGGCTCGAGACCGTGCGGGCGCTGCACGACCGCCTGCAGCCGGCGGCCGAACGCGCCGCCGCCGTCCTGGCGCAGGGCGGCGAGGTGGGACTGCCGTTCGTCGACCGGCGCCGCTGCTCGCTGACGACGCCGATCATCCTGCCCTCGAAGATCATCGCCGTCGGGCTGAACTACCGCGATCACGCTGAGGAGCAGAACAAGCCGCTGCCGGAGAAGCCGCTGCTGTTCAGCAAGGCCAGCACCTGCCTGCAGGCGCCGGGCGGGCCGATCGAGCTGCCCGAGGGCTGCGACCAGGTCGACGCCGAGGCCGAGATCGCCTTCGTGATCGCCAAGCCGGGGCGCGCCATCGCGCGCGAGAGGGCGCGCGAGCACATCGGCGGCTACATGTGCTTCAACGACATCAGCGACCGCGAGGCGCAGTACAGCGACAAGCAGTTCTTCCGCGGCAAGAGCCTGGACACGGGCGGCCCCTGCGGCCCGTTCCTGGCGACGCCCGACGAGCTGCCGGACCTGGGGATGGGGCTGCGCATCCGCTGCCGGTGGAACGACGTCGTGATGCAGGACAGCAACACCGATCAGCTGATCTTCCCGCCGGACTACCTGATCAGCTACGTCAGCCGCCACATGACGCTGCTGCCGGGCGACATCATCACCACCGGCACGCCCGGCGGCGTCGGCGTGTTCCGGCAGCCGCCCGTCTACCTCAAGCCCGGCGACCAGGTGACCGTCGAGATCGACGGGCTGGGCGTGCTCAGCAATCCCGTGCGGCGCTGGCGCCAGACGCCCTGAGCGGGCCCCGGCAGCGCGATATTCCCGGAGCGGGCGCCTTGCAAGGTGCCCGCCGCCGTTTCCGGGCCACCTCGCCGCCCGCGTCACCGGCGACCGCGCACCCATCGCTAACTCCTTGACACGGCGACGATTCCGCGCGATGGCCGCGGCGTCCCCGTTGCTTCCCGCAAGGGTGGAATGCTCCTTGCCGTTCCCCGCGCCAGGACCGCCTGATCGGGCACCCGGCAACGCAGGACGCGCACCAGGAGCAGGCCGCCGCATGGAACGACAGCGCCAGACCGGCACCGCGAAACCCGCGCGCACCGCCAGGACCACCGCCGCCAGCCTCAGCGTCGCCGAGCTGGGCCTGCTGATGGAGACGCTGCCCGCCTACTCGCGCTACACGTCGCACGCCCAGGCGGTGACGGCCGAGCGCGTGTTCCGGCGCGCGATGGGCGCGCGGTTGAAGGAGTGCGGCGACCGCCTGCTGGGCGTCGTCGAGAAGAAATCGCAGATCATGAGCGGCGAGATGGAGCAGGTCGTCGACGTGCTGGTCGAGCGCATCGGCGAGATCTTCCGGCGGCTGGACCGCGAGGGCACGGTCACGCTGATCGGCGGCTCGGCGCGCACGATCGCCGAGATCGAGCAGATCGACTCGCGGCTCATGCTGATCATCGAGGAGTCGCTGGCGCTGGTGCGCAACCTGGGCACCGACGTGCCGGCCACGGCCTGGTTCAAGAGCGACGCGCCGCGCCTGGCGCGCGGCCTGGGCGAGTTCAACCGCCTGACCGAGGAGCGCAACTACCTGCTGGGACTGGGCTGGGAATCCGAGTTTCGCCGGCCGCAGGGGCGGACGACGTGAACGCGCGCCGGCTGGACCCCGCGCCCGCGATCGACTGGTCGGTCGACAGCGCCGACGGCCCGGTGCAGGGTCCGCTGGCGCTCGCGTTCCTGCAGGGGCGAGAACTGGCGCTGCAACTGGGCCACGACCAGGCCGCGCTGCTGACGGGCGACGGCCGCCTGCGCGCCGTCTACGGTCCGGGCCGGCACCGGCTGCGCGTGGGCGGCGCCCCCGGCGGTATCGACGCGAGATGGCACCTGCTCTTCCTCTGCCTGGGCGAGGGCCTGGACGTGCGCTGGACCGCCGCGGCGCCGTTGCGCTGCGGCTCGCGCGGGGAGCTCACGCTGGTCGGCGGCGCCCGCCTCGCGCTGGGCGACGCAGCCGCCTTCCACGACGCCTTCCTGGCCGGCGCCGAGACCGTGGACCCCGCGCTGGTCGTGACCCTGGCCGACCGCCTGCTGCAGGCGGCCGTCGCCGCGCGCCTGGCCCCCGCGGCGACCGGCGACGACGATGGTTTCGCTCACGAGCCTGCCGTGGCGCTGCGAGCGCGGCTGGCGGCGCTGCGCCCGGGCGACCTCGCGGCGCACCTTGCTCCCTGCGGACTGGCCTGCCGGAGTCTGGACATTCAGGCCGCTTGCGGCGACATTGACCGGGACGGCGCCCGCGCCGCGCCTGCGTGTTCCCCGCAACAGGGATGAGTCCGGACACATGCCCAAGAGAGCCGCGCCCGGGGCGGGCCTGCGCCGCCCGTGCGACCCGTTTCCGATCGCGACGTCGCCGCTGACGATCCTCCTTCTCGCGCTGACCTCGCTGGCCGTGCTGGCCCCGGCGCGACCGGCCTGCGCGCTGCCCGGCGACACCGGCCCCATCCGCCGGCTCACCTTCAGCGGCAACGAGCGCACGCAGGAGATCATGCTGCGCCGCCTCCTGGCGCTGGCCGAGGGCGACACGCTCGATCCCACGCGCCTGGACGCCGCCTGGGACCGCCTGGAGGACAGCGGCTGGTTCCGCTGGGTGGACCTCGACGTCGAGCCCACCGACGACGACGGTGTGGAGCTGGGCGTCACTGTCGAGGAGGACCTGACCACCTACTACGGCCCGCTGCTGCGCCACAGCCGCCGCCACAAGTACCTGGCCGGCGCCTGGCTCGAGGAGCGCAACCTGCGCGGGGCCGGGCAGACGCTGCGCTTCGAGCTGTCGGCCTGGCGCCTGCAGGCGGCCGGCGCCGAGTGGCGCGTGCCGTGGCTGGCCGGCGTGCGCGGCCTGACCGGAACGGTGGGGCTGCACGGCGAACAGGCCGATTTCGTCTTCCGCCCGACGCGCTACCGCAAGTGGGACGCTTCGCTGGGCGCGCAGTGGCGCTTCCACGGCCCGTACTTCGTCCAGGCCGGCCTGCGCGCCGGCCGGTTCACCCAACGCGATCCGTACGAGTGGTCGCTGCCGGCGCGCGGCGACGCCGTCATCGCGATGATGGTCGAGCAGCCGGCCGGAACGCTCGGCCACCGGCGCCTGGCCGCCGGCGTGGGCCTGGACTCGCGCGACAACCCCTTCTACCCGCGCCGCGGCGCCGCGGTGCTCCTGGAAGCGGCCCGCTGGTACGGCGACGGCTTTGCGGACTACGCCGAGTACACGGGCGACGCGCGCGCCTTCCTGCCGCTGCCGGCCGGCAAGCACCTGCTGGCGCTGCGAGCCTGGGGCCGGCGCGTCGGCGCGCCGACGCCGCTGGACAACGCGCTGTTCCTGGGCGGTCCCGACAACGTGCGCGGCGCCGGCTTCGGCTCGCTCGAGGGCGAGGAGGGCTGGCTGCTGACCGCCGAGTACCGCCTGCCGCTGGTGCTGGTGCCCATCGCGCCCGGCGGCGAATCGGTGGGCCTGGGCCTGCACGCCTTCGTCGACGGCGGGCAGGCCTGGTGGGACGGCGCCGAGCCGGCGACCCCCGTGATCACCTGGGGCGCCGGCGCGCACGTGAGCCTGGACACCTGGCAGCTGCGGTTCGAGGCTGCGCGCGATGAAGCGGGAGACTGGCACTTCGAGTTCGCGGACCGCTTCTCGTTCTGATCGGTTGGAGGTCGGCATGAAGACGCAACTCTGGACACGGTCCGGGGCCGCCGCGGGCCTGCCCGCGTGGATCCTGCTGGCGTCCCTGCTCGCCGCCCTGGGCGCGGGCGGCTGCTCGCGCGGCAGCGCGCAGGCGGGCGGTTCGTCGCGCCGCGCCGGAGCGCCGGTGCCCGTGGCGGTGGCGGCGGCCGCGCCGCGCGACCTGGCCCGGAGCGTGACGGTGACCGGGCCGCTGGAGCCTCTGCGGCTGGTCGCGGTCAACGCGCAGGCGGCGGGCGTCCTCGAATCCGTCCTGGTCGAGGAGGGCGACCGCGTGCGCACGGGGCAGCTGCTGGCGCAGATCGACGCGCGCGAGATGTCGGCGCAGCTGGCGCGGGCCGAGGCCGTGCTGGCCAACGCGGAGACGGCGTTCCGCCGCGCCGAGAGCCTCCAGGCGGGAGACCTGGTGGCCGAATCCGAACTGGACGCGCTGCGCGCCGCCTACGGCATCGCGCGCGCCGACGTCGAACTCTGGCGCACGCGCGTGGCGTTCAGCCGCATCACGGCCCCGGCCTCCGGCGTGATCACGGCCAAGCGCGTCGAGAGGGGCAGCGCGGTCGCCACCAACACGGCGCTGTTCACCATCGCCGAGGACGCGGTCATGGTCGTGCGCGTGCAGGTCTCCGAACTGGACGTGGTGCACCTGCGCGAAGGCGATGCGGCCGTCGTGCGGCTGGACGCCTATCCCGCCACGCGACTCGAGGGCCGCGTCCGCCGCATCTTCCCGGGCGCCGACCCCGTCAGCCGGCTGGTGCCGGTCGAGGTGGAACTGGCGCCCGCGCCGGACGGCGTGGAGGCGCGCCCCGGTTTCCTGGCGCGCGTCGAATTCGCCGTGGAGAGCCGCCCCGGCGCGCTGGCGATCCCGGTGACGGCCGTGGGCGTGGGGAACGGCGGCTCCTTCGTCTACGTGGTCCAGGCCGACACCGTCGCGCGGCGACCGGTGACCACGGGCCTGACGGCCGAAGGCTGGGTCGAGGTCACCGGCGGGCTGGAGTCCGGGGCCCGCGTGGTGCGCTCCGGGCACCTGAATCTGCGCCCGGGCGCGCGGGTCCGCATCAGCGGCGACGAGCCCGACGGCGGCGGGCGATGAGCGGGCCGCGCCGCCACGGCAACCTGCCGAGCCTGTCGATCCGGCGCCCGATCGGCGTCCTGGCGACCTCCTCGGTGGTCGTCGTGCTCGGGCTCTTCTTCGCCGGCCAGCTCCCGCTGGACCTGCTGCCCCAGATCATCTACCCGCAGGTGCGGGCGCGCGTGGCCTACCCGGGCGTGGCGCCCGAGGTGATGGAGGAACAGGTCACCAAGATCCTGGAGACGAACCTGGCCACCACCGAGAACCTGGTCGAGCTGGAGAGCCAGACGTCAGAGGGCGTGGCCGACCTGGACCTGCACTTCAATTACGGGACCGACATCAACTTCGCGCTGCAGGACGCGTCCAAGAACCTGGACCGCGCGCGGGCGCGGCTGCCGCTGGACGCCGAGCCGCCGACGATCCGCAAGTTCGACCCCTCCCAGATCCCCGTCTTCGAGGTGGGCTTCAGCTCGCCGACGCGCGGCCTGGTGGACCTGCGCAACTGGGTCGACCTGCGGCTGCAGCCGCAGTTGCTGTCGATCGAGGGCGTGGCGGCGATCGACGTGGCCGGCGGCCTGATCCGCGAGATCCGCGTGACGCTGGACCAGGAGCGCCTGCGCTCGTACGGCTTGACGGTGTCCGACGTGCTGACGCGCATCCGCGCCGAGAACCAGGACGTCGCGGTGGGCAACGTGACCTCGCCCGCGTTCGAGATCGTCGGCAAGACGACCGGCAAGTTCACGAGCGTCGACGACATCCGGCGCGTGCTGCTGACGGTGCCCGGCAGCACGGCGCGCATCCCGCTGGGCGACGTCGCCCGCGTGGAGGACACGCACCAGGAACAACGGCTGTGGTCGCGCCTGGACGGCGTGCCGGCCGTGAAGATGTCCGTGCGCAAGCAACCGGACGCCAACACCGTCGCGGTGGCCGAGGCGGTCGGCGCGCGCCTGCGCGAGCTGGACGCCTCCCGCTTCGTTCCCGAGGACATCCACTACGAGATCGTCGCCGACCAGTCCTGGTTCATCCGCAACTCGGTGGCCGGCGTGCGCGACGCGGCGCTGGCCGGGGCGCTGCTGGCCATGCTCGCGGTGCTGCTGTTCCTGGGCAGCCTGCGCAAGACGATCATCATCGGCCTGTCCATCCCGCTGGCGGTGCTGGCGACGATGGCGATGATGGGCCTCGGGCGGCTGACGCTGAACATCATGAGCCTGGGCGGGCTGGCCCTGGGCGTGGGGCTGCTCGTCGACAACAGCATCGTCATGCTCGAGAACATCTTTCGTCACCGGCAGCTGAACGCCGAGGATCCCGAGACGGCCGCGCACAGCGGCGCCGCGGAGGTCACCTCGGCCGTGGTCGCCTCCACGCTGACCAACCTGGCGGCGGTGGTGCCGTTCCTGCTCATCAGCGGCCTGGCGGCGCTGATCTTCCGCGAGCTGATCCTGACCATCTCGTTCGCCATCGTCGCCTCCCTGGGCGTGGCGCTGACGCTGGTGCCGATGCTCTCGGCCCAGCTGGCCAAGGTCCGCTTCAGCAGCGGGCTGGAACGCAATCGGCTCATCGTGGCCTTCGACGGCGGCCTGCGGCGGTTCACCGCGGGCTACCGGCGGGTGCTGGCCCGCGCCCTGCGCCGGCGCCTGTGGGTGGTGGGCGCCGCCTTCGTCGCGCTGGCGGGCGTGGCGGTCCTGATGCGGGACGCCGGCAACGAATTCCTGCCCGCCGTCGACGACGGCAACATCTCGGTCGGGCTGCGGCTGCCGCCCGGCACGTCGCCCGAACGGACGAACGAGGTGGCCGCGCAGATCGAGCAGCTGGTGGCCGGAATGCCGCACGTGCGGCACGTCTTCACGACCGCCGGCGGCTTCCTGTTCGGCGGCACCACCACCAACAGCGGCGGCCGCGGCTCGCTGGCGATCCAGCTGACGCCGGCCACCGAGCGGCGCGACATGCCGGCGGCGCGCTGGGTGGCCGAGCTGCAGCGCCGGATCGACGAGATGGGCATCCCCGGCGGGGAGATCTTCGTGCGCCCGCCGCGCATCCGCGGCCTGCGGACGAACCTGGCCGACAGCGACGTGACCGTCTCCGTGCAGGGCGACGACCTGGCCGAGCTGCAGCGCCTGGGCCAGGAGGTGCAGCGGCGGCTGCGCGGGGTGCCGGGCCTCTCGCGCCTGGAGCTGTCGACCGAGGAGGCCAGCCCGCAGCTGGGCATCTACATCGACCGGCAGCGCGCCGCCGACCTGGGCCTGGACGCCGCGCAGGTCGGGCAGACCGTGCGCACGGCGCTGGACGGCACCGTGGTCAGCCGGTTCACCGACCGCAACTCCGAGTACGACATCCGCGTGCGGCTGCCGCGCGAGGACCTGACGAGCCCCGAGGACCTGGGCGCCATCGCCCTGTTCCCGGGCCGGCAGCAGCCGGTCTACCTGCGGGACATCGCCGACCTGGACCTGGGCCTGGGGCCCACGACCATCCTGCGCGTCAACCAGAACCGGCAGCTGCGCGTGACGGCCGACGTGAACGACGAGGTCACCGACATCGGCGCCGCCAGCCGCGCCGCGCGCGCGGCGCTGGCCGACCTGGCGCTGCCCGAGGGCTATGGCCTGATCTTCGGCGGCGAGGAGCAGGCCGCGCGGGAGAACCAGCGCAACCTGCTGGTCGTGGCGGTGCTGGCCGTCTTCCTGGTCTTCGTGGTCATGGCCGTGCAGTACGAGAGCCTGAGCGGGCCGCTCGTCATCATGGCGTCGATCCCGCTCGCCCTGATCGGCGTGGGCCTGGCGCTGTGGATCACCGGCACGCCGCTGAGCGCGCCGGTGCTGCTGGGCGTGATCCTCCTGGCCGGCATCGTGGTCAACAACGCCATCCTGCTGGTGCAGTACGTCAACGACGCGCGCCGCGACCACGGGCTGCCGCCGGCCGAGGCGGTGGTCGAGGCCGGCGCCGCCCGCCTGCGGCCCATCCTCATGACGACGCTGACGACGGTGTTCGGCATGCTGCCGCTGGCGCTGGGGCTGGGCGAAGGCTCGGAGCTGATGAAGCCGCTCGCGGTGGCCGTCGTGGGCGGTCTGTCGATGTCGACGCTGCTGACGCTGGTCGTGGTGCCGTGCGTGTACCTGCTGGTCGACGCCTTCGCGGGGCGGCTGCGACGGTTCCTGGTGGGCGAGCGCGCCTGACCGCGGCGCGGCCGGCCACGGCCGCGCTTGCGACGTCGCTCCGGAGGGGGCACGGTGGGGACGATGCCGGAGAAAGGACCTCGGATGCCTGCCCTGCTCGCGATTCTCGCGCTGGTCGTCCTCGGCGGCTGCGGCGGCGGCGGCTCCGCCTCCCGCGACGACGGCCGCCTCAACGTGGTGGCGACCACCGGCCAGGTGGCCGACCTCGTCCGCCAGATCGGCGGCGACCGCGTGCAGGTCACGGCGCTGATGGGGCCGGGGATCGACCCCCACCTCTACAAGGCGAGCGCCGGCGACGTGGAGCGCCTGCGCAAGGCCGACCTGATCGCCTACCACGGCCTGCACCTGGAAGCCAAGATGGGCGACGTCCTCACCCGACTGGACGGACGCCGGCCGACGCTGGCCGTCGCGGAAGCGCTTCCCGCCGACCGGCTCCTGGCGCCGCCCGAGTTCGCCGGCGCGCACGATCCCCACGTCTGGTTCGACGTGCCGCTGTGGCGCCTGACCATCGAGCCGGTGGCGGCTCGGCTCGCAGAGCTTGATCCCGCCCACGCGCAGGAGTACCGCGAGCGTGCCGCCGCCTGCGCGGCCGCCTTCGACCGGCTGGACGCCGATCTGCGCGCGACCTTCGCCGCGATTCCGCCCGCGCAGCGCGTGCTCATCACGGCCCACGACGCCTTCGGCTACTTCGGCCGGGCCTACGGCTTCGAGGTGCGCGGGCTGCAGGGCATCTCCACGGCCACCGAGGCCGGCACCGCCGACGTCCAGGCCCTGGCCGCGTTCATCGCGGACCGGCGCCTCCCGGCGATCTTCGTGGAGACCTCGGTCTCGCCGCGCGCCATCGAGGCCGTGCGCGAGGCCGTGCGCGCCCGCGGCTTCGCGGTGCAGGTCGGCGGCGCCCTGTACAGCGACGCGCTGGGCGACGCCGGCACCCCGGCCGCGACCTACGAGGGCATGATGCGCCACAACGCCGAAGTCATCGCGTCGGCGCTGCGCGGGGAGACCGCCCGTGAGTGAGCTCGCCCCGCCCGCCGTCGAGGTGACCGACCTGACCGTCGCCTACCGCGATCGCCCCGCGTTGTGGGACGTCGACCTCGAGGTGCCGGCCGGGAAGCTGATGGCCGTGATGGGGCCCAACGGCGCGGGCAAGACGACGCTGATCAAGGCGATCCTGGGCCTGGTGGGCACGGCGGCCGGGCGCGTGCTGATCCACGGCCGCCCGTACGCGGAGCAGCGGCGGCTGGTGGGCTACGTGCCGCAGCGCGGCAGCGTCGACTGGGACTTCCCGACCACGGTCCTGGACGTGACGATGATGGGGCGCTACGGCGAGCTCGGCTGGCTGCGCCGGCCCGGCCGCCGGGACCGGGAACTGGCCCGGGCCGCGCTGGCCAAGGTCGGCATGGACGAGTTCGCCGGACGCCAGATCGCGCAGCTCTCGGGCGGGCAGCAGCAGCGGGTCTTCCTGGCGCGCGCGCTGCTGCAGGACGCGCAGGTCTACTTCATGGACGAGCCGTTCCAGGGCGTCGATGCGCGCACCGAGCGGGCGATCGTCGACCTGCTCAAGGAGCTGCGCACCCTGGGCCGCACGGTCATCGTCGTGCACCACGACCTGCAGACCGTGACCGAGTACTTCGACTGGATCACGCTGCTCAACGTGCGCCGCATCGCCAGCGGCCCGGTCGCCGAGGCCTTCACGGCGGAGAACCTGCGCCTGGCCTACGGCGGCCGCGTCGAGTTCCTCCAGCGCCAGGAGCCGGTCGATCCGCCGCCCGACGACGACGCGCCCCTGCAGGGCTTCGGGCGGATCCGGCCATGACCGTGTTCGGCGAGCTGCTCACCGATTACACGCTGCGCACGGTGTCGCTCGGTTCGGCGGGACTCGGCCTGGTCTCCGGTGCCCTGGGCGCGTTCGCGGTGCTGCGCCGGCAGAGCCTGCTCGGCGACGTCGTGAGCCACGCCGCCCTGCCCGGCATCGTGCTGGCCTTCCTGGTCACCGGAGCGAAGGCGCCGCTCCTGCTCCTGGTCGGCGCCGCGCTGGCCGGCTGGGGCGCCGCCCTGCTCGTGATGCTGGTGACCGGGACCACGCGCATCAAGACCGACACGGCGATGGGGCTGGTGCTGTCGTCCTTCTTCGGCCTGGGCCTGCTGCTGCTGTCGGTGGTGCAGCGCTCGGCGGGCGCGGGCCAGGCCGGCCTCGACCGGTTCCTCTTCGGCCAGGCCGCCGCCCTGGTCAGCGACGACCTGGCGACCATCGCGGGCCTGGGCGCGGTCGTCCTGGTCGTGCTGCTGCTGCTGTGGAAGGAGTTCAAGCTCCTGAGCTTCGATCCCGCCTTCGCCGGCTCCCTCGGCCTGCCGGTGCGCGCGCTGGACGTGACCCTGACCTCGCTGCTGGTGGTCGCGATCGTGATCGGGCTGCAGACCGTCGGCGTCGTGCTGATGAGCGCGATGATCGTGGCCCCGGCGGCGGCCGCGCGGCAGTGGACCGACCGGCTGGGGCGGCTGGTGGCGCTGGCCGGCGCCTTCGGCGCGCTGGCCGGCCTGGCCGGCGCCATCCTCTCGAGCCTGGTGCCGCGGCTGCCCACCGGGCCGACCGTGATCCTGGCGATCACGGCGATCACCCTCTTCTCGCTGGCGTTCGCGCCCCGGCGAGGCTGGCTGGCCGGCGTCGTGCGCACGGCGCGCCAGCGCCGGCAGGCCCAGGCGGACGGCGTGCTGGCGGATCTCTACCGGCTGGCCGCCCAGCACCCCGAGCCCACGCTGGCGCCGCACGCGGTCGAGGTGCTGCAGGCGATGAGCGACCGCGCCGGCGTGCGGGCGGGCCTGCGGCAGCTGGCCGCCGCCGGGCTGGCCGCGCCCGACCCGGACGGGCGCTGGCGCCTGACCCTGGGCGGCGCCGAGCGCGGCCGCTCCCTAGTGGAGGACGAGCCGTGAGCGCGGCGATGCTGGAGATCCTGGCCATCGCCGTCGTCACCGCGGCGGGCTGCGCGCTGGTCGGCGCCTTCCTCATGCTGCGGCGCCTGGCCATGCTCGCCGACGCCATCAGCCACGCCGTCCTGCCCGGCATCGTCGTGGCCTTCTTCCTGACGGGCAGCCTCTCCTCGCCCTGGCTGATCGTCGCCGCCGCGGCCACCGGCGTGCTCACGGTGGCGCTGGTCGAGGCGCTCACGCGCACGCGGCGCCTGCGCGAGGACGCGGCGATGGGGCTGGTGTTCCCGGCGCTGTTTTCGCTGGGCGTCGTCCTGATCGCGCGGCACGCGGGCAACGTCCACCTGGACCTCGACGCGGTGCTGCTGGGCGAACTGGCGTTCGCGCCGTTCGACCGTTTCGCGCCGGGCGGCGTCGACCTGGGCCCGCGCCACCTGTGGCTGATGAGCGGCATCGCGCTGTTGAACCTGCTGCTGGTGCTGGTGTTCTACAAGGAACTGAAGCTGGCGACCTTCGATCCGGGGCTGGCCGCCTCGCTGGGCCTGGCGCCGGTGGCGGTCCACTACGGGCTGATGACGATGGTCTCGCTGACGGCCGTCGGCGCGTTCGACGCCGTGGGCATCGTGCTGGTGGTGGCGCTCATGGTGGGCCCGCCCGCGGCGGCCTACCTGCTCACGGACAGACTGGGCGCGCTGCTCGGCCTGGCGGTGCTGCTGGGCGCCGTGGCGGCGGCGCTGGGCCTGGGCCTGGCGCTGTGGCTGGACGCGTCCATCGCCGGCTGCATGGCGGTCGGCGTCGGGCTGGTGTTCCTGGTCACCTGGCTGGCCGCGCCCGGCCGCGGCCTGCTGGTCGAGCTGCGCCGCAGGCGGCGGCAGCGCTGGTCCTTCGCCGAGGTCATGCTGACGATCCACCTGCTGCAGCACGCCGGCGGGCCTGACGAGGAAGACGAGGCGCGCATCGACCACCTGCACGGCCTGCACGTGGGCTGGACGCCGGAGTTCACGCGCTCGGTGGTGGCCGGCGCCGTGCGCCGCGGCCTGGTGCAGAGCGACGGCGAGCG
>CAYNPY010000017.1:0-43301 GCA_964399195.1 uncultured Fibrobacteraceae bacterium
GCCCATCGTCAACCGGAGGCGGCGGCGGCGCGCCCCGTGTCGCCCGCGAACGCAGAACGGGAACCCATCGGGGTTCCCGTTCCAGGCAGCCCGGCCACGGCCGGACCTTTCGAGAAGATGGCGGCGGGACTACAGGTCGCAGGGACGGACGGTCTTGCGCCCGTTCTCGAGCGCGCGCTTCTCGGCGGCGACGATCAGTTCGCGCACCTTGGCGTCGAGGGCGTCGTAGAACTCGCCCGACACGTTGCACTCCTTCACCGCTTCCTTCGTCTTGGTCTTGCTGATGATCATCTCAGCCATGCGGGTTCCTCCCCGTGAACGGTGGACCGTGGTCGCGCCGCCGCGCCGCGCGGCTGTCGATGCGGACGCCGCGCGGGCGTTCGTCCGCGGGCGGACCGTGGCGGCGGGCAGCTAGGGATTCAGGCGCCGGCAACGTGGCGCAGCCGGCCGACCCGGCCACAATCGCCTCGACACCCGGGCGTGTCAAGGGTAGTTTGGGCGGGTCCGCACGCTCCCCCAACCGGCGCGCCGCCCCCGCCCCGCGCCGCTTCACGCCCCGGAGACCGCCATGTCGCTCGACAAAGTGCTCGCCTATCTGCAGACGCATCGGCAGGAACACGTCACCCAGCTGTGCGAGCTCCTGCGCATCCCCAGCATCAGCTCCCAGTCGCAGCACGCCGGCGATGTCCGCGCGGCCGCCGCGTTCTGCGCGAAGGAACTCGGTGAGCTCGGCCTCGAGGTGGAGATCGTCGAGGGAAACGGCCACCCGCTGGTTTTCGCGCGCACGGCGCCGGTGGCCGGCCGCCCGACGCTGCTGTTCTACGGCCACTACGACGTGCAGCCGGTGGACCCGCTGGCAGAGTGGCAAACGCCGCCGTTCGAGCCCCGGCTGGAGAACGGCGTGCTCTACGCGCGCGGCGCGACCGACGACAAGGGCCAGTTCTACGCGCACTTCAAGGCGCTCGAGGCCTACCTGCGCACCGGCACCGAGCTGCCGGTGAACCTCAAGTTCATCCTCGAGGGCGAGGAGGAGTGCGGCGGCCGGCACGTCTACGACTACACCGAAGCCAACGCGGACAAGCTGGCCTGCGACGCGGTCATCATTTCCGACACCGCGCTCTACAACGAGACCACGCCGGGCATCTGCTACTCGCTGAAGGGCCTGGCCTACATGGAGATCCGCGTCAGCGGGCCCGCGCGCGACCTGCACTCGGGCAGCTACGGCGGCACCGTGCAGAACCCCGCCAACGCGCTCGCGCAGATCATCGCCGGCCTGAAGGACGACAACGAGCGCTGCACAGTGCCGGGGTTCTATGACCAGGTGCTGGACCTCGACGCCGACGAGCGCCGCGCCTTCGCCTCCCTCGGCTACACGGACGCGATCCTGCGCGAAGAAACGGGCGCCCCTGCCGCGCGCGGCGAGAAGGGCTACACGACGCTCGAACGCATGTGGGCCCGCCCCACCTGCGACGTCAACGGCATCGTCAGCGGCTACGGCGGCCAGGGCGCCAAGACCATCATCCCCGCCCGCGCGATGGCCAAGGTGTCGATGCGCCTGGTGCCGAACCAGGATCCGCCGACGATCGCCGCCGCGTTCGCCGACCACGTGCGCCGCCTGGCGCCGCCCGGCGTCACGGTCGAGGTGGAGAACCTCCACAACGCGAACCCGGTGCTGGTGCCCCGCGACTCGCCGATGATGCAGGCGGGCATCCGCGCGCTGCGGGCCGGCTTCGGCGCCGAACCGGTGTTCATCCGCGAGGGCGGCAGCATCCCCATCGTGGGCACCTTCCAGTCGTGCCTGAACGCGCCGGTGCTGCTGCTGGGCTACGGGCTGTCGACCGACAACGCCCATTCGCCGAACGAGAAGTTCCACCTCGAGAACTTCTGGAACGGCGCCCGCACGACGGCGCTGCTGCTGCAGGAGGCGGCCGGGCGCTGAGGCCCGCGCCCGCGCAACGGACAGGGCCCCGGGGCCGCCGCCCCGGGGCCCGTTTGACATCGCCGGGCCGATACGGTAGTTTTCGCGCCTCCGCCTTCCGGCGTCCCCGTCGTCTAGTGGTTAGGACACCGCCCTTTCACGGCGGCAACACGGGTTCGAATCCCGTCGGGGATGCCAACGCCCGCTCATGGCGCGGCGATCTCCCACACGTTCGCCGCCGGCGCCTTCCACTGGCAGTACACGATGCGGTCGCCCGCCGCGTTCCAGCTGGGCCAGTAGCCGCCCTCGCTGGTCAGCTCGCGCGCGCCGGCGCCGTCGGCGCCCACGCACCAGATCTCCATCGTGCCGCCGCTGTTGGATTCGTAGGCCACGCGCCGCCCGTCCGGCGACCAGGCCGGATGGCCCTCGTAGCCGGCCACCGGCGTCAGGCGCGCGAGATTGCCGCCCTTGGCGGGCACGACGTAGAGCGCCGAGGCGCCGTCCTTGCGGTCGGACTCGAAGACGATGAACCGGCCGTCCGGCGACCAGTCCGCGGTGCGGTCGTAGCTGCCGTCAACGCTGACGGTCAGCCGCACCGGCGTGCCGCCGCCCACCGGCGACAGCCACAGGTCCAGCCCGGTCGGTCCGCCGCGGTTGGATTCGTAGACGACGAACTTGCCGTCGGGCGAGACGTCGGGGCTGCCGTCCTCGCCCGCGTCGTCGGTGATCGGCACGGGCTCGGCGCCGGGCGCGTCCAGGTCCAGGCGCCAGATCGACTTCGTGCCGCTGCGCGTCGACTCGAAGACGATGCCGCTGCCGTCCGGCAGCCAGCACGGCGCGGTGTCCTCGGCCTGGTGGTGGGTCAGTTGCCGCGCCGGCGCGCCGCCCCCCGGCAGCAGCCAGAGCTCGCGGTTCCCCGTCGCGTCGGACTCGAAGACGATGGCGTCGCCGCTCGGGGCGCAGGCCGGGTTCGCCTCGTGGACGCCGTCGGTGGCGGTCAACTGCTTCGCCCGCGGCGGCGCGGCCGGCGTCGCCGGCGCGGTCGCCCCGCCCCCGCAGCCGGCCGCCAGGACCAGCGCCGAGAGCGCCGCGATGGTGCGCGACATCGTCCGTGACATCTTCGTCGTTCGCGGCATGCGTGCTCCCCTTGCTGGTTGGTCGCGCGCGCCTGCCCGCGCGCGT
This sequence comes from uncultured Fibrobacteraceae bacterium, assembly GCA_964399195.1. GTDB lineage: Bacteria > Krumholzibacteriota > Krumholzibacteriia > LZORAL124-64-63 > LZORAL124-64-63 > CAINDZ01. Next base: position 3,101 of record CAYNPY010000017.1, read on the forward strand.
GGATGTTGCCGGCGGGGCGCCGCCGCCCGCCGGCCGCGCCATGGGTTCACCGCACCAGGGTGACTGCGCCGCGCGCCGTCGCGCCCGCCGCGGTGATCGCGTACAGGTAGCGGCCAGAGGGCACGGGCCGGCCGCCGTCGTCCAGGCCGTCCCAGGTCACGGCCACGCGCTCGTTGGCGGCGAGCCCGCCCTGCAGCTTCCGCACCAGCCGGCCGCCCAGGTCGTGGATGACGACGGTCGCCTCGCCGGCGGCCGGCGCGCCGGCCGGCAGCACCAGTTCCAGCGTCGTGCGCGGATTGCACGGGTTCGGGAAGGCGTGGGCCCGGGCGATCGCCGGGCCGGCCGCGCCGGCGAAGTAGCCGGCGAGCATGGCCTCCAGGCCGGCGACCTGGTCCGGCGTCGCCAGCGCGTGGTTCTCGAGGCCGATGTTCCGGGTGGCCAGCGTGCCGCCGAAGAGGTAGCGGATGTCCTCGGCCAGGATCTCGCGGGCGCGCCAGGCGTGCGGGGCCGCGGGACCGCTCGTGGCCAGGTCCAGGCCGCGCGCGCGCGCGTAGGCTTCCCAGCGGCCGGGCTGGCCGTCGACGTAGGCCCAGGTCAGCACGTGACCCATCTCGTGCGTCGTGATGTAGGCGGTGATCGCGGGATCGGCCGGCGCGTACGACGGCGACAGGAACATCGCGCCGCGACGCGCGAAGCTGCCGCCGGTCTCGGCCGGGATGCCGTCCAGGACGAAGACCTGCACGTCGACGTCGGTGACGAAGCCGCTCATGTCGGCCAGGGCCGCGGCGACGACGTCGATGTCGAACGGATAGACGGTCCGCGTGGCGGGGGCCAGCGTCACCGAGCCGGCCAGGGGATGGCTGAATTCGCGCGAGCCGTCGGCCTTGGCCACGCACATCGCGGCCGTCTCGGCGGCGTCGTGGAAGGTCGCCCGGATTCCGTTGGCGAAGGTCTCCGTGCGGGCGGCCCTTGCCGTCGAGGCGGCCAGGACGATCAGCGCCGCCGTCGCCGCAACCGTCGCCGCCCGATTTCCGAATCCCCAGCGCGCCATCACGAGGCCCTTCCTGCCGCGATCGACCGTATCTGGAAGCCGGGGGGAATCCGCCGCCACCGGTCCCGCTCCTGGCGGAAATGCCGCAGCTTCCGTACCCCGGCGGGGCCGCGGACCGCCGCGGCGCGCCCGCTGGGGCCGGCGCCGCCAGTCATGGCCCAACCGATTGCTTTGGATAAGTTTACGACAGCGCAGGCGGAGGCGGCGGGGGCACGGGGAGGGCCGCGCGCGGGGGGTCCGGCGCGCCGGCGCGGTCCGGTGGGGGGAAATCCCGCAGATCAGCGGGTGAAATCACGCAGCCCGGCATCGGCCGGGACGGACGGCGCCGGCGCCCGGGTGCCCAGCCGCGAGAGCGTCAGGGCGCCGAGGCCGAACGCCAGGGCGGCGCCCTTGACCAGCAGCCCGAACCCCATCAGGGACGCGGCCGCCGGCCACGGAGCACCCGCCAGGTGCAGCAGCGAACCGGTCAGCGAGGGGACGTGCAGCGCGCACAGGCCCAGCAGCGCGGCCGCCGGCAGGGCGCGTTCGGGGACGCCGAGCCGTCGCCCGACGACCACGCCGGTCGCGGTCAGGCCCAGCACCACGACCAGGGCGACGCCGAGGACCAGCAGCAGCGCCACCGGCACGCCGATGACCGTGATCACGAGCAGCCCCGTCAGCACGGCCAGCGCCAGCGGCCCGCCCAGCACGAGCAGCGCCCCGAGCGCGAACGCGCGCAGCGGTTCGGCCTTCAGGCGCGCGACCACGGCGGCGCGCCGCAGCTGCGGGGTGGCGGTCACCGCCAGGAGGGCGGCCAGCAGGGTCAACAGGAACAGCCCCTGCGCGATGGCGAACGTCAGGGTCCGGTGCTCCAGCAGACGCCCGAGCCCGGCGCCGGCGCCGCCGCCGAACGCGCCGAGCGCCACGGTGTCGCCGGACTTCGAACCGGGCTCGGCGTTCAGCCGCCCGCCGACGGCCACGACCGAGCCGCTGACCTCCGCCGACTCGCGCAGCGTCAGCTGCCCGCCGACGGCGACCACGTCCCCGCGCACCCGGCCGAGGATCTCGCAGTCCCCCAGCACCGCCACGACGTTGCCCGCGACTTCCTCGTCCGCCGCGACCACGACCGACTGCCCCACGCGCACGAGGCTGCCGGCGACCACGCGGCGAGGCGGCGCCGGCGGCTCGGGCAGGAAGCTCGTCCAGTTCAGGTGGCCGCCGCCGGCGTGCGCGGTGTCGGGCAGTTCCTTGAGGATCGCCGCGGTCAGCGCCTCGAGCCCCCGGCTGACCTGTTCGTCGAGGTTGTCCGGCACCGAGATGACGATGCCGTCGCCGGCGCCGTCCACGAGCGAGATGCGGTTGTCCTTCACCTTGAACTCGAGCTGGCGCAGCTCGGTGCCGATGCCGTCGATCACGCGCGAGATGTCGCTGATGTTGCGCTCGATGACGAGCCGGTGCTCCGGGGACAGCCCGGCGGCGTGGTCGTGCTCGAGGCTGTCGCTCAGGACGCGGATGAGCGTCCGGTAGCGGCGGATCTCCTGCAGCAGGGAGTCGCGCCCGGCAGTGGCGCCGGCGCGCGGCGCCTCCGGCGGGGCCGGCGGCGCCGCCGACCGGGCCAGCGCGGAGGCCGGGACGTTCCCGGCCAGCAGCAGCGGCAGCAGGAGCAGCACGAGGAGCGGCGCCCTCGCGGCCGCGCCGACCGGCGGCAGCGGACCCCGTCCGCCGCCCGATCCCGTGTGCTGCCGGGTCATGGTCAGCCCCCCGCCCTCTGCGCTGCCACCAGCCGGCGGCCGAGCCCCTGCAGACGCACGAGCAGCTCCGGCGCCACGCCCAGCGCCGCGACGCCGGCCAGCCAGGCCGGACCGACGCCCGCCAGCCAGACGGCGCCGGCCGCGGCGGCGACGACGAGGCCCGCCGCGCGCGTGGCGCGGGCCCGCAGCCAGGCCGGCAGGAAGCCGCGCTCGAGGTACACCGGCACGCGCTCGCGCCTCAGCGGCTCGAGCGCCCGGTAGTCCGCATAGGGCACCGCCGCCAGGACGGTCGCGTCGAAATCTGCGGGCGCCTCCACCGCGGGCAGGGCGTCCAGGGCGGAGAACACCGAGCGCAGCGACTCATGTTCGGCGCGGCAGGCCGCGCAGTCGCGCAGGTGCAGGAAGACGGCCAGGGACCGCTTCTTCTCGAGCGTCCCGTCCAGATAATCTTGCAGTTCCAGGCGGCAGTCCGGACAGGCGAGGGCGCCTGAGTCCCGGTCCCGTTCACTGTCACGGGCCCGGTCCCGGTCCTTCCGCGGGTCATGAGCGTCCATTCCCCTACCTCCCCGGCCGGCGCTGCGGCCGGACCGCGTCGCGGCTCCGGCGTCTTTCGAATCCGGCGTCCTGCGGCGGCGGCCGTTGCGATGGGGGGGGACGGCCGGAACGATGCCCGTCCGTCCCCGCCCCGATCTGGCAGGCGTCGAATCCCCCGACATTGACTTGATCGCCTGCCGCCGGTTGCTACGGCGGCGCAGGGCCGGGGGTTTCACGGCCCGTTGATTATTTTCGCGGGCCGCCGCCAGGGGCCGCCCCCGCCCCCCCCCCGCGGCGCCCCCCGCGTCCCCCGCGGGCGGCAGGTCCCGCGCTAGATGTCGTACGAGCGCGCGTCCAGCAACTGCTGGATCTGCGCCCGGGCCCGGTGGATGCGGGCCTTGACCGTGCCGAGCGGCAACTGCAGGACCTCGGCGATCTCGTCATAGGACAGCTGCTGCTGGTGCCGCAGCAGGGTGATCGCGCGGTAGTGCGGGGGCAGGTCGGCGATGACCTCCTCCAGCCTCTGCACCGCCTCCTTGCGCTCGAGCACGGTGTCCGGTTCCGGGCCCTCGTCCGGGATCTGGAGCTCGAACTCCTCGCCGTCCGGCCCGGTGACGCCGTCCAGCGACAGGAAGCGCAGGCGGTTGCGACGCAGGTGATCGATGCAGTGGTTCGTCGCGATGCGGAAGAGCCAGCTGCTGAACGCGAATTCCTCGTCGTAGCGGTCCAGCAGGCGGAAGACCTTGATGAAGACCTCCTGCGCCAGGTCGCGGGCGTCCTCCGGGCTGCGCGACATCCGGTAGCACAGGTTGTAGATGGGTCCCCGATAACGCTCGAGGATCTCCGCGAACGCAGCTTCCTCGCCGCGCTTGCAGCGGCGGATCGTCCTGAGATCCTGATGGCGGTCGAACACGCCGGCACACCTCTTTCGAGCGGGCGAACGGGGGCAGAACATAGGCGCTGCCGCGGGCGGGGGTCAACCCCGGCTCGGCGCCCCGGCGCCCGCCCCGCGCCGGCCCGTGGGCCGTGGTTGACACCGCGGGGGGCGGAACCTAGACTGCCGGCGTGCAAACTCCCGGCGCCCGGGCGACGCCGGACCACGCCTGCCCGACACCCACCGACGGGGGATCCCATGAGCGCGATCGAACACATCCGGGCCCGCGAGATCCTCGATTCGCGGGGCAACCCGACGGTCGAGGTCGATGTCTTCCTCGAGGACGGCAGCGTCGGCCGCGCCGGCGTGCCCAGCGGCGCCTCGACCGGCGAGCACGAGGCGCTCGAGCTGCGCGACGGCGACAAGTCGCGCTACGGCGGCAAGGGCGTGCTGACGGCCGTCGGCAACATCAGCGACATCGAGGAAGCGCTGCTCGACATCGAGGCCACCGACCAGGCGCTGGTCGACCGCATCCTGCTCGACCTCGACGGGACGCCCAACAAGGGCAAGCTCGGCGCGAACGCGATCCTCGGCGTGAGCATGGCCGTCGCCAAGGCCGCGGCCGCCTCCGTGGGCCTGCCCCTCTACCAGTACCTGGGCGGCGTCCACGCGCACACGCTGCCGGTGCCGATGATGAACGTGCTCAACGGCGGCGCGCACGCGGACAACAACGTCGACATCCAGGAATTCATGGTCATGCCGGTGGGCGCCCCCACGTTCCGCGAGGCGTTGCGCTACGGCGCCGAGACGTTCCACGCGCTGAAGAAGATCCTGCACGAGAAGGGTCTCGCGACGTCGGTGGGCGACGAGGGCGGCTTCGCGCCCAACCTCGGCAGCAACCGCGAGGCGCTGGACTACCTGTGCAAGGCCATCGAGAAGGCCGGCTACCGGCCGGGCGAGGACATCGTGCTGGCGCTGGACGTCGCCTCGAGCGGCATGTGCAAGGGCGGCCTCTACACGCTGGCCGCCGAGGGCGGCGAGCCCTGGGACGCCGCGCGCCTCATCGAGTTCTACAAGGGACTGGTGGACAGCTACCCGATCATGTCGATCGAGGACGGCCTGGACGAGAACGACTGGGCGGGCTGGGGCCGCCTCTACGAGGCGCTGGGCGGGCGCGTGCAGATCGTCGGCGACGACCTGCTGGTGACCAATCCCGAGCGCCTGCGCCGCGCGATCAGCGAGGGCTGCGCGAACAGCATTCTGATCAAGCTGAACCAGATCGGCTCGGTGAGCGAGACGCTCGAGACCATCGAGATCGCCAAGCGCGCCCGCTTCACCAACGTGATCAGCCACCGCAGCGGCGAGACGGCCGACAACACCATCGCCGATCTGGCGGTGGCCACCAACGCCGGCCAGATCAAGACCGGCTCGCTGTGCCGCAGCGACCGCGTCGAGAAGTACAACCAGCTGCTGCGCATCGAAGAGGAACTGGACGACCTGGCCGTCTACCCCGGCCTGGGCTGCTTCTACAACCTGCGCTGAAGAGGGAGCATCGACATGGCAAGGATGCCGCGTTCGCTCGATCCTGCGCGCCGTGCCGGCCCGTCCGGCGTCGGCGCGCTGCGCACGGTGCGCCGGGGGCGCGTCTGGGCTCCCCGCGCCGCGCTGTGGACGGCCGCCATCGTGGTGCTGGTCGGCGTCGCCCTGGTGCAGTTCGGCGAAAGCGGAGTTCCCGCCTGGCGCCGCCTGCGGGCCCAGGACGCGGAACTGGCCCGCGAAGTGGACGCGCTGACGAGCCGGAACGAACAGCTGCGCCGCGACCTGCAGTCCCTGCGCGAGGACCGCGAGACGCTCGAGCGCCTGGCCCGCGAGAAGGCCGGCATGAAGCGGCCCGAGGAAGCGGTGCTGAAGGTGCTGCCGGCGGCGGACGCGGCCGCCGGCGCCGGCAGTTGACCGGACCTTGACTTGCGCCCGGGGCCTGCCTATATTCCGCGCCGCTAAGCGGACTGGATGCGGGGTGGAGCAGTCTGGTAGCTCGTTGGGCTCATAACCCAAAGGTCACAGGTTCAAATCCTGTCCCCGCTACCACATAGAAAAGGCCCGGCTTCGGTCGGGCCTTTTCGCTTGCCGGCGCGAATCCGCGCCGCAGCCACGGCTCCCCGCCGCGGCGGCGGCCGGTCGGCCGAAGGGAGGGCGCGATGCGCAGCCGCATGGGCCTGGTCTACGGCGTGCTGGTGACGTTGATCTGCGCGCTCGGCGTCTGGTGGGTCTACTACCTGACGGTCGAGGGGCGCCTCTACGTCGATCACAGCCTCCAGAAAATGGCCAACGACCGCCTGCACGCCGCCTTCCTGGTGCGCACCGACCCGGAGGTGCGCGCCGACCCGGAGCGCTGGCTCGGTCCCTCGTTCCCCCACCTCGTGTTCCGCCGCACGCCGCACGGGATCGAGACCGAGATCGACCCCCGCATCGTCGCCGACCTGGAGGACGAAGGGCGCCGCCGCCGCAACATGTTCCTTTACGAAGGCGCCTTCTTCCTGCTGCTGCTGCTGGCCGGCTCGACGATCCTGGCCGTGTCCTGGCGCCAGGCCGAGCGCTTCAAGCGCGCGCGGGAGCTGTTCCTGGCCGGCGCGACCCACGAGTTCAAGACGCCGCTGGCCAGCCTGCGCCTCTACACCGAGACGCTCGCGCGCGAGGGGCTGCCCGAGGACGCGCGCGGCCGGATCCACAAGCGCATGGTCGAGGACGTCGTGCGGCTGGAGAACCTGGTCGACGACATGCTGGCCATGAGCGCGGACGACACGTTCGCGGTGGGGCCCCGCGTGCGCCTGGACCTGTTCCAGGAGGCGCAGGCCGTCGTGGACGGGCTGCGGCCGCTGGCGACGGACCACGGCGCCCGCTTCCAGCTCGCGGGAGAGCCCGGAGCGGCCGTCATGGGACAGCGGCTCTACTTTGCCCTCGCCCTGCGGAACCTGCTGGTCAACGCCGTCAAGCACAGCCCGCAGCCGGTGCGCGTGACGGTGAGCGTCGAGCGCGGCCCGCGCCAGCACCGGGTCGTCGTGACGGACGACGGGCCCGGCATCCCGCGCAGGCTCCAGGAACGGGTCTTCGATTGCTTCTACAGCACGACCGGCAACCAGCGGCAGGGAGGCGCCGGGCTGGGCCTGTACCTGGTCCGACGCAACATCGAGAGCATCGGCGGCAAGGTGGCCCTGCAGAGCGAGGAAGGGCGGGGCTGCACCTTCACGCTCACCTTGCCCGCCGCGCCCGCCCAAACCTGAGAGGAGCGCGATGAAGCGCCGCATCCTGGTCGTCGAGGACGACGCGCACCTGGCCGACGGCCTGGGCATCAATCTCGAACTGGAAGGCTACGAGCCGATCCTGGCCGCCAGCGCCGAGGACGGTCTGGCCGCCTGGCGGCGCGGCGGCGTGGATCTGATCCTGCTGGACGTCATGCTGCCGGGCATGGACGGCTTCGCCTTCTGCGCCCACGTGCGCCACGCCGGCGACCGCGTCCCCATCCTGTTCCTGACCGCGCGCGGCGCCGGCCAGGACCGCATCCGCGGGCTGGACGAGGGCGGCGACGACTACATCACCAAGCCGTTCGACCTGCAGGAACTGCTGGCGCGCATCAAGTCGATCTTTCGCCGGCAGGATTGGCTGCGCGCCCAGGACGTGCCGGCCGTCGTGCGCATCGGGCGCGCCGAGGTGAACCTCCGCACCTACGAGGCGACCACGCCGGACGGCCGGCTCGAGCTCAAGGAGAAGGAGGCGATGATCCTGCGCCTGCTCTGCGAACAGCAGGGCGAGCCCGTGGACCGCCAGACCATCCTGGACCGCGTGTGGGGCTTCGACGCCTACCCGACGATGCGCACGGTCGACAACTTCATCCTCTCGCTGCGCAAGATCGTCGAGGAGGATCCGGCGCACCCGCGGCACATCCTGACCGTTCACGGCGTCGGCTATCGCCTGGTGGGCGACGGCGCCGCGTCGCCGCGTCAGGGCTGACGGCGGCGAGCCGCCAAGCCGGGCGCCGTCAACGGCCCGCCTGCTCCGCCAGCAGGTGCCGCTGCCAGGCGTCGGTGCCCCGCCACCGCGTCAGGGGCCGCAGCGCCAGCAGCCCGGCGCGGCCCACCGACTTCTCCAGCCAGCGCAGCTCCGCCAGGCGCCCGGCCAGTTCGGGGTCGGGCGCGGGCTCGAAGCCCTGTTCGCGCAGCAGCAGGGTGCCCTTCGCGCGCAGGCTCAGTTCGCATTGCAGGCGCAGCAGGCAGAGCATGTCGGCCACGACGTCGGGCCGGAAACCGTCGCGCAGCGACTGCAGGTAGCGGCCCACCGGGGTCGAGGTGACGCCGCCCTCGCGGATGAGCCCCAGCAGTTCGCTGTCCAGGTCGAAGCCGCGGCCCAGCCAGTTGCGCAGTCGCCTTTCGCCCAGGCGCCAGGCCAGAAGCAGCGACGCCGGCAGGACGACGAGCGTCAGCGTGGTGACCAGCACCGGGTGCACCAGGAAGCGGTTGAACAGCCCGTGCAGCAGGGCGGCGATCACCAGCGCCCCCAGCCAGGGGCGGCCCGAGCCGGCGCCGCGCCTCTCGCCGAAAGCCTGCAGCAGCAGCCCGAGCGTGGCCGTCACGCCACCGTGCATGAGAGCCGTGCCCAGACCGCGGATGGCCCACACCAGAAGGGGGGCGTCCGGCAGCCGGCTCAGGTAGTAGACGTTCTCAACGAGCGCGAAGCCGGCTCCGACCGCGAAACCGAGAATGGCCGTGTCGACCAGGAAGGCGGCGCGGCGGGTGGCCACGAGCCAGGCCACCGAGGCGCCCTTGGCGGCCTCCTCGACCAGGGGCGCCACCGACACCGCGAAGCGCCAAGTCTCCAGGCCGGTCAGGTCCAGCAGCCAGGTGTTGAGGAAGTAGGTGCCCAGGGCCGTCGCCCCGCCGGCGGCCAGCGCGCAGGCGACGCGGCGCGCGCGGACCAGCCGGAAGGTGTCCAGCCTGACGAGCGCGGCGAGGAAGACCAGAACCGGCAGGCAGGCGACGGCCCCGCGCGCGGCGATCGTCAGCGGCTGCATGCGTCACTCGAACTCAAAGACGCCCTCGAAGCCGGCCAGGGCCAGCACTTCGCGCAGGTGGGGACTGAGACCCGCGAGCACCAGCCCGCCCCCGCCGTCGCGCAGCCGGCGCTGCACGGCGACGAGGATGCCCAGCCCGGCGCTGGCGATGTAGTCGAGGCGCGCGAAATCGAGCCGGCAGCGGCCCTGCACGCCGGCCAGGAACTCGCGCGCCCGCGGCGCGCTCGCGGCGTCGAGCCGGCCTTCCAGGCGCACCGTCCCGTCCTCCTGCCAGCCGATCGCGAACAAGCGGGCTACTCCCCGTTCAGCGGCCAGAGCCGGTTGAGATCCTGCAGCGCGACGTCTTCCTTCTTGAGCAGATCCGCCACGGTGGTCTGCTTCAGGACCTCGGTCAGTCTGCCTTCGAGGTGCTGCCAGACCGGGCGCAGCCCGCAATTGGTGTTGCGCGGACAGTCGGGCGAATCTGAACTGTCCCCGCAGGGAAAGCCCGCCACGGGATCGCCGCTGACCGAGTAGATGATCTGCGCGGCCGTGATGGCCGTCGGTTCGCCGGCCAGCACGTAACCGCCGTAGCGGCCGCGCAGCGCGTCCACGACGCCGCCGCGCCGGAGCATGCCCAGCAGCTTGGCCACCGTCGGCTCGGGCAGGTTCTCGGCCTGGGCGAGGTCGCCCAGGGTCACCTGGCCGCCCACGTGGGCCATGCGCATCACCAGGCGCACGGCCTGTTCCTCGGCCCTCGTCACGCGAAACATGGTTGTCGCCTCTCACTGCCGAGGCCGTCGCCGGCCTGGGGACCGAACCTTCACTTCCCGGGTCAGATTAAAGCAGCGGGGCCTCGATTGCGCAACCGCGTCGGCGGGACGGAGCCTTCAGTCCGGGGTGATGATTTCCTGGGCGAGGAACTCGTCGTAGAGAACCGCCGCCTGCGCGGCGACGGCCCGGTAGGCCTCGGCGCGCCCGAGCGCGCGCAGCCAGGGTCGGATCGCGGCCGGCAGGTAGCCGTCGCGCAGCGTGAGCCAGGCCAGGCGGGCCGCCAGGAGACTGTCCGGACGGGCCCGCGCCAGCAGGTCCGGCGCCAGGCCCAACCGGGCCAGCAGCAGCGGCGCGGAATCGGGTGCCGCCGGCGCCGGCGCGACGATGTCACGGGCGGCTGCCGTGCCGGCGCGCGCCCGCCAGGCCCACTCCCACCACGGCGGTTCGGCCGGGACCGGCTCCCGGCGCGCGGTCCGCTGTGAGTGCGGGGGCGGCGCCGCGATCGGCTCGATCTGGCGGGGCGGCGGCAGCAGGACGAGGGGGCTGCCCGCCGCGCGCGCGGGCGGCGGGGGCGCGCCGTTGCCCCGCCACAGCCAGCGCTCGGCCGCCGCCAGGAGGCACGCCAGGGCGGCGGCCGCCAGCAGGGTCGCGCCGATCCAGCGGAGGGGTCCGGCGTCAGGACGCATCCCCCGGAAACCGTGGCGGCGCCGCGCCGGTTCCCGTCGCCGGTCCCGATCCGAAACGGTCAGGCGGGGACGCCGACCTTGCGGCCGGCGTGGTGTTCGAGGATGGCGTCGAGCAGGGGCACGCGCAACGGCTTGGTCAGGTAATCGTCCATGCCGGCGGCCAGGCAGCGCTCCCGGTCCTCGGCGGAGGCGTGCGCGGTCAAGGCGACGATCGGCACCCGCGTGGACGAGCCCTCCTCCCGCCGCCGGATGGCGCGGGTGGCGGCCAGCCCGTCCATCTCGGGCATCTGCACGTCCATGAGGATCAGGTCCCACTCGCGCTCGGCGCTGGCCGCCACGCCCAGGCGGCCGTTGGCCGCCACGCGCACGCGGTGGCCGCGGCGCTCGAGCAGCTTCTCGACGAAGCGGCTGTTGACCACGTTGTCCTCGACGACCAGGACGTCCAGCGGCGGCAGCTCGCTCGCGGCGCCGTCGGCGACGTCTCGTCCGCCGGCGGCCGCTTCGCGCGCCCAGGCGCAGCCGGCGGCGATGCGGAACGTGAACGTGCTGCCCTGGCCCGGCGTGCTGCTCACGCTGATGTCGCCGCCCATCAGTTCGACAAGCTGGCGGGTGATGGCCAGGCCCAGGCCCGCGCCGCCGAATTCGCGCGCGAAGGACGAGTCGGCCTGCGAGAAGGTGCCGAAGATCGCGCCGAGCTTGTCGGCCGGGATCCCGATGCCGGTGTCCGTGACCTCGCCCACGAGCCAGCGCGAGCCCTGGTCCCGCGGCTCGCCGCGCAGCGACACCTCGATGCTGCCCCTGCGCGTGAACTTGATCGCGTTGCCCAGCAGGTTCGTCAGCACCTGCCGCAGGCGCAGCGGGTCCAGCGAGCAGCAGGCGGGCACCGAGTCCTCCACGCGCCAGGTGACCGGCACGCGGAGGCCCGCGTTGCCCACGACCAGCGCGTCGACGGTGCGGCCGATCAGCGCGCGCACGTCGGTGTCCTGGGGGTCCAGCTGCAGCTGGCCGGCCTCGATGCGCGAGTAGTCCAGCACGTCGTTGACCAGCGCCAGGAGGTTGCGCCCCGAGTGGCGCGCCAGTTCCAGGTACTCCCGCTGCTCCGGCGTCACCCCGGCCGACAGCGCCAGCTCGGTCATGCCCAGCAGCCCGTTGATGGGCGTGCGGATCTCGTGGCTCATGTTCGCCAGGAAGAGGCTCTTGGCCTCGTTGGCGGCCTCGGCCTGGTGCTTGGCCACGGCCAGTTCGCGCGAGCGCTGCTCGAGCAGGTCGGCCGCGGCCGCCTCCGCGCGCTGCTGGCGGTTCTGGACGCGGGCCTGCGAGGCGCAGTAGACCAGGTACACGGCGAGCATCACCGACACCTGAAGGTTCTGCGGGGGCGGCAGCGCCAGCGCCGCCAGCGCCGGCAGACCCAGGATCGCCGCCAGGACCGGCAGGGCCAGGGACAGGTCCGCGCTCAAGGCGCTGATGATGCCGCCGCCCAGGCCCGCGGTCCCCAGCAGTACCAGCAGCAGCTCGGCGCCCACGCCGTAGCGCAGGGTCACCACCGCAACCAGTCCGGCCCAGGACACCGCCAGGCCCAGGCTCGCCAGGCGGAAGTGGCGCGTCCAGCGGTCGGGGTCGCGCGGAAAGCGCGACTCGACGCGCCGGCACAGCGCGCGACGCCAGAGACCGAACAGCGCGGCGGCGGCGGTCAAGCCGGCCCAGGCCCACGGGTCCACGCGCCAGATCGCGATGATCGTGCCCACCAGCAGCGACACGCCGGCATAGGCGAAGTTGCCCACCGCGGCGCGGCTGGCCAGCAGCCTCGCGGTCCTCAGGTCGTCGCTGGTCCGGGCGCCGGGCATCGGTCACGGCCTCCGTGGCGATGGCTGCCGCGGACCGGGGCGCCGGGCCCGCGGTCCGTGATCGTTCGCCGTCAGGATCGGCAACGGAACGGGGGGCTTTACGGCCGAGGTCCGGGGCCCGGGACCGGCCGCCCGCCCGGTCCCGGCTCTCGCGGTGCAGCGGCCAACCGCAGCCAGCCGTCGGTGACCGGCTGCGCCTGGCCGGCGAGGCGGAGGGACAGGTCCGGCAGGATCGCCGTCACGACACCGCGGCGCCCGGGCGGCGGGAGCGTGACCGCCGGACCGTCCGCCCGCCCCTCGCGCGCCGCGGACGGCCAGATCTCGACCTCCCGGCCCAGGACCAGGGACCGGGCCCGGTAGGCCCCGACCAGATCGGCGACGCCATCGGCGGCAACGGCGTCCAGGCGCCGGCGCAGGCGGGCGAGCGCCGTCACGGCCGCCCTCCCGAGCGCGACGTCGGCGCCCGCCGGCGCCAACGCGACGGCCGGCAGCGCGAACGGGTCGTCCGGCAGCGCGGGCGCGTGCGCCAGATTCAGGGCCACCCCGGCGAAGTACGCCTCGATCCGCGGCCCGCGCGTGCGCACGGACGTCAGCACGCCGCCCGCCTTGCCGCCGGCGAGCACGACGTCGTTGACCCACTTGATCCCCAGGCCCGCCGCGCGCGCCCGGGCGGGACCCAGCAGGTCCTCGACCGCCTCGCAGAGCGCCACCGCCGCCAGCATGGGCAGCGAAGGCGCGCAGGCCGCCGCGTCCAGGTCGCACGGCACGGCTACGCTCAGATGCAGGTTCCCTTCCGCGGCCTGCCAGCGGCGACCGTGCTGCCCGCGCAGCGAGGCGCCGCCCAGCGTCAGGCAGGCCACCGGTGCCGCGAGCTCCGCGCCGGCGGCCGTCACCTCGCGCAGGGCGGCATACGGCGACAGGCCGGCGCCCGCGGTGGCCACAACCGGACCCCAGTCGACCGCCTCCAACGGCCCGCCGGCGCCGGCGGCCACGCGCAGCGCGACCCCCGGCAGGGCGGCAGCCCGCCACAGCGCGGCGACCAGGCGGTCCGCGGCCGAGTCCGGCACCGGCGGCAGGGCGCGCAGCGTGGTGGCGGCCGGCCGCCCGGCATCGCCGCCGATCGCCGCCAGCGTCAGGCCGCCATCGACGGTCACGCTCATCGGCGCTCCGTTCCCGCCGCCGCCTGCCGCGACAGCAACGCGCGGCCGACAACGGCATATCGAAAACCCCTTTGCCCCTACCGGACCACTATGGTACGGTCCGCTGCGGTCACGTCCAAGCGGCCGGGCGCGCCCCTTTTTCGGCTCCTGCCGGTCCCGTCCCCCGGGGCCGGCTCCCGCGAGCCACGCCGGTCGTTCCCCGTTCCCTGGCACGAGGAGACGTCATGCGCAAGAGGATCCTGACGCGGGCCCTGGCTGCGGGGCTGCTGCCGGCCGCGTTCTGGCTGGCGACCGCAGGGCAGGCACGGGCCTCCGGTTTCAGCATCTACGAGGCCGGCTCGCGGGCCACGGCCCTGGGCTGCGCCTTCACGGCGACCGCCGACGACGGCTCGGCCCTGTTCTACAACGCCGCCGGCCTGTCCTTCCAGAACGGCCGCGGCCTGGACCTGAACTTCATCGGCGTGGCGCCGCAGTTCAAGTTCGCCGGACACCTGTCGCAGGGCGACGCGCTGCAGACCGGCCAGTCCTCCGACCGCGTCTACCTGGTGCCGGGCACCGCCTACACCAACAGCACCGGCGAGAAGCTGGCCTGGGGCGTGGGCCTGTACGCGCCGTTCGGCCTGGGCGTCGAGTGGAAGGACGGCGCCGACTGGGTGGGCCGCCGCATCAGCCACGACGTGGCCATCGAGACGGTGTACGTGACCCCGGCGGTCAGCTACCTGGTGGCCGAGGGCCTGGCCCTGGCGGTCGGCGTCGACATCGCCAGCCAGCACCTCTCGCTGAAGAAGTACTCCCCCGAGCCGCAGTTCGGCACGAACGCGATCGAGACCGAGATCGAGGGCCGCAGCAAGCTGAACCTGACCCCCTCCTTCGGCCTGATGTACCGGCCGGTCTCCGCGTGGTCGTTCGGCCTGATGTACCACTCGGCCAAGACGATGGAGTTCGAGGACCGCACCGCCACGCTGACCAACGTGCAGGCGCCGGGCGAGACCTGGGCCGCCACGCTGCTGGCCGGGCTGGGCGGCGGCGAGCAGCTGCTCTCGAGCGAGCTGAACCTGCCCTCGATGATGGCCCTGGGCGCCGCCTGGCAGGCGAGCGAGAAGTTCCGCCTGGAGGGCAACTACGTGCGCTTCGGCTGGAGCGTGTTCGAGAAGCTGGATCTCGACTTCGACACCGACGCGCTGGACCAGAACATCTTCTTCGGCTACGAGGACTCGTGGCAGGTGCGCTTCGGCGGCGAGTACTGGGCCTCCGACAGCGTCAGCCTGATGGCCGGCTACGTGCACGACAAGACCCCGCAGCCGCTGATCTCGGTCAGCCCGCTGCTGCCGGACAGCGACCGCAACGACTACTCGTTCGGCGTGCGCTACCTGCACGGCAACTGGGACCTGAACGTCAGCTACATGGTGGTCGTCGGCACCGAGCGCACGAACGTCGAGGACGGCGAACCCGTGCGCCACACCGCCGATTACCCCTTCGGCACGTACAAGTCGCTGGCCAACCTGTTCGGGGTCGGCCTCCGCTACAACTACTAGGAGGAGGTGCAGGCGATGAAGAACCTGATCCGCAACCGCACGACGCTGCCCGGCCTCCTGCTGCTGGGCGCGTTGCTGGCCCTCGGCGGCTGCTCGCTGGAGGCTCCCGACGACCCGTCCGACGACATCAACGCCCCGGGCGTCGAGGACGCCGGCGCGCGCTACGTCGCGGTCGGCAACAGCCTGACCGCCGGCTTCCTGGACGGCGGCCTGATCCAGTCCGGGCAGGCGTACAGCTACCCGAACCTGATCGCCGCGCAGCTGGGCCTGTCCTCGGCCCAGTTCACGCAGCCCTGGATCGCAGCCCCGGGGATCGGCAGCTCGGCCGCCTCGCCGGGCAACGTCGCCGGCGTGCTGTACTTCAACGGCAGCAGCATCGCCGTGCTGGACGAGACGCCATTGGCGCAGGTGCAGTCGACGCTGCTGCTGGCCGCCCGCCAGCCGACGCAGTACCACAACCTGGGCGTGCCGGGGGCCACGCTGGCCGACGGCCTGAACGCCTACAGCGCCGCCACCAGCGCGAGCGGCACCAACTCGTTCTTCGATTTCGTCAACCGCGCCTCGTTCTTCGGCAACCGGGCCCTGACGGCCGACGTCCAGGGCACGCCGGTCACCTACCAGTCGGCCTCGATGGTCTACCAGGCCATCGCCAAGGGCGGCGCCCTGGCCACCTTCTGGCTGGGCAACAACGACGTGCTGGGGCCGGCGATGAGCGGCGAACCCCCCGCGGGGTTCGGCAATCCGCTGTCGGTGGGGGCCCAGACCTTCCAGGCGCGCTACACGGCCACGTTGTCGGTGCTGGCCGGCGGCCTGCGGCAGCGCAACAACGACCTCAAACCGACGATCATCGTCGCCAACATCCCGGCCGTGGCCAGCACGCCGTACTTCGTGCCGAAGGCCGTGTTCGACGCGTTCGTCACCTCGCAGATCGGCGTGCCGTGGCCGGGCGGCTACACCGAGAGCGGCGTCCAGTACGTGCTCTTCCCGGCGCTGTCGTGGGTGGCCGCGCAGGCCGCGGCCGAGGACTTCGACCCGATCCCGGCCAGCCTGACGCTGGACGCGGGCGAGACGACGGACGTCGACACGGCCACGACCGTGTTCAACCAGATCATCGCCGGCGTGGCGGCCGCCGTGGACGGCGCCGGCGTGGCGGACGTCGCGGTCATGGACGCCAACGCGCTGCTGTCCGGCCGTTCCGCCGCCGAGAAGACGCACTTCCTGTTCCTGCTCGGCCAGGGCCTGACCGTGACGCAGGCCGCAGCCACGACGCTGTTCTCCCTGGACGGCATCCACCCCAACCCGCACGGCTATGGCGTCGTCGCCAACGCCTTCATCGACGTCTACAACGCGATGAACCCCGAGAGCGAGGCCGACCTGGACCACGTCGATCCGGCGGCGCTGCCGTGGGATCCGACCTACGGGCAAACGACCGTGAAGGCGACGGGGCGGCTCGGGCTCGACGAGCGGGCCGCCGTCGCGATGGACGCGCTCTTCCGCTGACCGCCGCGGGCGGTCGCGCCCCGGCCTCAGGCGACGGAAGGGGGAGCCCCGGGCTCCCCCTTCGTCCACGGGGCGCCCGGCGGCCTACAGGACCGCTCGCCGCTGCCGATTCCCGACCGCCGGCCGCGGGCCGGGATTTGCGGTGCCGAACCGCCCCCCGTGGTGTATCTTTCGCGCGCGAGGGCCGGCCGGCGCCGGCCGCGCCAACCGCCCGGAAGGATCTGCTTCGATGCGCACCTACCGCACCATGGACGCCGGGCCCTTCGGGGCCATGGGCATGACCCCGGGCGTCAAGGCCCTGCTGGTCGCCAACGTCGCCGTGTTCGTCCTGCAGACCGTGCTGCGCGACTACGTCGGCCGCCAGGTGGGTCCGGTCACCGAGAATTTCGGGTTCATCCCCAGCCTGGCGATCCGCGGCCTGGAAGTGTGGCGCTTCGTCACCTACATGTTCCTGCACGGCGGCCTCGGACATCTCCTGTTCAACATGCTCGGCCTGTGGATGTTCGGCACGCAGATCGAGGCACGCTGGGGCAGCCGGCCGTTCCTCCTGTATTACCTGGTGTGCGGCCTGGGCGGCGCCCTCACCTACGGCGTCTTCAACCTCTTCGGCATGGAGTCGTTCGTGCCGATGGTGGGCGCCTCGGGCGCCGTGTACGGCATCCTCCTGGCGTACGGGCTGATGTTCCCCGAGGCGGTCATCCTCATCTTCTTCATCGTGCCGATGAAGGCCAAGTACGCGGTCGTCCTGTTCGGCCTCATCGAACTGCTCAGCACGGTCTCCGACAGCGGCGGCGGCGTGGCGCACCTGGCCCACCTGGGCGGCATGGCGGCGGGCTTCCTGTTCCTGCGCCTGACGATCCCCTCGCTGCGCGCGGGGCTGGGCCTGCGCGCGCCGTGGGCGCGCGCGGGCGGCCGCCGGCGCCCGAAGGTCGTGCGCCCGGACGCCGGCGTCTGGACCGGCGGCGCCTCGCGGCCGGCCGGAGGGGGAACCCCCGGCAACGGCGGCGCGCGCCCCGAGGACGACGCCCCGTCGGCGGACAAGGCCGAGGTGGACGCCGTGCTGGACAAGATCTCGCGCGAGGGCCTGCAGAGCCTGACCGCCCGCGAGCAGGAGATCCTGCGGCGGGCCGGCCGCCGCTAGGGCCGGGAGGCGACGTGAAGCACCGCCTGCTGCGCTCCCTGATGCCGCTGGGGATCTACCCGCACATCAACTTCACCTACAGCCCGTTCAAGATCCTCGAGTTCGAGGCCATGCTCGAGTGGCTGCCGCCGCCGGGCGGCGGCGCGGCGCTGGACATCGGCTGCGGCGACGGCCTGCAGACGATGCTGCTCGGACGCCGGTTCGGGCGCACCTGCGGCGTCGACGTGAACGAGCGGTTCATCGCCATCGCCCGCGATCATGCCAGGGCCTACGGCGCCCGGGCCAACCTGGAGTACTACGCCCAGCCGCTGGAGCAGATCGGCTTCCCGCCCGACACCTTCGACGTCGTGCTGAGCGTGTGCGTGCTCGAACACATTCCCAACCACGAGGATGTGCTGCGCGAGTGCCTGCGGATCATGAAGCCGGGCGCGCGCATCGTCTTCTCGGTCGACACGCTCGAGAGCATCGACGACCCGCGGCTGGTCGAGAGCCACCGCGCCCAGCACCACGTGGTGCGCTATTTCCGCCAGGAGACGCTGCGCGAGCTGCTGGAGCGGCTGGGGTTCGTGAACCTGGAGTTCCGGCCGCTGTTCCGCAGCCCGCTGGCGCGCGACCTGTTCCGCGAGGGCATCCGCGAGGGCTTCAACTTCGGCCGCCTGCGGGCGCCGCGCCTGGCGGCCCGGCTGCGGAGCGCCGAGGCGGCCGCGCCCGCCGACGCGCCCGGGACCTTCCTGCTCGCGCGGGGCGAGCGGCCGCGGTGAGCGCGCCCGACGGCCCGCCGCCGGCCGGCCCGGCCGCTTCGGCCCCCGACCTGAGCGTCGTCGTGGTGAACTGGAACACGGCCGGGCTGCTGCAGGGCTGCCTCGCCTCGCTGCCGGCCGCGTGCGCCGGCCTGGCCTGCGAGACGCTGGTCGTCGACAACGCCTCGCGCGACGGCTCGGCGGCCCTGGTCCGCGAGCGCTTCCCCGACGCGGCCCTGATCGAGGCCGGCGCCAACCTGGGCTTCGCCGGGGGCAACAACCTGGCGCTGCCCCGCTGCCGCGGCGCCTTCGTCCTGCTGCTGAACCCCGACACGGTGTGCCCCCCGGGCTCGCTCGCCCGCCTGGTCGCCTTCGCGCGCGGGCGGCAGGAGCTGGGCGCGGCGGGCCCCCTGCTGACGGACGCCGACGGCCGGCCGACGATCAGCTGGGGCTTCTTCCCCGCGGCGCGCCACCACTGGCTGGGGTGCCTGGACCCGGCGCGCCGGCTGGGCGGGCGCTTCTGGGGCGAACGCGTCGTGCACGTGCCGGCGCGCGGCGAACCGTCGCGCAAGGTGGACTACGTGGCCGGCGCCTGCCTGCTGATGCCGCGCGAGGCCCTCGCCCGCGTGGGAGCGCTGGACGAGCGCTTCTTCCTCTACTTCGAGGAGACGGACTGGTGCCGCCGGGCGAAGGACGCGGGGCTGGCCGTGTGGTACTGCGCGGAGGCCGAGATCGTGCACCTGGAGGGACGCGCCGCGGCCGCGGTCAGCGACTTCAGCCTGCGCCAGTTCCAGCACAGCTACCGGCTGTTCCTGCGCAAGCACCACGGCCGCGGCCGCGAGCTGGAGGTTCGCCTGGCCCAGGCCTGCGAGTACGGCCTCAAGGCGCTGCTGCGCGCCCTGGCCGCCCTGCGCGGCGGCCCGGACCGGCAAATGAACCGGGCGCTGGCCCGCCAGTACGGGACCCGCGCCCGGTTGCAGTTCGTCGGCCGGCTGGATCCGCGCCCGCCGGCCTGAGGGCCGCCGCTACCTGCCGCCCCGCGCCTTCTTCTCGAACTCCGCGATCAGGTCCTTGCCCGAGGTCAGGCTGACGATGCGGAACTCCTCCACGTGCAGCGTGGCGTCGTCCAGCACGTTCAGCTCGAGATCGAACGAGCGCGACAGCTCGCGGAACTGTTCGGGCCGCTCCTCGAGCAGGTACAGCGCCAGCACCGGATTGGCCTGGATCTGCAGGCGCGCCTCGCGCGTGACCACGGCGATGCGCTGGATGAGCCGCTCGATGCGGTTGCTCATCGTCTCCATCGAAAGCACCTTGCCGGTGCCCGTGCAGTACGGGCAGTCGTCCGACAGCTGCGACAGCAGCGACGGGCGCACGCGCTGACGGCTCATCTCCACCAGGCCCAGGCCCGAGACCTGGAAGACCTTGTGGCGCGCCCGGTCCCGCTTGAGGTGCAGGCGCAGCTCGTTGAAGACGCGCTTCTTGTTGCTCTCGCTCTCCATGTCGATGAAATCGATGACGATGATGCCGCCGATGTCGCGCAGCCGCAGCTGCCTGGCCACCTCCCTCGCCGCCAGCATGTTCGTCTGGAGGATCGTCTCCTCCTGGTTGCGCTTGCCGACGAAGCGGCCGGTGTTGACGTCGATCGAGACCAGGGCCTCGGTCTGCTCGATGATCAGGTAGCCGCCCTTCTTCATCCAGACGCGCTTGTCCAGCGTGTTCTTGATCTCCGACTCGATCTCGTACTGGTCGAAGATGGGCAGGTCGCCCTTGTACTCCTCGATGCGGCCGCGCAGTTCGGGGGCGAACGCCTTGATGTAGTTCGACAGGCGCACGAAGTCGTCGTGGTCGTCGATCACCAGGCGCGCGGTGTCCTCCTTGAAGATGTCGCGGATCAGCGCCACGACCATCCCCACGTCCTCGTGGACCAGCGCCGGGGCCTGCACCTCCTGGCCGGAGCGGTAGAGCTTGTCGAACAGGCCGCTGAGGTAGTCGACGTCCTGCTTGATGCCCTCCTCGGTGACGGCGGTGGCGGCCGTGCGGATGATGAAGGCGCCCTCGGCCGGGCGGTGGGCCTGCAGCATCTGCTTGAGGCGCACGCGCTCGCGCCGGTCCTCGATCTTGCGCGAGACACCGATGTGGCGGCCCTTGGGCATCATGACGAGGTAGCGTCCGGGCAGGGAGATGTCGGCGGTCAGGCGCGGTCCCTTGGTGCTGATCGGCTCCTTGGTGACCTGGACGAGGATCTCGTCGCCCACCTTCAGCACGGTGCCGATGTCCGGCACGTGGCGCTGCCGTCGGCGCCCCGGCGGACCGCCGTGGCCGCCGCCGGCCGGCGCGGCGCCGCCGCCGTCGGGCACCTCCATGTCGCTGTCGTCGTGCTCCAGGTCGGAGGCGTGCAGGAAGCCCGCGCGCTCCAGCCCGATGTCCACGAACGCGGCCTGGAGGCCCGGTTTCACCGACGTGACCCGGCCCTTGTAGACGTTGCCGACGATCCGCTTCGCGTCCGCGCTTTCGACCAGCAGTTCCACGAGCTCGCCGTCCTCGAGCATGGCGATGCGGATCTCGTGGGGGGACGAATTGATGATGATCTCTTTGCGCATAGAACCTGCCCGCGGCCGGACGGGGCGCTCAAGCGTTGAAATGGCGCTCCATCCAGAACCGAAGGCCGGTCTCACCTACTTCCTCGAGGGGCGACAACCAGCGCCCGTCACGGTGGAGGCCCGCATATCCCGTTCGGACCACGACGCAGAGCCCGGGGTCGGGCAGCGCCTGGCCGAACAGGCAGGCCAGGAATTCGTGCACGGGCAGGCCGGCGCCCGACTCGCTGCGCAGGAGGCTGACGCGCAGCTCGAGAGCCTGGTCCCGCCCGTCGGCCCGCGCCAGTCCCAGGCCGCCATCCGGCACCAGGGCGCGGGCATCGATCTCGATATCACCCTTGGGACGCTTCCGCACGACCGGGCGCCGCGCGCCGGCCAGGAACGCATCCACGGCGGCCGCGGCCGTCTCGGCCGTCGGTCCGCCCTCGTCGACGCCGGGCAGGATCACCCGGTAATCGAACCGCGACACCGCCTGGTCGATCGACGGCGGCGTCTGGGCCCCGACCACCACGGCGCGCCCGAGCCTCAGGCCGGACGGCAACTCGCGATTCAGGCGCTCGGTCCAGTCGGGCACCTGGTGGTCGAAGGCGATGTCAAGGCACTCGCGCTCGCCGGCCACCCCCACGGGTAACGGGGGGCCGAACTTGAGCATCGGGTGCGGATGATAGCCCTTGCTGTGGGCGACAGGCAAGCGGGACCTTCGCAGGGCCAGGTGCAGCTGCCGCTGGAAGTCCAGGTGGCCGAGGAAGACCAGGTCGCCGTCCTTGGCGTACTGGACCCGGTACCAGCACTTGGCCGCCGCCTGCTGGCGCCAGCCGACCCAGCGGGGATCCTCCCGGCCGGGCCGGGCCGGATCCTCGTTGCGGGGATCGAAGTCCGGCTCGGGATCGGCCGGCGGCGGCGGCGCCGGCGTCCGGCGCGGGATCGGGTCGTCGGCCAGCCGCGTCGTGCCGCGGCCGTGCGACGGGATGGCCGGCCCGCGGCGCGGCGGGGCGCCCCCGAGTGCCTCCAGCTTGGCGAACACGTGCTGGAGGTCGCCGTCGCACGAGGTGCAGTCGTAGCAGGGACCTTCCAGCCGGCAATCGGGCAGGGACCGCGCCTGCACGGCGCGCCGCCAGTCGCGCTTGAGGAACTCCTTGTCGACCCCCACGTCGACCCCGTCCCAGGGCAGCGGAGCGTCCGGATCGCGCGGCGCCAGGTAGTCCTCGGCGTTCACTCCGCACTCGGCCAGCGCCCGCTCCCAGGTGGCCAGGCGCAGGTGCTCGGACCAGCCGTCGAAGCGCGCGCCCAGGCGCCAGGCCCGCTCCAGGACGTCGGCCAGGCGGCCGTCGCCCAGCCCCAGCATGCCTTCCAGGAACGAGGTCTCCGCATCGCGCAGGCTCAGCTTCAGCTTGTGGCGCCGCAGGCGGTCGGCGACGCGACGGTTGCGCCGCTCGATCTCCTGGCGCGGGATCTGCCCGGCCCACTGGAAAGTGGTGTGCGCCTTGGGCGAGAACGGCGACAGCGAGACGTGGATCTGGGCGCCCCCCCGGGGGGCCTGCGCGACGACGCGGTCGACCAGGGAGCACAGCTGGTCGAGGTCCTCGTCGGTCTCGGTGGGCAGCCCGACCATGAAGTACAGCTTCACGTTCTTGACGCCGGCGCGCAGCGCCTGCCCCGTGGTGGTGATGATGTCGTCGTCGGTGATGTTCTTGTTCACGACATCGCGCAGGCGGGCGCTGCCCGCCTCGGGCGCAAAGGTGAAGCTGGCCGGGCGCTCGCTGCTGATGCGCTCGTACAGGCCATCCTCCACCGAGTCCACGCGCAGGCTGGGCAGCACCAGGTTCGTGCGGTCGGCCGCCAGCGCGTCCTGGATGCCGGCCACGGCCTCGCCCAGGCCGCTGTAGTCGCCGGTGGAGAGGCTGAGCAGGGACACTTCGTCCCAGCCGCTGGCGGCCAGGCCGTCGCGCGCGGCGACGACCAGGGCGTCGGGGTCGCGCTCGCGCACCGGGCGCGTGATCATGCCCGCCTGGCAGAACCGGCAGCCGCGCACGCACCCGCGCATGACCTCCAGCGACAGGCGGTCGTGCACCGGC
The DNA here is from genome assembly GCA_964399195.1 of uncultured Fibrobacteraceae bacterium. GTDB lineage: Bacteria > Krumholzibacteriota > Krumholzibacteriia > LZORAL124-64-63 > LZORAL124-64-63 > CAINDZ01. Next base: position 26,386 of record CAYNPY010000017.1, read on the forward strand.
TCGATGACCGGCACCAGCTGGCGGGGCGGCGGATAGGCGTTGAGATCGCGGATGACGCGCGCGCGCACCGGCTGCGTCGCGCCCGGCCACCACACGCCCGGCAGGGCGCGCAGACGAGCCAGGCGCGCGGCGCGGCCCTCGCCGGCGCGGCGCGACGCGGCCAGCGCGGCCGCCATCTCGAGCACGGCCTCCTCCCCGTCGCCCAGCACGAGCAGGTCCAGGAACGGCGCCACGACCGCCGGATTCAGCACGCAGGAGCCGCCGGCGATGAAGATCGGATCCCCTTCGCGGCGGTCGTCCGCGCGCAGGGGCGATCCGGCCAGGTCGATCATCGTCAGCATGTTCGTGTAGGCCAGCTCGTAGCCCAGCGAGAAGCCGACCACGTCGAACTGCCGCGCCGGGCGGCGCGACTCCAGGCCGTACAGCGGCAGCCCCAGCCGCCGCATGGCCTGCTCCATGTCCGGCCAGGGGGCGAAGGCCAGGTCAGGGAAGGCCTCGGTGCGCTGCCCGATCAGCGAGTAGAGGATGCGCAGACCCTGGTGCGACATCCCGACCTCATAGGCGTCGGGGAAACACAAAAGCAGCGCCGGGCGGTCGGCGCGGAAGCCGTCGCGGTCGGCGCCCAGTTCGCCGCCGATGTAGCGGCCCGGCGCCGCCACGTGCGGCAGCAGGCGCCGCCGCAGCGCATCCGCCAGGACGGCCGGGTCGTCGAAGGCCGGCGACGGCCGCCAGGGCCGCCCCGGCGCGGGCGCAGGCGCCATCGGCTGCGGGTCCTCCAGCTCAGTCCTCCCCTTCGGCCGGCAACGTCCGGACCGGAATGCGGACGCCGGCGCCGCGCTCGAGCAGGTCGCGGCCCGGCTCCTCCGCGAACGACACCGGGTAGTTCCCCGTGAAGCAGGCGTCGCAGTGGTTGTCCTGGTCCCCGGCCGCCTCGCGCAGGCCGGCCAGCGACAGGTACGCCAGCGAATCGACACGCAGGTAGGTTCGGATCTCCTCGACGGTGTGGCTCGCGGCGATCAGTTCGTTCCGCACCGGCGTGTCGATCCCGTAGTAGCAGGGGTTGGTCACCGGCGGCGAGGCGATGCGCAGGTGCACCTCGGCGGCGCCGGCGCCGCGCACGAGCTTGACCAGCTTGCGCATCGTCGTGCCGCGGACGATCGAGTCGTCGATCAACACCACGCGGCGGCCCGCGACGACCTCGGCCACGGGGTTGAACTTGATGCGCACCGACATGTCTCGGACCTTCTGCGCGGGCGAGATGAAGGTGCGCCCGACGTAGTGGTTGCGGATCAGGGCCAGTTCGAAGGGCAGCCCGGTGGCCTTCGCGTAGCCCAGCGCCGCGGTGTTGCTGCTGTCAGGCACGGCGCAGACCAGGTCGGCCTCGGCGGGCGCCTCTCGCCCCAGGATCTCGCCGCAGCGCCGGCGCGCCGCCTCGACGTTGCGCCCGAACACGATGCTGTCCGGCCGGGAGAAATAGACGTGTTCGAACACGCAGCGGCGCTCGGGGGCGCGGACCGAGAGCTGGCGGCTGCTCAGCTCGCCCTCGCCGAGCACCACCAGCTCACCCGGGGCGATGTCGCGCAGGTAGCGCGCGCCGATGATGTCGAAGGCGCAGCTCTCGCTGGCCACCACGTAGCTGTCGCGGTACCGCCCCAGGCACAGCGGCCGGAAGCCGTGCGGATCGCGCGCGGCGATGAGCCGGTCCCGGGTGAGCGCCACCAGGCTGTACGCGCCCCGGACCCTCGGCAGTACGTCCAGCAGCGCGTCCTCGACCAGGGCGCCCGGATGGCGCGCCAGAAGGTGCAGGATCACCTCGGTGTCGCTGGTGGTCGAGAAGATGGAACCCTGCAGCTCCATCTCGCGGCGCAGCTCGTGGGCGTTGACCAGGTTGCCGTTGTGGGCCAGGCTGACGGTGCCGCGGTGCGACGCGGCCTGCAGCGGCTGGGCGTTCAGCAGCGTGCTGCCGCCGGCGGTGCTGTAGCGCACGTGGCCGATGGCCCAGTTGCCGGTCAGCGCGCGGGTGGTCGACTCGTCGAAGACGTCGGCGACCAGGCCCATGCGCTTATGGGTCAGCAGGCGGTGGCCGTCGGCGACGGTGATGCCGGCGCTCTCCTGGCCGCGGTGCTGCAGGGCGTGCAGCGCCAGCGAGGCCAGTTCGGCGGCGCCCTCCACCGCGGCGATGCCCACCACGCCGCACTCCTCGCGCCAGTGCCTGCCCGTGCTCATCGTGCCTCCCGGTCAGCGCTTTCCTGCGCGTGCATCGCTCAGGCCTCCGCCAGCAGCCAGCATTCGAGGTGCGGGTTCACGAGCAGCCCTTCGCGGCCGCCGCGCGCGACCGCCAGCCGGCGGGCGACGTCCAGGGCCGGCTCGCCGGCGCCCCGGATCACCAGCCGCCACAGCGTGCCGCTGACCACCGGACCCTCCTGGCCGCGGGCCCAGGCCGCGACATCGACGGCCAGTTGCCCGCCCGGCGCCGGCCCGCCGAGCAGGTCGCCCAGGGCCTCGCGCGCGGCCGCGCGGGCCGCATCGCCCGTGCCGCCGGGCCAGCCCGCCGGAAACCCCTGGCCGTCGCCGGCCGCCCAGGCGAACGGGGCCGCCAGCGTGAAGTGGCCGTAGCGGTGCTTGTTCGGGTTGAAGTAGCGCCCGGTCGCCAGCAGTTCAGCCAGCGGCGGGCCGCCGTCCGCGGCGCCGCCGAAGGCATGGAACTCGCATCGCCGCAGATCCGCCAGCCGCTCGCCGCCCAGCAGACGCCCCTGCATCACCCGGCGCGCCGTGGCCGCGTGAAGGTCGACGCCCTTGTGCGCCGTGACCAGCACCTCGGCCAGGCTCCGCGTTGCGCCGCGTTCGTTCAGCACAGCTCCACCAGCCTTTGCAGCAGGAAGGCGCCCGGTCCCGCGCCCTCGAGGGCGGCCGCGTCGCCGGCGGCCCGCCGCCGCCTGTCGCCCCAGGCGTGAGGCAGATCCTCGGGCACCATGCGCAGCAGGGCCGCGCGCTCGGGGTGCGGCATCAGCGCCAGCACGTTTCCGCGGGAGTTGGTCAGGGCCGCGGTGTCCAGGAGCGAGCCGTTCGGATTGCCGTCGCCGCGTCCCCCCAGCGGGGCGTACCGCAGCGCGACGTGGCCGGATGCGGCCAGGCGGGCGAAGAAGGCGGGGTCCTCGTGCGTGAACCGACCTTCGGCGTGGGCCATCGGCAACGGCAGCGTGCCCCGCAGCCCCTCGACGAACGGCGTGCGCGCCAACGGGTGCGCCGCCAGCGCCACCCAGCGCGCCAGGTAGCCGCGGCGGCCGGGGTTGCGGTTGGCGCCCAGCGCCACCTCGATCCGCCCGGGCTGCAGCCCCGGCACCAGGCCCGCCTCCACCAGCACCTGGCAGCCGTTGCAGATGCCGAGCACCGGCTTGCCGTGGCTGCTCTCCTCCAGCAGCACCTCGAGCAGGGGGTCGCGCGCGGCGACGGCGCCCGCGCGCACCCGGTCCTGGTACGAGAATCCGCCCGGCACCAGATAGCCGTCGAACGCCGCCAGCTCGGCCGCGGGGCGCGTCCAGCGGAAGATCTCCGCCTCGGCGCCGGCCACTTCCAGCAGCCGCGCCGACTCGTCCTCGCAGTTGACGCCGGGCAGCTGCACCACCGCCACGCGCGGACGTCGCGCCAGGTTCAGGCGCGGCGGCGTCGTGCCCTCCCCGCGCTCGTCGGCGCCGGCCGGCGGCGGCACCGCCGCCACGGCCGCGGGTCCGGCGAGCAGGCCCGGCAGCGCCTCCTGCCAGATGCGCGCCAGCCGTCGCACGCCAACTTCCGCCACCGTGCCGCCGTCGCTCTCGCGCACGACCAGCCGCGGCTCCGCGGTTACCTCGCCCAGCCGCCACCAGTCGACGCCCGCCGCCGCCAGCGCGCGGGCGGCGTCCTCCGCGTGCCCGGGCGCGACCGTCAGCACGAAGCCGCCCGCCTCGCCGAACAGGAACTCGCGCGTGGTCACGCCGTCGCGCGCAGGCAGTTGCACGTCGGCGCCGAGCAGCCCCGCCGCCTCCAGGCCGACGGCCATCTCGGCCAGGCACGCGGCCAGTCCGCCGTCCCCGATGTCGTGCGCGGCGGTCACCAGCCCGGCCGCGACCAGGTCGCAGACGGCGCGGATCTCCCGCCGCGCCGCGGCGAAATCCAGCGGCGGCACGGCCGGACGCCCCGCCGCGAAGCCGGCGTCGAGATACACGCTGCCGGCCGTCTCCGGCCGCCGCCGGCCGAGCAGCAGCACGACGTCGCCCGCCGCCTTGAAGCGCTGGCTGCGGCTGTGCGCGTAGTCGGGCACGATGCCCACGCAGGCGACGATCGGCGAGGGCGCCACCGCGCGCCCGCCGGCGCTCTGGTTGTAGAGGCTGACGTTGCCCGAGACCACCGGCAGCGGCGCGCCCTCGCGCGCGTGCAGCCCCACGCCGCGGCAGGCGTCGCCCACCCCGCGCACGGCCTCGCTGAACTGCCAGAAGGCGTGCGGATTCTCGGGATTGCCGAAGTTGAGGCAATCGGTCACGGCCGAGGGCTCGCCGCCGACGCAGGCGACGTTCCGGCAGGCCTCCAGCACGGCGGCGGCGCCGCCCGTCCACGGATCGGCCAGACCCAGCAGCGGATTGCCGTCCGCGCTGAGGGCCACGGCGCGCCGGCAGCCGGGCAGCGGCGCCACGACGCCGGCGTCGGCCTCGCCGGGCCGGAGGATCGTGTTGCCCTGCACCTCCCCGTCGTAGTGCCGGTAGACGTACTCGCGGCTGCAGAGGTTGGGGTGCGCCATCAGCGCCAGCCACTCCTCCGCGATGGCCGCGGGCGGCGCTTCGGGCAGGCGCTCCTCCGGCGACACCTCGCGCCTTTCGGGAGCCTCGGCCACGCGGTCGTAGCGGATGCCCTCGGTGATCGTCTCGACCGGCGCGTCGCAGACCACCTGGTCGCCCAGGCGCAGCACGTAGCGGCGCTCGCGCGTCACGGTGCCGATCTTGCGCGCACAGGCGCCGTCGTAGAGCGTCGGCAGCGCGAAGTCCTCGTTGTACACCTTCAGGATGCGCTCGGTCAGCCGCGCCGGCACGGCCAGCCCGTAGCGCTCCTGCGTCTCGCTGCAGGCGCAGACGCGCGCCGGCAGGCCCGTCACCTGGTGGACCAGCGCCAGGTCCACGTCGCAGCCGAAGCCGCCGGCGTCGACCAGTTCGCTGGTCACGCAGGCCACGCCGCCGGCGCCCAGATCCTTGAACCCGATCTGGGCTCCCTCGTCGCGCGCCAGCTGCAGCGCCACCCGGTTGGCCACCGTCAGGATGCGCTTGAGGAAGGGGTCGGGCGTCTGCACGCTGCCCTTGTTCTCGTGCGCGGCGGCGGCGTCCAGGTCGGCCGAGGCGAAGGCCGCGCCCCCCATGCCGGACCAGTCGGTGGGCTTGCCCACCAGGATCAGGTCGTAGGGCTCGTCGGCCGCCTGCTTCGGCACGCGGCTGTGCGTGATGTGGGCCTGGTCGACCAGGCCCACGGCCACGACGTTGACCAGGCAGTTCTCGTTGAACGACTCGTGGAAGTAGACGTCGCCGCCCAGGTTGGGCACGCCCAGCGCGTTGCCGTACTCCCAGATGCCGGTCACGACGTCGCGGGCGATGTCCACGCGGTGCGCGGCGCCCTGTTCGCCCGGCGCGTCGACCGGCCAGCCGAAGCGCAGCGGATCCAGCGTGGCGATGACCTCGCCGCCCATGCAGTAGACGTCGCGCACGATGCCGCCGATGCCGGTGGCGGCGCCCTCGACCGGCATCACCTGGCTGGGATGGTTGTGCGACTCGTGGGCGAAGATGATGCCCCACCGCCGTCCGCCGAAGCCGCCGAAGTCGATGATGCCCGCGTCCTCGACCGGGCCCACGACCACGTTGGGGCCGTCCGTCGGCAGGTGCTTCTTGAGGTGGGGGCGGCTGCTCTTGTACGAGCAGTGCTCGCTCCACATGGTGTCGAACAGAGTCAGTTCCGTGAGCGTGGGGTCGCGGCCGAGCAGGACGGCCACCTTGCGCGCCTCGTCCGTGCTGAGGGTCAGGCCGTGCGCGCGCAGGCGGGCGCGCAGCGCGTCGTCGTCCAGGCTGTCGACCGGAACCGGCGCGAAGCTCTCGTCGTGCGCTGCCATGCTGCTCCGTCGGGGTGGTCGGGAGGGCGGCCGGGCCGCTGCTTCGGTGGGCCGCCCCCAATCTAGCATCGGTGCGCCGGCCGGCAAAGCGCCGAGTCGGCGGCACGGGCGGCGGCACGGACGGCGGCACGAACGCGGGAGCCCCTCCCGCGCGGGAGGGGCTCCGGTGCGTTCAGCCTGCGGTCCGAGCCCCGGTCAGGCGCCGGCCTTCGGGTGGCAACCGACGCAGGTGGTCGGGGCCTTGGTGTCGGCCTTGGCCGCCTTGGTCTCCTTGTGGCAGGGCACGCAGCTGATGTGGTACGGGTTGTCCGTCATCTTCTTGCCGGAGCAGGCGGGGGTCTCGGCCTTCTCGGGCTTGATGTGGCAGGAGCCGCACTTCTCGACCTTGATCGTCGCGGCGGTCTCCGCCGTCAGGTCCTTGTGGTTGTGGTGGCAGGTGACGCAGTCCTTGGCGGCCTTCACGTGGGCCGCGTGGTCGAACGTCACCGGCGTCTTGGTGTCGGCGCAGTCCTTGATGGTGATCTTGCCGGGCATCTCGGCGGCCATCGCCGCCACGGCCACGGCCAGCGCAGCGACCAGGCCGACCAGGAAGAACTTCCGCATCGTCGATCCTCCTCCAGGAGAGTTGCGGTGCCTGGGATGTCCTCGGCCAGGTCACCTGTTCGGGTTCGAAACTATGCGCAGCCTGCGCCCCCGTCAACCGTTAACTGCCCTGCCTGTCGCCAGTTGTTGAATATTGAAATCAAGATGGCGACATGTTGTTAACGCCGCGCACAACCGGCGGGTTCCCGCATTCTACCAGTCCCGCCGGGCCAGGGTCCTGGCGAAGATGTGGGGCACGTTGCGCAGCTGGCCCGTGACGTCGAAGCAGGCGTCCAGGACGGCCGGGGACAGCCGGTCGGTGATCCGCGGGTCGGCCTCGACCAGGTCCCGGAGCGTGCGGTCGGCGTCCCAGACCCGCAACGCGCTCTCCTGCACCCAGGTATAGGCCTCTTCCCGGCTGACCCCGGCCTCGGTCAGGGCCAGCAGCACCGGCTGCGAGAAGTACATGCCGCGGACCTTGTCCATGTTGGCCCGCATGCGGTCGGCGTGGACGACCAGCCCGGCCACCAGCCAGCGCATCCGGGTCAGCATGTGGTGCAGCACGTGGCAGGCGTCCGGGAAGACGATGCGCTCGACGCTGCTGTGGCTGATGTCGCGCTCGTGCCACAGGGCGACGTTCTCCAACGCCGTGTGCGCGTACCCGCGCAGCAGGCGCGCCATGCCGGTCAGCTTCTCGCTGACGATGGGGTTCTTCTTGTGCGGCATCGCCGAGCTGCCCTTCTGGCCGCGGCCGAAGGGCTCCTCCACCTCGCGCACGTCGGTGCGCTGAAGGTTGCGGATCTCGACCGCCATCTGCTCGATCGTCGCGCCCAGCAACGCGAGGGCGCCCAGCCAGGCCGCGTGGCGGTCCCGTTGGATCACCTGCGTCGAGGCGGGGTCCACGCCCAGGCCCAGGCGGGCCATCACGCGCGCCTCCACCTCCGGGTCCAGGTGCGCCAGCGTGCCGACCGCGCCGGACAGCTGCCCGTGCGCGATGTCGGCCTGCGCGGCGTCGAGACGGCGCAGGCCGCGCTCGAGCGCCGCCCAGTAGACCAGCAGCTTCAGGCCGAAGGTGGTCGGCTCGGCGTGGATGCCGTGCGAGCGGCCGATCATGACGGTGGCCTGGTGCTCGCGCGCCTTCGCCTCCACGGCGTCGAGCAGCGACACCAGCGCCGCGCGCAGGACAGTGCCGGCCTCGCGCGCCTGCAGCGCGAAGGCCGTGTCCAGCAGGTCGCTGCTGGTCATGCCCTGGTGCACCCAGCGGGACTCCTCGCCCACGTGCTCGGCGACGCTGGTCAGGAAGGCGATGACGTCGTGCTGGACGGTGGCCTCGATCTCCAGCACGCGCGCGGTGTCGAAGCCGCCTCGCTCCCGGACGGCGCGGGCGGCGGCGGCGGGGATCTGGCCCAGCTCGGCGCGGACCTCGCAGACCACGGTCTCCACTTCCAGCCAGAGGCGGAAGCGGTTCTCATCGGACCAGATGCGGGTCATCTCGGGACTGGCGTAGCGGTCGATCATGGGATCCTGCCTCGGTGCGCGGAAAGGTGGGCGGGAACGACCCGAACTATACCCGGCGCGCCGGCGCGGTCAAGACGCGCGCGGGCCCGGCCGCGGGACCGGACTGTCGCCGGCGGCGTCTCGCGTGTACATTGGCGCGATCCTCTGTCCCGCGCACGCAGGAGCGACCTTGCCCGCACCCGCACGAGCCCCGGCGCCGAACGGCGACCTGACCACCGCGCCCATCCCGGCGCTCGTGCGTCGCCTGGCCGTGCCGGCCGCCGTGGGGTTCTTCTTCAACACGATGTTCAACGTCGTGGACACCTACTTCGCGGGCCGCCTGTCCACCGAGGCCCTCGCCGCCCTGTCCCTCTCGTTCCCGGTCTTCTTCATGTTCGTCGCGGTCGGGAGCGGTTTCGCCACGGGCACCACGGCCCTGATCGGCCACGCGCTGGGCGCCGGGGACCGTCGGCGGGCCGCGTTGGTGGCGGCGCAGGGCCTGCTGCTGGCCGGCGCACTCGGCGTGGCCAGCTCGGCGCTGGGCTTCCTGGCCGTACCGCCGTTGTTCCGGCTGCTGGGCGCCGAGGGCGCCTACCTGGCGACGTGCCTGCAGTACATGAACGTGATCCTGGCCGGCGCGGCGCTGATGTTCGGCGTCCACATGTTCAACGCCGTGCTCAACGCGCAGGGCGACACGCGCACGTTCCGCGACGCGCTGATCATGGCCTGCGCGCTCAACGTGGTGCTGGACCCCTGGTTCATGTTCGGCGGGCTGGGCCTGCCCGCGATGGGCATCGGGGGGCTGGCGCTGGCGACGCTGGTCGCGCAGGCGTTCAGCGTGGCGCTGATGGCGCGGCGCGCCCGGCGCACGGGGCTGCTGGACCGCGCCGCGGGCGCGCGCTGGCGGCCCGACCGGGCCGTGCTGGCGGCGATCGCCCGCCAGGGGCTGCCGGCCGGCGCCAACATGATGACCATGGCGCTGGGCGTCTTCGTCATCACCTGGTTCCTGGGCCGCTTCTCGAGCGAAGCGGTGGCCGCCTACGGCGTCGCCACGCGCATCGAGCAGATCCTGCTGCTGCCGACCATCGGCCTGAACGTGGCCACGCTGACGCTCGCCGCCCAGAACGGCGGCGCGCGCCGCTTCGACCGCGTGCGCCAGGCCGTGCGGACGGCGCTGGGCGCCGGCGCCGTGCTGATGGTCTGCGGCGGGGCCCTGCTGCTGCTGCTGGCGCGGCCCCTGATGGACGCGTTCACCGACGATCCGGAGGTCGTGGCCATCGGCGCCCGCTACCTGCGCATCGCGGCCTTCATCGGGTTCGCCTACGTGATCCTGTTCGTCAACACGTCGGCGCTGCAGGGCCTCAAGCGGCCGGCGCTGGCGCTGTGGATCGGCCTGGCCCGGCAGATCGTGGCCCCATTGCTGGTCTTCGGACTGGCCACGCGCGTGTGGGGAGCGGGTCTCGGCGGCATCTGGTGGGGCATCTTCGGCATCACCTGGGCCGCCGCGCTCGCGGCCGTGGTCCTGGCGCGGCGCGAGGTCGCCCACGCCGAGCGCGCGGCCACCGCCGCGGCCGCAAGCCCTGCCACCGGCCTCGTCCCGCAGCCCGCCGCCGCCCTGGCAGCGACGGCCCCGTCAATGTCCCGCGACAGCGCCGGCGACGCGCCGGCCGGGAGCACCCATGCCTGATGCGCGACCACTGGACCGCGGCGGCCTGCTGCACCTGCTGGTGGTCTACCTGGCCTGGGGCAGCACCTACCTGGGCATCCGCCTGGCGGTCGCCGGCGAGGGGGGCTTCCCGCCCTTCACGATGGCGATGCTGCGCGTGTTCGCGGCGGCGGCCGTGCTGCTGGGCTGGGCGCGCCTGAAGGGCGAGCGCGTGCGCCTGCGGGGCCGCGAGTGGGTGCTGATGGGCGGCAGCGGCGTGCTGCTGTGGGTGGGCGGCAACGGGCTGGTGACCTGGGCCGAGCTGCGCGCCTCGAGCGGACTGGCCGCCCTGCTGGTCGCCGCGATGCCGCTGTGGGGCGAGTCGATCAACCTGGCGCTGGACCGCAAGTCGCCGTCGCCGCTCCTGGTGGGCTCGATCCTGCTCGGGTTCGCCGGCGTGGCCGCGCTGTCGTGGCCGGTGCTGCGCACAGGCAACGGCGGGGACATCGCGGCCGTGGTCGGCCTGCTGCTGGCGCCCCTGTTCTGGGCCCTGGGCTCGATCTGGTTCCAGCGGCGCCGGCCCGACCTGTCGGTCCGCGCGGTCTCGGGCTGGCAGCAGCTGCTGGGCGGGTTGGGGCTGGCCGCGATGGCGCTCGGCCGCGGCGAACTGGGCGCCGGCGCGCCGCTGCCCCGGCCCTCCGCCGAGGCCTGGGCCGCCTGGGCCTACCTCGTGGTCGTGGGCTCGATCTTCGCCTTCACCAGCTACGTGATCACGCTGCAGCGGCTGCCTTACCGCGTGGTCATGACCTACGCCTACGTGAATCCGGTCATCGCGGTGTTCCTGGGCTGGCTGCTCATCGACGAGCCGGTCACCAGATGGACGCTGGCCGGGGCCGCGCTGGTGGTCGCCGGCGTGGTCGGCGTGTTCCGTCACCGCTGACGCAACGTCCGCGAGGGGGTGCCTCAGCGGCGAGGCCCGCCGCGCGGCCGGCCGCGGCCGGGCGCCGTCGGGGCGCGGGCGGCGCCGGTTGCCGGCAGCGGCGCGATCGTCGCGCCGGACTTCCCATCCCGCCGCGGGCGCTCCGGCCATGCCACGCGCACGAGATCCCCTGGCAACGGGCCCCGGTCGGAACCCGGCCGCGCCTCCTCCAGCAGGACCAGGCCCGGCGCCGCGCAGCCGTAGCGGCCGCGCCCGCCGCCGGCCAGCGGGAAGTCGCCCGAGACCACACGCACCTCCACCACGGCGCCGGCCGCGGGCGCAGGGCCGGGTTCGGTCACGGCCACCGCCGGCGGCGCGTCCGCCACTGCATCCGTCGCCGGCGGCTCCAGCAGCAGGAAGGACAGGCTCGCGCGTTCCTTCGCCAGCCCGGCGCGGCGGCTCAGTTCCTCCAGCCACGCCGGCGCGCTGGTGGTCGCGAAAGCGAAATGGCACCACGGGTGACGCCCGTGGCCCGGCTGCGGGCAGCGCGCCTGGTGCGGGCATGGCGCCAGCGCGCGCCAGCCGGCGGCCAGGGCCGCCGCCCGCAGCGCGACCAGGGCGCGCGCGGCCGGACGCGTCCCCGGCTCGACGACCAGCACCCGGCCGCCCGGAGCGAGCGAGGCGGCCCAGCGCTCCAGCAGCGGGTCGCGCCGGTCGCCGTCCGCCTCGCGCTCGCCGCCGCCCGGACCGCGGATCTCGTTGAGCACGTTGGCCAGCACCAGCAGGTCGGCCGGCGGCAGGTCCCGCGCGCCGGCCGGGCCCGCCAGCGTCGCCACCTCCCACGCCGCGCCGGCGGCGAGGCGGTCCCAGAGCGCGCGGCCGGCCCCCAGCGCCGCGCCGGCGCGATCCACGGCCAGGTAGCGCAGCGGAACTTCCCGCAGGTCCGGCCGCGCCAGCCACAGGGCCAGCGCGAACGTGAAGGGCCCGGCCCCGACGTCGACGATCCGCGCGCCGGCCGCCGGCTGCAGGTCGAGTCCCGACACCAGGCGGCCCTGCCGGTAGAGGTTCCAGGGCAGGAAATAGTGCAGGTAGGCCGACAGCAGGGCGGGGCGGCTGAGATAGTCGCGGGGCAGTTCGTCGCGCGCGGTGGTCAACCATTCGCTGAGCTGGGCGACCTGGCCGGGCAGCTGGGCCCGGTGCCGCGCGCGCAGCGGATGCAGTTCCGCCAGCGCCTGCGGCAGCGCGGCCAGCCCCTGCGTCAGCGAGGCCGGGGCCGGCGGCAGCAGACGGTCCTGCATCAGGCGCCCCGGTGCCGATGGTCGACGAGGTGGCCGAGCACGTACTCGGCCACCGCCTCCTCCAGCCGCGTCAGCGGCACGTCGCAGCCGGCGGCGCGCAGCTTGGCCATGCGCGCCTCGGTGTGGTACTGGTAGCGCCCCTTCAGTTCGGCGGGCATCGGCACGTAGTCGATGACCGGCTCGAGTCCCAGCGCCGCGAAGATGGCGCCGATCAGGCGGTTCCAGGTCGCCGCCTCTCCCGTGCCCACGTTGAAGACGCCGCCGGCCGCCGGATGCTCGCCGCACCACAGCGTCATGGCCACCGCGTCGTCGACCCAGATGAAGTCGCGCTGCTGGCCGCCGTCGGGGTACTCGGGCCGGTCGGAGGCGAACAGCCGCACGCGCCCGGTGTCGCGGACCTGCTCGTAGCCCTTGCAGACCATCGAGCGCATGTCGCCCTTGTGCCACTCGTTCGGCCCGTAGACGTTGAAGTACTTCAGCGAGGCGATCGCATCCAGGACACCCTCGTCCAGCGCCCACAGGTCGAACTCGTGCTTCGAACGGCCGTAGAGATTCAGCGGCCGCAGGTCGCGCAGGCGCGCATGGTCGTCGTCGTAGCCCTGCGCGCCGTCGCCGTAGGTCGCGGCGCTGCTCGCGCAGACGAAGCGCACGCCGGCGTCCAGGCACAGGCGGCACAGGTCGCGCGTGTAGCCGAGGTTGTTCTCGGCCAGGAACTCCCAGTTCGTCTCGGTGGTGCTGCTGCAGGCGCCCAGGTGGTAGACCGCTTCCAGCGAGCGCGCGTTCGCCGGCACGCGCAGCCAGTCGCGGAAGGCGTCCTTGGCCAGGTAGCCGGCCAGACGCAGCGGCGCCAGGTTGGGCGAGACGTCGCCGGCCGGCAGGAGGTCCACGGCGAGGATGTCGTCGCGGCCGCGCCGGTTGAGGCCCCAGACCAGGTTGCTGCCGATGAAGCCGGCCGCGCCGGTGACCGCGATCATGGCCCCTCCCCGCTAGAAGAAGCGCTTGGCGAAGCCCAGGATGCCCTGCTTCCAGGGCACGCGGTGCGAGACGCCCGAAGCGCCCGTGAACTCGTCGAGGTGCGCCAGGTACCACTCGAAGTTGCGGACGAGCGCCTGCTGGTTGGAGAACTGGGGCGCATACCCCAGCACCCGCTGCGCCTTTTCGATCGAGACGAAGGAGTCCTTGCTCGCCGTCTCGTAGACCCACTTGTAGAGCGGCGAGATCCCCAGCTTCTCCAGCGCGCGCAGGGTCCAGATCAGAGGCGCCGCCGGCATGCCGACGACCTTTTTGCCGTGGCCGGCGCGGTCCAGCACCGCCTGCCAGTCCTGCTTCATGGTCGTGAACTCGCCGGCGCCGATGTTGAAGACGTCGTTGACGACGGCGTCGTCCAGCGTGCTGCACAGCCAGATGGCCTGGCAGAGATCGGCGATGTCGAGCAGTTGGTAGCGGTTGTTGCCGTTGCCGATCATCGGGAAGCCGCGGCCGTCCTTCGCCCAGTCGTAGAGCAGCGCGAAGACGCCCAGCCGCTCCGGGCCGATGAAGCTCTTGGGCCGGATCACCGGTACGACCAGGCCGCGCGCGCGGAATTCGGCGCAGACGTTCTCCGCCTCGACCTTCGCGATGCCGTAGGGGCCGACCCCGTCGAGGCGGTCGGTCTCCAGCAGCGGGTGGTGGTCCGGGATGCCGTACACCGCAGTCGAAGAGATGTGCACGAAGCGGCCGACCTTCGCCCGCTCGGCGGCCTCGAGCAGGCGGCGCGTGCCGTCGATGCCGGTCGTCAGGATGTCCTTCTCCGCGTAGAGCGGCAGCGCCATCGCGCAGTGAATCACCAGGTCGACGCCCTGCATGGCGCGTTCGACCGTGGCGGCGTCGCGGATGTCGCCGTCGATCACCTCGATGCGGTCGCGGCAGTCGGCGTAGTCGAACGGGGCCAGGTCCAGCGACCGGACCTTCACGCCCCGCTCGAGCAGGTAGCGGATGAGGTTGATGCCCGTGAATCCGGCGCCGCCGGTGACCAGCACCAGCCGCCAGCGCGCGCCGTCCGGCGTCACGATCCCAGCCTCCACGATCCCACTCCCGCGCTCGCGGCCCTCAGCGCGTCTCCTCGAGCACGATCTCGCCCGTGAAGAGCCTGCCGGCCCGCTCGGCCTTGAAGCTGAGGTGGTCTCCCACCTTCGAGTTGTAGATCAGGCGATAGATCGTATCCCGGTTGCGCAGGCGCAAGCCGCCCATCTCGCGCAGGATGTCCCCCGGGCGCAGGCCCGCCTTGGCCGCCGGCGAGCCGGCCGCCACCGCGTGCACCACGGCTCCCGCCGGGTCGACGGTGCCGTAGTCCCGCATGTTGGCGCCCGACAGGACGATCAGCGTGAAACCCACGTTCGGGTCGCGGTAATGCCCGTAGCGGCGAATGTCATCGACGACCGTGGCGACCCGGGAAGCGGGCACCGCGAAACCGATGCCCACGCTGCCGCCCGAGCCCGAGAAGATGAAGGTGTTGATGCCGACCACGTGGCCGCGCGTGTCCACCAGCGGCCCCCCGCTGTTGCCCGGGTTGATGGCGGCGTCGGTCTGGATCATGCCCAGGTAGGCGCGCTCGGCGTCGGACGTCTTGATGTCGCGGTTGAGGGCGCTGACGACGCCGACGGTGACCGTCGGCTGCGTGTCCGCCAGCAGGTAGCCGAACGGCGAGCCGATGGCGATGACCCATTCGCCGATCTGCAGGTCGTCCTCGCGCGCGAGCCTGGCCACCGGGAGATCCGGCGCGTCGATGCGCAGCACGGCCAGGTCGTACAGCGGCACCGCATCGAGGACCGCGGCCGTGAACTGCCGCCCGTCCGACAGGTTGACGATGATCTGGATCGCGCCCTCGATGACGTGGAAGTTGGTCACGATCGTCCCGTCGCGGTCGACGATCACGCCCGAGCCCAGGTTCTGCACCTTTCGGTACGTCTCGCGGTGCGGCAGCAGTCCCATGCGCTCCCAGAATTCCATCGTGGGATTCCGCACGGCCTGCCGTTGGACGACGTTGATGCTGACGACGGCGGGCGCGACATCGCGCGTCGCGCGCACGATGGCGGTGTTCCGCGCCTCGCCCGGATCCTCGCGGCGCGGCGCCTCCACCGGCACCTCGCGGATGACGACGGTGTCGCGCCCCGCGCGCAGCGTGTCCGGAGCGTGGCCCAGCGGCCAGCGCCACGGCGCGCCGAAGCGGACCCCCAGCAGCACGGCCCCCAGCAGCACGCCCAGCAGAAGTCCGGCCAGCACCGGCCACCAGCGCGAGCCGCCCATCTCAGTTCCCGCCCTGCAGCTTGCGCCAGTCGGCCAGGAAGGCCGCCAGGCCCTTGTCCGTGAGCGGGTGCGCCACCAGCCGGCGCACCACCTCCGGCGGGATCGTGGCGATGTGCGCGCCCAGCCGCGCCGACTCGACGACGTGCAGCGGGTGCCGGACCGAGGCGACGATGATCTCCGTCTCGAAGTCGTAGTTGCCGTAGATGTCGACCAGGTCCTGGATCAGCTGCATCCCGTCCTCGCTGACGTCGTCCAGGCGGCCGACGAACGGGGAGACGTAGGCCGCGCCGGCCTTGGCCACCAGGAGCGCCTGGCTGGGTGAGAACACGAGCGTGCAGTTGACGGCGATGCCCTCGGCCGCGAGCGCGGCGGTGGCCTTGAGTCCCTCGTACGTCGTGGGCACCTTGACCACCATGTGGTCGTCGAGCTTCGCCAGGCGGCGCCCCTCCGTCACCATGCCTTCGGCGTCGGTGGCGATGACCTCGCCGCTGACGGGCCCCTGCACGACGCGGCAGATCTCCTTCAGCAGGTTGTCGGTGTCGGTGCGCCCCGCCTTGGCCATCAGGCTGGGGTTCGTCGTCACGCCGTCGCACATGCCCATGGCCTTGATCTCGCGGATGGCCTCGAGGTCGGCCGAGTCGATGAAGAACTTCATGCTTCCAATCCTCCCGGGGGGTTGGGCGGGTTCCAGTCGGGATCCAGCAGCTGCTCGGGGTAGGTCACTTCCTCCAGGAACAGGCCCTGCGGCGGGGCCATGCCTCCGGCGGCCGTGCGCCGGCGGGCGTCCAGAACGAGCGGCACGTCGCGCGGGTTCCGGCGCCCGCAGCCGACCTCGACCAGCAGGCCCACCAGGTTGCGGACCATGTGGTGGAGGAAACGGTTGGCCTGCACGTGGAAGACCGCGCGGTCGGCAGCCCATGACCATTCGCAGCGGCTGACGTCGCAGGCGTTGCCGTCGCTCTTCAGCGAGCTGGCTTTGCAGAAGCTCGTGAAGTCATGAACGCCCAGGAAATGCGACGTCGCCACGTCCACCGCCTCGCGG
Source organism: uncultured Fibrobacteraceae bacterium (assembly GCA_964399195.1). Taxonomy (GTDB): domain Bacteria; phylum Krumholzibacteriota; class Krumholzibacteriia; order LZORAL124-64-63; family LZORAL124-64-63; genus CAINDZ01. The sequence continues at coordinate 42,775 of CAYNPY010000017.1, forward strand.
TCCAGGTCTCGCCCCAACTGCCAGCACCAGGGCTGAAAGATGTCCCGCCCCAGCAGCAGATGGTAGCTGTAGCGGCGCGAGGTGGCCGACAGGCGGGCGTTGAACGCCGGCGACACGCGGCGGATGCCGGTGATCGCGATGTCGCCCGGCACCATGCCCGGCAGGGCGCGGGTGAGCCGGTCGCACTCCGCGGCCGAGCGCAGCGCCAGGTGAGCCACCTGTCCGCGGGCATGGACCCCGGTGTCGGTGCGGCCGGCCCCGACCGGGACGACCGGACGGCCGAGCACGCGGCTGACCAGGTCCCGCAGTTCACCCTGTACCGTGCGCGCCTCCGCCTGCATCTGCCAACCCTGGAAATCGCGCCCGACATAGGCCAGATCCAGGCGCAGCCGGTAATCCTCCGGCTCGCTCCCGCTGCGCAGGACGGACTCGGAGCGATCCGGTCGGTTCTCCCGCACCACTAGCCGCCTCCCCGCAGCGCGATCGCGGCTGCGGCCGCCGCGCAGCCCGCGCCGAGCAGCGCCCAT
>CAYNPY010000018.1:0-6155 GCA_964399195.1 uncultured Fibrobacteraceae bacterium
TCAGCGACTTGTAGGTCGCGCTGACGGTCTCGTCGGCGATCTCCCCGCTGGCCACCTGCGTCGGGAAGATCGTGAAGATGTCGGGGTCCGTGGTCGGGATCTGGAAGGTGCCGGCCTCGGTCTGCGCCACGTCGAAGTCCGTGCGCTCGGACTTCTGCCAGTTGTACGACAGCGAGAGGTTGGGCAGGAACGCGCCCTTGGCCCCGCGCAGGGTCTGCGCGGCGATCTCGCGCTGCTCCTGGCTGATCAGCAGCGTGGGGCTCCCGCTCAGAGCCTGGCGGATGCACTCCTCCAGCGTCAGCACCGGCGCCGACGCGCCCGCGTCCGCCGCCTGCGCCGCCGCCGGCGCCGGCCACACCGCACATGCCAGGGCCAGCCCCGCCGCCGCCGCCCCGGCCGCCAGCCGGCCGCCGCGCCGCATTCGAGTCGCCGTCCGCGAGAAGCTCATGGATCCCTCTCCTGTCGCTTGCCGAAAGTCCGGGGCCGGGCGGGGCCACCCGCGCCCGCCCGCCTCATCCGGCCATGATAGGGCCCGCCCCGCCCGAAGCCAATCCGGAATCCGGGCGCGCCGGGGCCGATCCGTACCTACGCGCGGGGTGAGCCGCCGGTTGCACGCGCCGGGCCACCCAACGCCCGACCCCGGCGTTTCCGGCGGTCCCGAACCGGGACCCGCCGCGCCCCCCCAAAAACGGGCGGGCCGCGTCCAGCAAGACGCGGCCCGCCCGGCGAGGTTGCCTCGCGCGACGATCAGTTCAGGCGGAACGTGAACGGGAGCGCCATCCAGGCCTTGACCGGGATGTTGCGCTGCTTGCCCGGGATGAACTTGCACTTGCGCGCCGCCTCGATGGCGGCCTTGTTCAGGAGCGGGTTGACGCCCTGGATGACGATGGCGTCCTTCACCGAGCCGTCCGGGCCGACGAGCACCTTGACCATGACCGTGCCCTCGAGCGCGGCCCGCCGCGCCATTTCCGGGTACTCGGGCTTGGCCCACTGCAGGATCTTCGGGTTCTCGGACGAGGCCACGAAGCCCTCGTCGCCGACCGGGCCGAAGCTGGGCATCGACGAACTGATCGCCTCGTCCAGGTCCATCAGGGTGTCGGCGACGTCGACGTCGTCGAGCACCTCGTCGTCCGGCGCGGCCTCGATCACCTTCGGCGGCGGCGGCGCCTCGACCGGCGGCGGCGGGATGTCGAGCGCCTGCTGCTCCTCGATGTCGACCGCCTCGAACTCCTCCTGCCGCAGCTTGTAGGGGTTCGGCACGTAGTCCGGCGTCAACATCCAGATCAGCAGCACGAGCGCGATCGCGACGACCGTCGACCAGCGCAGCGTCTTGTTGTACTGCGCCTTGAACTCGGCGTTGGCCGACATGCGCAGCGGATCGTGCATCGGGACCGTCGACATGTCGCTCCTAGTACTTCAGGCCCGGCATCGATTCGATGTCGTTGTTGAAGAAGACGCGAACGGCATTGACTTCCTTCAATGCCTCCATGACGTCGCTGACCACGCCGTAGTCCGTGTAGTTGTCCGTCTTGAAGGCGACGATCAACTGCGGGTTGTCGGTGATCTTCTTGCCCATGATGTCGGGAATGTGCTTCACCTGCACCAGCCGGTCGTCGATCGAGATCTGGCCCTGCCGGTTGATGTACACGTTCGACACCAGTTCACGGTTGACCTCCTCGCCCGCCTCGGCGCGCGGGAGCTCCACCGGCAGGCCGTTCTCCTGCCGGAAGATGGTCGTCACCATGAAGAAGATGAGCAGCAGGAACGCGATGTCGCCCATGGACGACGTCGGGATGAACGGGCCCGAGTTCGTGGTGCGCTGGATCTTCATGCCCGGCCTCCTTGCCTACTCTTCTGCGGTCTTCAGCGAGACCTTGGTCGCGTTGGCCAGCCGCAGTTCGTCCAGGCAGGCCACCATCCGGCCGTAGTCGGCCTTGGGGTGGATCTTCAGCAGGACGACGAGCTTCGGGTTGCCGAGGATGCGGTCCTCGATCTTGCGCTTGATGTGGTTGATCTCGATGGGGCGCCGGTCCAGCGTGATGTGGTTGCTCTCGTCCACGTAGATCGTGGCGATGTTGCTCTCCTTGATCGTGACCGTGTCCTCCTTCGTCTTCTGCTTGCCGGGCAGGACAAGGGTCAGGCCCTGCTCGGCCGCGAAGATCGTGGTCACGATGAAGAAGATCAGCAGAAGGAAGGCCACGTCGGCGGTCGAGTCGAGGCGCAACTCGCCGATCGGCTTCTTCTTCTTCTTGCGCATGATGCCCATCGTTGCCCCCTGCCGGGCGCGCGCTCTCCGCGGAGCCGCGCGCCGTCACGCCGCGGTTGATCAGGCCTTGCGCCGCTCGAGCTCCTCGAGCAGCTCCGAGCTGGTCTCTTCCATCTCGATCACGAAGCGGTCGATCGTGCCCACGAAGTAGTTGTAGGCCACGGTCGCCGGCACGGCCACGATCAGGCCGGCCGCCGTCGTGATGAGCGCCTCGGAGATACCGGAGGCCACCAGCTTGGCGTTGACCTGCTCCGAGGCCGCGATGGCCTCGAAGGCGTTGATCATGCCGGACACCGTGCCGAGGAAGCCCAGCAGCGGGGCCAGGGTGGTCACGGACGACACCCAGACCATGCCGCGCTCGAGGAACGACATCTCGATGGTGCCGGCCGTCGAGATGGCCTTTTCCATCGAGTCCCGGCCGCGGTCGGCCTTCTGCAGGCCTGCGTACAGGATGGCCGAGATCGGCCCGCGCACCTTCTGGCACTCCTCGGCCGCCGCCTGCACGCCGTCGTTGCGGAGCGTCGTGATGACGGTGCCCAGCAGCCGCCGCGTGTTGACGCGGGCGCGGTTGAGCGTCCACAGGCGCTCGATGATGACGACGAAGCCGACCATTGCCACCAGCAGGATCCACCACATGAAGGTGCCGCCGGCGACGAACAGCTTGCCGGCGCCGGTCTTGCCCAGCGGCGAGCGGTCCAGCATGCCCATCAGGCCCTTGAGGGGCTCGACGACGCGCGGGATCTCCTGCAGCGAGTCGGCCGCGGTCGAGCCGAAACCGAGCGAGTCGCCGGTGGCCTGGATCTTGGCGAACTTGGCGGCCGCGGCCGAGGCGGCCTGGTCCTGGGCCAGGACCGGCACCGCGATCACGAGCAGCAGGAGCGCGAGCAGAGAGTGCCGGATGACGGCGCGAGTCAACGTACCCTGACGAGCCATTGTGCTAGTCTCCCTTTCCAATGAATGGGACCCTTAGAAAGACTGGCGACGGTGGGGCTGCGCCGGCAGGTGGGGATCCGCCGGACCAGAGCCGGAAAGGGCCGCAAGGTCGCGCCAGCGCGCGCGGCGGTCCTCCGCGTTCTCACCTTGACCACCCGGTCACTGGGCGCCTAGTCGCGTGATATAAATAGTGGAAACGGACGGGCCAAGTCAAACCGATTTCGTCACCGGCAGTTGACGAAAAAGGGCTTGACGGCGCCGTCCCACGCCGCCCTGTTCCGGTCGGTCGGCATGCGTCAATCGTCGCCCTGGATCACGTTGGACGACTCGATCTCATAGAGGCCGGTGCCGGTGCGGTCGACGAACAGGAAGCGCTGGCCCATGCCCTTTCCCGCCAACCTGTTCGTGAACAAAGGCTTGCCGCCCCGGTCGTATTTCCACAGCTCGAAGCCCATGTCGCGTCCCGGCCGGTAGAGCATGTTGACGCGGTCCCGCTCGGCCTTGAGCGAGCCGGGAGCTTCGGGCGAGCCCGCGATCGGCACGCCGCCGATGGACTCGTAGGGGCTGGCCGCCTTCTGGCCGGAAATCGATTCGGCGCCCTTGGCGGTCGAGCCCGGACGCTCCAGCGCGAACCGGTCGTAGACCCTGACCCGCGCGTCGTCCTGGTCGCGGTAGTTCAGGGGCATCGGCTCCAGTTCGCGCGCGTCCGGCGGCCCCAGCAGCAGGTAGACCTCGCCGCGGCCGTCCAGGGCTCCCCGCGGCCCGAAGCCGCCCAGGTTCTGCTGCACGTACGCCACCCGATACTGGAACTCCAGACGCGCCTGGTTGACGGGACTGCCCGGCTCGGGGTTGAGCCGGTCCCAGAAGGCGTCGAGCATGGCCTCCCGCTCGGTGGGACTGGCGGCCAGGAAGCGCTCGCGCTCCTGCCCGTCGAAGACGGTGCAGCCCTCGCCCGCCACCAGGTCCAGGTGCCTGGCCAGCGCGCCGAGCCGCCAGGTCACCGAGAAGCCGCTGAACTGGCCGCGGCCCTGGCCGCCGAGCGGCGCCAGCGTCAGGTGGTAGGAGCCTTCAGGCAGCTGGTTGAGGTCCAGTTCGTAGAAGAGGTGCGCCGGGCGGCCGGCTTCCAGGGCCGCGCGGCCGCGCGCGTCGAAGCGCACCGAATCGGTCAGGGTGAAGATGCCGTCCTGGCTGAGGACCTGGACGCGCAGCCCGGCCAGCTGCGCTTCCTCGTGAACGCCGCCGGCCGCCGGCCAGACCGGCACCACCAGCTGCAGGTGGTCCTGTTCCAGGCCGTAGACCCGCGGCGGGTGCACGTAGTCGCCCAACAGGCCGCCGCTCTCGGTGGCCTCGGCCGCACCGGCCGGATTCCAGGCCGCCAGCGGGGCCTGCACGAGGAAAAGCGGGTCGTCCAGCGCCAGACCGACTTCCGCGCGCGGACCGGGCTCCGCGAACCAGTCGGCGGCCGCCTCGCTGCGGGCGTCGCGCCGTTCGATGACGTTCAGCAGGCCGGGCCGGCGCCGGTTCACGTCGAAGACCGTGCAGGCCAGATGCCCGTCGCGGAAGGGCACGTCCGTCAGCAGCACGCCGAAGACCTGCCGCAGCGTCCGCGACGACGCGTCGCGCGGGTCCAGGGCCCTTGTCCTGACGTTCCGCGTGCGGGTGACCTCGCGGCCGTCGGGGCCGGTCAGCGTCACCTCCAGGCGCAGGCGCGCCACCAGGCGGCCGTCCTCCTCTTCGGTGGCCAGGTCGCCGTTGGCCACCGAGACCAAGACCAGCACGTCCAGCTGCTGGTCGCTGCGCCAGCGGTTGACGACGTCGATGTAGGAATGGAAGTTCCCGCGCCCGTCGAGGGGCTGCACGAGGCCGGCCCGGGCCGGCGGCGCGGCCAGCGCGGCCAGGCAGACCGCCAACAGGGGCAACACGGCACGACGCGTCACGACTGCCATGACGAGGCCTTTCCAGCGTATGGGTGCCGATCCCCCTCGATCGGGGCCGGAAGCGCCCGGCCGGCATCATGGTAACGAATTCCGGACCGCTTGACCAGTGCCGTCGCCGCAAAGAAGGACCCCGCCGCGGGGCGGCGGGGTCCGGGGCGGATCGGGAGGCGGGTAGCCCGGCCGGTTTCCGGGGCCGGGCGCCGCGATCTCAGTAGTTGACCGACAGCGTGAAGCGGTGCACGTAGCCCAGGGCTTCCATGTCCACCGCGCTGTAATCGGCCTGCAGCTTCGTCTTGGCGCCGGTGGGCAGCGCCGCGCCGAAGCCGAAGGCCAGGCCATCCGAGTCGTAGTTGATGTGGTAGCCGCCGCGCACGAAGAACTGCTCCTGCAGCGCGTACTCGGCGCCCACGTTGGCCCGCTCCAGGTTGTCGGCGGGGTGCTGGAACTCGAAGGCGCCGGTCAGCCGCTGCGAGCGCGACTTGATCGCGTTGGCGCTGACGCCGACCTTGAAGGTCACCGGCAGCTTCGACTCGCGCTCGTCGAACATGAACTTGCCGCCCAGGTTCTGGATCACCATCCCCAGCTTCAGGTCCCGGATGCCGATCCGGTACATGATGCCGAAGTCCAGGGCGCCGGTGTTCACCGCGGTCTCGGCCAGGCCCATGTGCAGGTAGTACATGGTCAGGCCGGCCGAGAACTTGTCGGTGAAGAACTTCGAATAGCTCAGGCCGAGCGAGGTCGTGCCGGCGTCGAACGTGCGGCCCGTGCCCTCGGGCAGGTAGGCCGTCCGCTCCAGCTGGGGATCCATCCAGAACGAGCGGATGGAGAGCGCCAGGGTGCCGGGAATGGACCGCGGGCTGAACGCCATGATCGCCGTGCTCAGCTTCGTGTCCGCCGCCCACACGACGTGGTTCAGCGAGACCTCGTTGCTCGTCACGTTGACCAGGCCGCCCGGGTTCCAGAACACGGCGGAGGCGTCCTCCGCCAGGCCGACCAAAGCCCAGCCCAAACCCCTGGCC
>CAYNPY010000018.1:6165-43253 GCA_964399195.1 uncultured Fibrobacteraceae bacterium
GTGTTTCAGCGATCCCGGTTGGCTGTATAGGTTCCCCCGCCCGCCGGGGTCCCATACCCGGGGGGTGGGGTGGTGGGCCTGCCCCCCGAACGCCGAGCCCATGCCCGTGGCCCGGGCGCTCACGCCGATCTTGAGCTCCTGCCCACCGAAGGTGCCCACCTTCGCGAACCCCGCGCCGAACGCCACGGTCGGCGCGAGGAGCAGGAAGGCGGCCAGCATCGCGATGCGCTTCATGGAAACCTCCAGGTCCGTCCTCCGACGGACGCTTCCGTCCTCCGACGGAGTTGACACGATCTGCCCCAGTCCGAACTGCCCCTACCTGATCACCACGAACTTGCCGACGAAGTCCTCGAACCGATCGTCCACCGACTGCACCGCGTACAGGTAGACCCCGCTGACGATCTCCTGCCCGTTCCGGCTCATGAGGTTCCAGTTGACCTGTCCGGAACCCGTCGTGCCGTCGTGCTCGATCGTCTGCACGAGATCGCCGCTCGCGGTGTAGATGCTGATCGTGTTCAGCGACGCCGGCAGGTTCGCGAACGTCACGCGGACACCGGTCGGGTCCTCGCCGTTCGGGTTCAACTGCTGGTACTCCGCCAGGGCGTCGCGCGTGGCGGGGTTCGGGTACACGTAGATGTTGACGCCGAAGCGCTCCCGCTCCTCGGCGCTCTGCGCGACGGCGCCCGGCGTCGTGTTGTTGAACGACGATCCGGGATCGCCCGTCAGGCCCTGGCCCGTGATCTCCAGCGGCGCGCCCTCGCTCGGCCTGGTCAGCGCGTGGTCGGTCGCCGTCACGGAATAGAAGTAGAGGAAGCCGTTGTGCACGTCGCGGTCCACGTACTCGTAGTAGAGTGTCGGATCCTTGCCGACGATGTCGTTCTCCTCGTCCTCCGCGCGCGCCGCCACCGCGAAGAACGTGTCCAGCGCCGCCGGGTACCCTTCCCACGGCATCAGCGCCAGATAGCGCGGATCCGGCGTGCCGTCGGTCTGGCGCAGCGACGGGCGCGCCCGCAGCAGCCCGCTCGGATCGGCGTCGACCACCGTCTGCATGGCCTCGGCCAGCCCGGCGAAGCGCGGGTCAGCCAGCACCTTCGGGGTGTAGAGGATGCCGTCCAGGCCGGTGTTCGCGCCCAGGGGCAGAGTGTCGCGCACGGTCGTGGATCCGGCCTGCCGGATGTTCACGTACGTGTTGACCACATCGTACTCGGCGATCATCTGCCAGAGCGACGACTCGGGGCCGTTCGACACCGAGGACCCGAAGGGCCGGTCCCAGTTGTCGGCCCGCCAGATGCGGTACGACTCGAAATCGATCTCGCGCAGGCGGATGTCGGGCGTGATCTCGCTCCGGTTGTCCCAGAAGACGTGCACGCGGCTGTCGGTCGGCCACAGCCGCAGGCCGGGCGGCGGCGGCGCCATGCCGACGACCCAGTTGATCTGCGTCTCGGCGCCGTCGACGCCCGTGCACGCGTTCTTGTCCGGCGATTCGGGATCGTTGCAGGTCCAGCGCTCCTCGATGAAGTCGGCCGGCGTGCACTCCTGGCCCAGCTGCCGGGCGCATTCGAAGCAGTTGTCCAGGTTGAACATGGCGCAGGTCTTGGTGCGCCCGTCGACCTCGACCGTGAACAGGTCGGCGGAGGTGATCGGCGGCTGTCCGATCAGCCATTCCTGGTTCACGCAGGTCGTGTCCATGTAGTCGGGCCGGAACTGCGAGTACACGTTTTCCGGGAAGTCGTCCCGGCAAAGCATCGTCTCGCGGCCGTTCTGGCCGGGGTCGAAGGAGCCGCCCTCGACCAGGGGCACCGAGGTGATCTCGTTCACGTAGATGCCGTGGTAGGTCAGCCAGGCCTCGGCGCAGTTGGCCAGCAGGCCCTGCCCGCCCTCCGCGCTGCCCAGGCCGGAGCCCATCACCATCGCGACCTGGAAATTGAGGACCTCGCCCGGGCCCAGCCGCGAGAACGGCCCCGCCGAGACCAGGAAGCGGAAGTCCGACTGCTTGCCCGTGGGCGTGTTCTGGTCCCAGTCGTCGCGCACGGCGCTGAGCAGCTGGTAGGCCTCGTCGTCGTTGGACGGGTCGCCGCCCTGCTCGAAGCTGGCGTTGCCCTGGAAGGCCTGGAAGGTCCGCATGCCGACGTTGGTCGGGGCGCGCACGCCCGAGGGGTCGACGTCGTGCCCGAGGAACACGATGCCGAAGTAGCCTTCCAGCAGCTCGGTCTCCGAGGCGTCGTACATGTAGCCGACCTGCACCGGCGCCCAGGCGCCGTCCGAGCCCCGCACCAGGCCCACCGAGCCGCGGTTCTCGGGCCAGGAGCCGGCCATGTCGTCGTCGGCGCCGCCGCTCAGGCCGCGCGGACCGATGTCGCTGTCGGCGAAGAAGCCGATGTACACCTTCTCGATCGTCGTGACGCCGACGTTCGTGATCTGGTAGTCGAAGCCGACGAAGTCGTCGACCAGGTCGTTCTCCCACTGGAACGACGACTGCACGATCTCCAGGTTCATCGGCGTGTGGTCCGGGTAGGCCTCTCGCGCGCGCCGCGTGTTGTCGTAGTTCGTCAGCACCATCATCTGGTTGCCGATCTGCGCGAAGTCCTCGTCGATCTCGCCGTCCTCGTCGTCGTCGAACCCGTTGAGGATCTCCTCGTCCACCAGGCCGTCCCCGTCGTCGTCCGGGTTGGGATCCGGAGCGCGCTTGCCGCTCGCGTTCGTGTTGCCGGCGGGCCGGATCAGGCGGCCGCCGACGGCCTCGTAGATGGTGTGCTCCACCTCGTCGAGCGGATAGACCTCCGAGCCCCAGCCGCCGGAGGATACCAGCCGCTCGCCCAGCACGACGCCGCCCACCCACAGGCCGGCGCCCCACAGGTACTCGTTGCCCGAGCCGGCCGGCCACTGGCAGGACGGCGCGTCGGACCACGGGCGGGTCAACGAATAGGTCGAGCCGATGAGGCCCCAGTTCGTGATGTTGATCTGGACCTCGCCGACGTTCATCACGTAGGAGCCGTCCAGCACGAACACGCCGTTCGGGTTGTACCCGCTGTCGATGACCGGGTTCGCGATGTCCTGGAAGGCCAGGGCCGGGGCCGCCGGGCCGCATGCCAGCAGGAGCCAGGCGACCGCCGTCGCCGCCGTCCGGAGGCGTCCACGCGGGCATTTGTTGGTCGCGATCATTGCCTTCCTTTCCGAAGCCGCGGCCGGGCCGCGGCGCGGTCTGCCCCTGGTCTAGAAGTAGTAGCCGATCGCCAGTCGGAACAGCCGGTGACCGCCGAAGGTCCGCGGGTCCACGATCGGGATGTATTCGTCGACGCCGTCACCATCGGCGTCCTGCAGCAGCGCCGCGCCGAACTTGCCGGTCTCGGTCAGGTGCCCGATGCCGAGGCTGGCCGCGCCGTTGATCATGCCCGGGGCGATGCCGGCGCCGCCGGGCGCCAGGACCACGTCCTGGTCGAGCAGGTTGAACGCCTGCAGCTGCAGCGACAGCCGCTTGCCGTACAGGTTGACGTTCCGCTCGAGCTGGATGTCCAGCGAATACGTGGCCGGCAGGCGCTCGCTGTTCTCGAGCATGGGGTCCTGGCGCTTCGAGAAGCGGTCGAACGGGGTCCAGGGCACGCCGCTGCCGTAGCTGAACGAGAACGACGACGACCACACGCCGGGGTCCGCCAGCAGGAGTCCCACGTTGAGCGTGTGCCGCTGGTCCCAGTCCAGCGGCAGTTCCTGGCTGGGCAGGTACTGCAGGCCGTCGGGGTTCGAGCCGAACTCGGTGTCCGAGGCCACGCCGTCGGCGAACGAGTAGGTGTAGCTGATATTGAACTCGTAGTTCTGGCTGTAGCGCTTCTCCAGCGAGAACTCGATGCCGCGCGACGAGGCGTAGGCCCGGTTGATGTAGCGAGCCAGCGTCTGGCCGGTGGTCTCGTCCGTCACCTGCGTGGCCGAGATCAGGTCGTACATGTCCTTGCTGTACAGCGAGAACTGGCCCGCGATGAAGTCGTTGAACTGGTGCTTGATGCCCGACGAGTACTGCACCGTCGTCATCGGGTCCAGGTTCGGGTTGCCGAGCGTCCCCGCGTTGCCGACGGGGTCCTGGCTGGCGAACAGGTACTGGCGGTCGGGGAACTGCACGAACCGGCCGTAGTGGAAGTGGAAGCCGTCGCGCTCGGTGATCGGGAACGCGAAGCCCAGGCGGGGCTGGAACGCCGTCTTGTACTTGATGACGTTCGCGTTCACGTCCTCGTTCAGCAGCTCGATGGCGGCCGCCGAGCCCGGCGAGAACATGTCGTAACGCAGGCCGTAGTTGACGACCATGCCCTCGTACTCCCAGCGGTCCTGCAGGTACCAGTAGGCCTCGGGGTTGTACGTGTGGAACACGTTCCGGTTGGAGCCCAGCGACCAGTTGCCGGCGACGTCCTGCCGCATGATGGCCGGGCTGTTGAGCGCGTAGCGCTCGAGGTCGTTGTAGCGCACGCCCAGGCCCAGTTCGACCAGGTGGCCCTCCCAGCGGCTGCTGACCATCTCCGCGCCCAGGCTGTAGGTGCGGCTGTACTCCTCGGAGTAGAACGCCACGTCCGAGTTCGTCACGTAGTAGGGGCTGAGCGGGTCCGAATAGTAGGCCGTGCCGCCCAGGTAGATGCGGCTCTGGCCCAGGAACAGGCCCGGCGACCAGATGCCGCCGTGGTTGTACTCCCAGGGATCCTTGCCGTTGACGTCGGTGCGGTTGTCGAACGCCACCAGGCCCAGGCGCACGATGTAGAACGTGCTCTCGTCGAGGTTGTGCCGCCACACGACCTTGGCCACCTGGCCGATGGAGCGGCTCTGGGTCAGCTGGTTGGCCGCGTTGAACGACGTGTACGAGCTGTCCTCGGCCACCGTCGAGAACGAGCCGTACGGATAGCGGAAGCCGTCGAACTGCGCGTGCGCCACGACGGTGTAGCGCAGGTTGTCGGTCGCGCTCCGCACCTCGAGCACGGGCATGGCCACCAGCTGCTCGCTGTTGTTGCGGATGTCGGCCACCATGACGGTGCGCGCGGTCGACAGCATGTTCTCGTACCACGGTCCGTAATAGACCGGGATGGAGCGGCCGGTCGCCTGCCAGTTGGCCAGCGTCGGCCGGTAGACCACCTCGGGCATGTAGAGGATCCGGCGCGCGTAGCCCTTGATGCTCCAGTTCGGCGCGTAGCCGCTGCCCAGCGTCGTCGTGTAGGAGTACTCGCCCGTGACCTTCTTGTGCTCATCCAGGGTCCAGGCCAGCTTCGCCGAGCCCTTCGCCTGGTTGAACTGGCGCTGGCGGAACTTGAACAGCGTGGTGTCGCCCAGCTTGAGCTTGTACTCGGGGCGGTCCGCCACCGAGGTGTTCTCGGTGTCGGTGAACTGCAGGTCGCCGGCCAGGTAGTAGGTCACGCCCTTGAGCGGCGACGGCCCGCCGAAGCCGTACTCGAGGCGGTCGTAGTTGGTGTACGTCTTGTCCTGGCGCCCGAAGTCGTCGGTCAGGAAGCGGATGCCGCCGCCGAACTTCTCGCCGCCTTCCTTCGTCGAGATGTTCACCACGCCCGACAGCGCGTTGCCGTACTTGGCGTCCAGGCCGCCGGTCACCATCGCCATGTTGTCGACGGCCAGCGACGACACTTCCAGGGCGCCCGTGCCCAGCGGGTTGTCCACGGCCACGCCGTCGATCTGCATCGAGACCTCGCCCGAGCGGCCGCCGCGCACGTACAGCTCGCCGGCGCGGTAGACCACGCCCGCCTGCTTGGACAGCGCGTCCTCGACCGAGTCGATGGCGTACTTCTCGAAGGTCTCGCCGGAGACGGTGTGCTCGGTCACGGCGCTCTTGATCTCGACCATGTACTCTTCGCCGGTGACGTCGAACGCCTGCAGGGTCTCGACGATGACGGTCTCCAGCTCGAACAGGACGTTCGCCGTGCCGCCGGCGGTCACGGTGACGGTCTTGTCCATCGGCGCGTAGCCGAGGTACAGCACCTTGATGTTGTAGGTGCCCGGCGCCAGGCCGTTGAAATAGAAGACGCCGCCGCCCAGCGACATCGTGCCGCGCGTGGAGCCGCCCAGCAGCACGTTGGCGTAGTCGAGCAGATCGCCCGTTTCCTTGTCCTTGACGATGCCCTTGATGGAGCCGACTTGCGCGAGCGCGTCTCCGGCTGCCGCCACCGAGATCAGCAACAGAACCAGAAGAGGCAATACCCGGTGGATCCGGTGACGCCGGAGCATACGGCGGCTCCTTTCCGTGGGGACATATCCGGCTGATTCGGGGTTCCGCTGGGAACCTGCGAACAGGACTCTATGTTGCACTGGACCTTGGCCGGGCAGGGTGGGGTGCCTGCTGATTCTGGGCGTTTCCGCCGGTCCTTGGGGCACTTGGGCGCTCTGAAGACGCGGGGTCAGGGCGCCGTGCCGCAACTGGTGGCTGAATATAGAGATTGGCCTATAACGTGTCAATAAATTGTGGCGGCGGCAGTTCGGCCGCCGGCGGGCACCGCAGCCAATGCCCCGGCGCCACCTCCCGCAGGGGCGGCAACTCCTTGAGGCAGGTGTCGTTCCGCAGCGGGCAACCGGCCGCCGCCGGGCAGCCGCGCCCCTTCTGCCGCGCCGCCCCCCCGGTCACGGAGTCCTCCGCCGTCCGGCGCGGGGCGCCGAGGCCGGCCGCGGCCGCCGCCAGGACGGAAGGGCGGCACTCCAGCAGCCGGTGAACGTGCGGATGGCGCCAGACGGCGGCCGGGCCGCAGGCCGCGCGCTCGATGACCACGCCCCCGTGCATCACCACCAGTTCGTCGCAGAACGCGAGCGCGGCGTCGAGGTCGTGCGTGACCAGCAGCACCGCCAGCCGGCGCGCGGCCATGATCCGCGCGAGCAGTTCCAGCACCTTCGCCCCCGCGGCGGCGTCCAGCGCGCTGGTGGGTTCGTCAGCCACCAGGACCGCCGGATCGGCGGCCAGGCAGCGCGCCAGGGCGACGCGCTGGCGCTGGCCGCCCGAGAGCGCGTGCGGAAAGCGCGCGGCCAGGTCCGGCGGCAATCCCACCTCTGACAGGAGACGGTCCGTGTCGGCGGCGACGTCGCCGGCGGCCTCGCGCAGCGCGTCGGCGACGCGCTGGCGCGGATCGAGCGAGGCGCCGGCGTCCTGGAAGAGCATCTGCACGCGCCGCCTCTGCGCCCGCCCCGCGGCGCCGCGGAACCGCGGGTCCCGCGGCCGGCCGTCCAGCGCGACCGCACCGGCAGTCGGACGCAGGTGGCCGGCCAGCACGCGCGCCAGGCTCGACTTGCCGGCGGCCGACTCGCCGACCAGACCGGTCGCGCGTCCGGACCAGAGCTCGAGGTCGACCCCCGCGACCGCCGGATCCCCCTGGCCGTGATGGCGCACGACGAGGCCCCGCGCCGCCAGCGCCGGCGAAGGACCGCGAGGCGGCAGCCCCTCGCGCGCGCGCGGCGCGAGCGCCGGCGGCGGCGGCAGCAGGGGCGCCGCGACGGCCCGGCCGTCCCGCAGTTCCAGACAGCGCGCGGCCACCAGCGGCACCAGATGGCGGTCGTGCGTGATGAACAGGAGCGCCATGCCGCGCGCGCGGCGGACGCGGTCCAGCACGGCCAGCAGTTCGCGCTGCACCGTGGTGTCCAGGCTCGCGGTCGGCTCGTCGGCGATCAGCAGGCGCGGCCGGCAGGCGAGCGCCGCGGCCAGCAGCACGCGCTGCCGCATGCCGCCGCTCAGTTCGTGCGGCCAGGCCCCGAGCAGGCCGACCGGATCCGGCAGCTCCAGTTCCGCCAGCAGCGCCGCCGCGCAGTCCCGGGCGCCGGCGCGGCCGAGTCCCTGGTGGCGCCGCGCGGCCTCGCCCACCTGGGCGCCCACCGTCAGCAGGGGGTTCAGCGCGGCCAGCGGCTCCTGCGGCAGCCAGGTCAGGCCGCCGCCGCGCAGCGCGGCCCACCCGCCCGGGCGCAGTGACGCCTCGGTTCCTTCCCACAGCACGCGGCCCGCGGTGCGCGCCGACGTCGGCAGCAGGCCCAGCGCCGCGCGCGCCAGCATCGTCTTGCCCGCGCCCGACGGCCCCACCAGGGCGACGGCCTCGCCCGCAGCCACGGCCAGGTCCAGCCCGTCCAGCACCGGCCGGTCCGCGCCGGCGAACGCCAGCCGGAAGGACTCCAGGCGCAGCAGGTCAGCCATCGCGGCCCGCCTCCTGCCGCGGGTCCAGCCGGGCGCGCAGGCCGTCGCCCAGCAGGTTGCAGCCCACCACGGTCAGCGCCAGCGCGAGTCCCGGGAACGTCGACAGCCACCAGGCCTCCAGCAGGACCGCGCGACCGGCCTGGATCATCGCGCCCCAGCTGACGGTCGGCTCCTGCGCGCCGAGGCCGAGGAAGGAGAGGAAGGCCTCGGTCAGGATCGCCGAGCCCACGCGAAGCGACGCGGCCACGATCACCGTCGGCCACAGGGCCGGCAGGACGTGGCGCACGCTCACGCGCCACGGCGACAGGCCCAGGCCGCGCGCGGCGGCCACGAACTCGCGCTCGCGCAGCGACAGCGTCTCGGCGCGCACCAGTCGCGCGACGCCCATCCAACCGGTCAAGCCGATGACGGTCATGGTCAGCGCCAGGCTGGGTCTGGTCAGCGACACGATCAGCAGCACCAGGAAGATGCGCGGAAAGGCCAGGCACGCGTCAGTCAGCGTCATCAGCAGGCGGTCGAGCCAGCGCGGACCCGCGCCGGCGGCCAGCCCCACCGCGGTGCCGACGCCGACGGCCACCAGCGCGCAGAGCCAGCCGGCGAGCAGCGAGACGCGGCTTCCGTGCACCAGCCGCGCCAGGACGTCGCGGCCCAGGACGTCGGTGCCCAGCGGATGGGCCGCCGACGGCGGCCGCAGGCGGTCGGCCGCCTCGCCCAGCGCCGACGGATCGCCGGGCGCCAGCAGCGGCGCCAGCACCGCGACCAGCGTCACCACCGTCAGCACGGCGGCGCCCGCGCGCAGCGTCGCCGCGCCGGCCGGACGACGTCGCGCGGCGGGCGGCGCCGCGCCCGCCAGCGGCCGGGGTGCCGCCTGCGCGCTCACAGGGAGACCTGGCCGGAAAGGCGAACGCGCGGGTCGGCGCGCCGGTAGCCCAGGTCCGCCAGCAGCGAGCCGGCCGTCACCAGCACCGCCGACAGCAGCGTCACCGCCATCACCACCGGGTAGTCGCGGGCGCCGATCGCCTCGACCGCGACGCGGCCCAGCCCGGGCCACCCGAAGACCACCTCCACCACGACGGCGCCGCCCAGCAGCTGCGGCAGCTGCAGACCCGCCAGCGTCACCAGCGGAAGCAGGGCGTGCGGCAGCGCGTGGCGCCACAGCAGGCTTCGTTCGCCGACGCCGCGGGCGCGCGCCGCGAGGATGAAGTCCTGGCCCAGCGCCTCGTCCAGCGCCGCGCGCGCGTAGCGGGCGGTCGCCATGAACGAGCCCAGCGCCAGCGTCAGCGCCGGCAGCGCGAGATGCCGCAGAAGGTCGAGCAGGCGCGCCGCGGCCGGCAGCAGCGCCGCGTCCGCCCCGTGCATGCCGCCGGCGGGAAGCCAGCCCAGCTGGCGGGCGAACAGCAGGATCAGCATCAGTCCCAGCCAGAAGCCGGGCAGCGACAGGAGCACCAGCCCGGCCCCGCCGAGCAGGTGGTCCAGCGCGCTGCCGCGCCGCGCAGCCATGGCGACGGCCGCCGGCAGGGCCAGGCACAGGTGCAGCAGCCAACCGGTGAGCGACAGCAGCAGCGTGGGTCCGATCGCCTCGCGCACGATGTCCGCCACCGGCCGCTGCTGGCGCAGGCTCGTCCCCCAGTCCCCGCTCAGGCAGCCGGTGACCCATCGCACGTACTGCCCGGCCAGGGGCTGGTCCAGGCCCAGGCGCTGGCGCAGCAGTTCACGGTCGCGCGCCTCCACGGTCTCGGTGACGCCGGCCTCCAGCGGATCGCCCGGCGCCAGGCGCACGACCGCGAAGACCATCGTCATCAGAAGGACGATCATCAGCAGGGAGGCGAGCAGGCGGCGCGCGAGCCAGCGGGCCATGACCGTCCTTCGGGGGCCGTGGTGGCGGAGCGCTGATAGTAGGAACGCCCCCGCTCGGCGGTCAAGCACGGGCCCGGGCGCGCGGTCGCCGGCGGCAGCCGACCGTGCAATCCGCACGATCGAGTCCGGTGACTCCGGCGCCGGCGCACGGTTTCCCCTTCTTCCCCGGCGATCCCCGGGTGGGACGCCGGTTCCCTGCCGTTCCCCATGGCTTCCCGCGGCTCCGCATCGCGCCCTGCGGTGTCCGGGGAGGCGGACCTGCGGCCGCCGGTACGGATCTTTCAGCGACCGGCCGCCGCGCCCGCACACCGGGGGCGGCGGCGGCCGGGCCGCCTGGGTCCAACCTGAGGGGATCATCATGGCGATGCGAGCGAGCGCTGAGCGCGGACGAATCGCGACCTGGCGGCGGTGGCCGGCCCTGGCCACGCCGACCTTGGCCGCACTGACGTTGGTCGCCGTGTCCGGCTGCCAGGTCAACGAGCCGGCGCTGCCGACCTTCGACACGACGCTCAGCCTGCCGCTGGGCCGCGAGCGCCTGGACGTGCTGGAGGCCGTCGACAGCGAGGACTTCCTGGGCGTCGGCCCCGGTGGCGCCCTGGTGCTGCAGATCGAAGGCGATCCGGACACGCTCCGCTTCGACTTCGACCTGAGCGCGGAGATCGCCGCGCAATCACTGTCGGAGAGCCTGGGCTCCTTCGACCTGGCGCCGGTCGGCCCGCTGGCCTACGGCTTCCTGCTGCAGGACGTCTGGGCGCCGGCGGCCGGCGCGAGCGGCCTGGAGACCGTCGTCCCGGCGTTCCCGCTGGCCGCCACCAGCCCGGACCAGGACGTGCCCGGGATCACCTCGGCGACGCTCGCGGCCGGCACCGCCGACGTGACGGTGACCAACGGACTGCCGGTCCCGATCTCGGCCGCGGACGGCCCCGACCAGCTCGTGATCGTGCTCGAGAGCCCGGACGGCGCCCACTTCGCGAGCTTCCTCTTCGCCGAGATCGCGCCCGGCGCCGCTCTGACGCGCACGTTCGACCTGGCCGGCGCCGTGATGCCCGACCGCCTGCGCGTGCGCCTCGGCGGCGGCTCGCCCGGCTCCGGCGGCCAGCCGGTCACCGTCGACGGCGCCGATGCCCTGGACGTGTCGGCGACGTTCACGGGCCTGGTCGTCTCGGCGGCCACGGCCGTCGTGGGCGCGCAGTCCTTCAGCGCGACCTTCGCCTCGCCCCTGCCTTCCGGCTACGAGGTGACCGAGGCGGTGGTCGCCGCCGGCGCGACGACGCTGCAGGTCGCCAACGGGATGCCCGTCCCCTGCACCGCCACCCTGACCTGGGACGCGCTGCGCACGACCGGCGGCGCGCCGCTGGTGCAGCAGTTCGCGCTGGCGGCGGGCCAGACGACCACGCGCGCGATCGACTTCGCCGGCTACCGCCTGGCTGACGGCGGCCGGCCGCTGACCTCGCTCGACGCCGCCGTGGTCGTGACCTCGCCCGGCAGCGACGGCCAGCCGGTGACGATGGACGCCGGCGACGGCCTCACCGCCACCCTGGCGGCCGCCACGATCGCGTTCGCGAGCGTCACGGGCGTCGTGCCCGAGGCGGTGGTCGAACTGGCGCCCTCGGTGCAGGACATCGACATGCCGGACGAGCTGACCGGGCTGGAGCTGACGGCCGCGCGCCTGGTCCTGGGGCTGGAGACGACCGCCTCGCTGCCCGGCCGCGTCGACCTGACGCTGCGCGGGGTGTCGGCCACCGGCACGGTGCGGGAACTGAACGTCTCCGAGTCGCTGGACCAGGGCGACGGGAAAGCCCTGACCGAGATCGTGCTGGACGAGAGCAACAGCGGGATCGTCGACTTCCTGAACAACCTGCCCGAACGCGTGACGCTGCTGGGCGAAGTGAGCCTGGGCGGCGACGGGGCGCTGGGCACCGTGCGCCCCGGCGACCTGGGCGTCTTCACGTGGCGGATCACGGCGCCGCTCGAGATCGTCATCGACGACGCCAGGCTGCAGAGCGACGCGCGCGCGCTGGACGTCGACGACGACCTGCGGGAGACGATCTCCACGCACGCGCAGGGCGCCCGCGCCCAGCTCGAGGTGCTCAACCACCTGCCGATGGCGCTGCAGGTGTCGGTGCTGGTGGGGCGCGACGCGGCCACGCTGGACGCCGCCCCGGAGCTCGTGATCGGGCCGCTGGCGGTTCTCGCCGGCGTGACCTCGCCGACGACGCACACCGTCACCCAGTCCGTGATCAGCCGTCCCGCCTTCGACCTGACGGCCGAGCAGGCCCGCCTCTTCGGGCAGCCCGGGCTGGTGACCAAGGTCGTGGCCGTCCTGCCTTCCACGAACGGCCTGCCGGTGCGCGTGCTCAGCACCGACTACGTCGAGGTGCGCGGACTGGTGCAGCTGGACGTGCTGGTCGACGACCAGCTCTAGGAATCCACTTCCCGCCCGGCGGGAGAGCAGAAGGACCGGCGACATGAAGAGCATCAAGACGGACATCGCGCGCGGACGCCTGCCGATGGCGACGACGGCGACCGGCGCCGCCGTCCTGGCCGCGGCCCTGCTGGCGACCGCCCCGGCCGCCGCGCAGAGCCCGGTGCGGGCCTGGGGCATGGGCGGGACCGGCGGCGCCACGGCGCGCGGCCTGGAATCGGTGACCTACAATCCGGCCAACCTGGCCTTCAGCGACGGTTCGAGCGTGGGCCTGGCCGGCGCCGCGGTCGCCGTGCAGAACAACGCGCTGAGCCTGGATCGCTACAACGAGATCACCGGCGCGCACCTCGACACGGCGGCCAAGGCGCGGCTGCTCGCGGACATCCCCGAGGACGGCCTGAGCCTGGACGCCGACGTGCGCGCCTCGGCCCTGGGCTTCCAGTTCGGCTCGTTCGCGCTGACGGCCGGCGCGGTGGGCACCGGACACGGCAACCTGGACAAGGACTACTTCGACGTCGTCCTGCACGGCAATCCGGTGGGCCAGACCGTCGACTTCAGCAACACCTGGGGCGAGGGCAGCGCGCTGGGCACGGCCACCGCCTCGTTCGGCGCGCGCCTGCTCTCGGTGGGCGGCGCCAGCCTGGGCGCCGGCGTGAACGTGCGCTACCTGCACGGCATCTACGAGATGCACGTGGCCTCGGCCGGCGGCACGCTCACCACCGGCATGGAGGAGATCACGGCCGACGCCCACGTCACGACCATGTCCGCCGAGGGCGGCCGCGGCTACGGCGTGGACCTGGGCCTGGCTCTGCGCACGCCCGGCGGACTGGCCGTCGGCCTGACGCTGGAGAACGTGCAGGGCAGCGTCGAGTGGGACCGCAACGTGGAGTACCGGGAGTTCCGCCTGGACGCCGCCGACGTCAATCTCCTGAACTCGGACCTGGACGCCGCGGTCAGCGACGCGGACACCACGTGGACGGGCGGCGCGTACACGACCTCGCTGCCGCGCCAGGCGCGCCTGGGCGCCGCCGCCAAGGTGGGCTCGTTCCTGCTGGCGGCCGACTGGGTGCAGGGCTTCGAGGACCGCGGCCTGGTCTCGACCGCGCCGCGCCTGGCCGCGGGCCTGGAATGGCAGCTCGGGTTCCTGCAGCCGCGCCTGGGCGCCGCCACCGGCGGCGTGCAGGGCGACAGCGCCTCGGCCGGCCTGGGCCTCTGCCTGGGCTTCTGGCGGCTGGACGCGGCGGCCGTCACGCGCGGCGGCCTGAAGGTCGGCGACACCAAGGGCCTGGGCGTGGCGGTGGCTTCGTCGCTGGTCTTCTAGGGCGCGGGTCTTCTAGCGGACGGGCACGAAGTCGGGCGTCAACCCCCACGCCCGGCAGAAGGCGTCGGCCAGGCGCGGCAACAGCTGCTCCTGGCCGGCGTCGTCCAGGGGGGCGCCCAGCAATTGTCCCAGATCGGTCGTGACCAGGGCCAGCTGCGCGCGGTCGGGCGCGGGCTGGCCCGGCGCCGGCCTCAGGAAGCGCGCCAGCTCGAGATGCGCCGGGCCGGCCAGGATGCTGCCGTGCTGCAGGAAGACGTCGCCGCGCCGGCGCTGGGCGGAGCCCACCAGCTTGCGGCCGCGCACGTTGATCTCGTGGCGGCCGGCGCTCTTGAAGCAGACCAGCCCGCGCGCGTCGGCGCGGCTCTCCCCGCCCGAGACGTCCGCCGGCAGGCCCAGATCGCGCAGGAACAGCAGCAGCGCTTCGTTGATGCGCAGGTAGGTGTCGTGCAGCGTGTCGCCGAACAGCGGCGACGGGCTGGCGCCCACCACCGCGTAGGTCAGTTCCTCGGCGTGCAGGATGGCGCGGCCGCCGGTGGGGCGCCGCACCAGACCGTAGCCCGCCGCCGCGATCGCCGCGGCGGCGAAGCCGTCCGGACCCTGATGGTAGCCGTAAGAGACGGCCCAGGGCCGCCAGCGGTAAAGACGGAGCACCGGCGCCTCGCCCGGCCGGTGCTCCTGCAGCAGCGCGGCGTCCCGCGCCATGTTGTCGGCGCCGCTGCGCGCGCCGTCCAGGATGATCCGCAGCGTCCCGCCCACGCGCGGCCTCAGCAGTTGCAGGGACCCAGCCAGCGCAGGTCCGGATCGCGGGCGGCCTTCGCCTCGTCCATGCGGCCGACCGGCGTGTGGTGCGGGGCGCCGTGCAGCAGGTCGGGATCCCTCTCGGCTTCGGCGCGGATCGCCTTCATCACCGCCACGAAGCGGTCGAGGCTCTCCAGCGACTCGGTCTCCGTCGGCTCGACCATGAAGGCCTCCTCGACGATGAGCGGGAAGTACACCGTCGGCGCGTGCATCCCGTAGTCGAGCAGCCGCTTGGCGATGTCCAGCGTGCGGACGCCGTACTTCTCCTTCCAGCCCTTGCCGGTCGCCACGAACTCGTGCAGGCAGCCGTCGGCGTGCTGGACCTCGATCACGTCGCGCAGCTGGTGCTTCAGGTAGTTCGCGTTGAGCACGGCGCACTCGGTGACCCGCTTCAGGCCGTCGCGCCCGTTGCGCAGGATGTAGGACAGCGCGCGCAGGCACACGCCCACGTTGCCGTACCAGGCGTGGATGGACGTGTCATCGGGGCCGGGCAGCCTCTCGAGGGTGAAGGAGCCGTCGGCCTGCTGCGCGATGCGCGGCCCCGGCAGGAACTCCGCCAGGTCGGGAGCCACGCAAATCGGGCCCGAGCCGGGGCCGCCGCCGCCGTGCGGCGTGCTGAACGTCTTGTGCAGGTTCATGTGCACGACGTCGAAGCCCATGTCGCCCGGCCGCGCCTTGCCCAGGATGGCGTTGAGGTTGGCGCCGTCCATGTAGAGTCGGCCGCCCGCCTCGTGCACGATGCGCGACACCTCGACGATGTCGTTCTCGAAGAGGCCCAGCGTGTTGGGGTTGGTGATCATGATGCCGGCCGTCTTCGGCCCCACCGCCGCCTTCAGCGCGTCCAGGTCGATGCGGCCGTCCGGCCGCGAGGCGATCTGCCGGGGCGTCATGCCCATGATGGCCACGCTGGCCGGATTGGTGCCGTGCGCCGAGTCCGGGATCAGGATCTCGGTGCGCCCGGTGTCGCCGCGCGACCGGTGCCAGGCGCGGATCACCAGCATGCCCAGGTACTCGCCGTGGGCGCCGGCCGCCGGCATCAGGCTGCAGGCGGCGAAGCCGGTGATCTCGCACAGCGCCTTCTCCAGGTGCAGCAGCGCGCCCAGCAGCCCCTGCACGTCGGCGACGTCCTGCTCCGGGTGCAGGTCCGCCAGGCCGGGCAGGGCCGCCACCTGCTCGTTCAGGCGCGGGTTGTACTTCATCGTGCAGCTGCCCAACGGGTACATGCCGCGCTCGATGTGGTGGTTGAGGTTCGACAGCGCCGTGAAGTGGCGCATCACCTCGGGCTCGCTGAGGGCCGGGAAGTCGGCCGGCTTCGCGCGGCGCACGGCGGCCGGCAGCTCCGGCGCGGGCTCGCCGTCCCAGCGGGGGAACGTCAGGCCGCGGCGGCCGGGGCCGCCCTTGTCGAACAGCGAGCCGGGCAGCTCGCCCAGCCAGCGCCCCGGGGTCTTCACGTCGTCGCTCATTTTGCGCCCTTCCCGCCGCCGGCCGCGAATTCGGCCAGCAGGGCCGCGAACAGGTCGATCTGCGCCAGCGACCGCTTCTCGGTCACGGCCACCAGGATGTCGTTCGGCCCGCAGCCGGCCACGCCGGCCACGGGGATGCCGGCCAGCACGCCCCGCGAGCGCGCGAAGGCGCGGAACTCGCGGGCCGGGCGCGGCAGGCGCAGCACGGTCTCGTTGAAGACCGGACCGTCGAACGGGATGGTCACGCCGGGGACCTTGCGGGCCCGGGTGCGCAGGGCCTCGATGCGCGCGCGGTTGGCCTGGCCCAGCTCGGCCAGGCCGCCGGCGCCCAGCATCGCCAGGTAGATGGTGGCCCGCAGCATCATGAGACCCTGGTTGCTGCAGATGTTGCTGGTGGCCTTCTCGCGGCGGATGTGCTGCTCGCGCGTCTGCAGCGTCAGCACGTAGCCGCCCTGGCCCCGGCTGTCGGTGGTGCGCCCCACGATGCGGCCGGGGATGCGCCGCTTGTGCTCGTCGCTGCAGGCCAGGAAGCCCAGCAGCGGCCCGCCCCAGGTGGGCGGGATGCCGAACGGCTGCGCCTCGCCCACGCACAGCTCGGCGCCGTACTCGCCCGGGGTCTTCAGCAGCGAGAGGCTGACCGGGTTGACCGCCGCGATCACGACGGCGCCGGCCGCTTTCGCCGCGGCGGCCAGGGTGTCGACCGGCTCGACCAGGCCCAGGTAGTTCGGGTTCGGCACCACGAAGCAGGCGGCCGGCGCCTGGGCCAGGAGCCGTTCCAGCTGCGCCACGTCCGTCGTGCCGCCGGGACCCGCCGGAGCCTCGCTCACGGCGATGCCCGCCCCGCGCATCGAGGTCCGCACGACGCGCGCCCAGCGCGGGTTCAGCGTGGCCGGCAGCACCACCAGCGGCCGGCGCTTCGCCGCCACGGCCACCTGGCAGGCCTCGGCCAGCGCGGTGGAGCCGTCGTACATGCTCGCGTTGGCCACATCCATCCCGGTCAGCCGGCAGACGAAGCTCTGCCACTCGTAGATGGCCTGCAGCGTGCCCTGCGAGACCTCGGGCTGGTACGGCGTGTAGGCGGTCAGGAACTCGCTGCGCGAGACCAGCGCGTCGCACACCGAGGGGATGACGGTATCGTAGACGCCGCCGCCCAGGAAGCTGACCAGCTCGCCCTGCCCGTGGTTGGCGCGCGCCGCGCAGCGGAACCAGTCGCGCACCTCCTCCTCGCTCAGGCCGAGCGGCAGGTCCAGGTCGCGGCCCAGGCGGACGTTCGCCGGCAGGTGGGCGAACAGCTGCTCGACGCTGTCCAGCCCCATCGCGGCCAGCATGTGGCGGATGTCGGCATCCGCGTGCGGGACGTAGGCCATGCGCGGGTCAGCCTCCCAGCAGTTCGCCGTAGGCGGCGGCATCCAGCAGCGCGTCCAGCTCCGCGGGCACGCTCAGCTTCACCTTCACCAGCCAGCCCTGGCCGAACGGGTCGCTGTTGAGGAGCTCCGGCTTGTCGGCGACGGCGTCGTTGACGGCCACGATCTCGCCCGAGACCGGCAGGTAGAGGTCGGCCACGGCCTTGACCGACTCGATGGTGCCGACGCTGTCGCCCTGCTTGAAGGTGGAGCCCACGGCGGGCAGCTCGACGAACACGATGTCGCCCAGCTCGTGCGCCGCGAACTCGGTCACGCCGACGGTGCCGTTGCCCCCGTCGACCATGATCCACTCGTGCTCCTGCGTGTACTTGCGGTCTGCGGGTACCATGCTCGGCTGCCTCCTGGCCTGGGTTCCGATGGGTCCTGTCGTCCTGCGGCGGCGCGGCGCCGCCTATGCCGCCGGCCGCGGCGCGCGGGGGTCGCCCTTCGTGCGCGCGGCCAGGAACGGGAACGCGGTGGTGCGCGCCTCGACGCCCTTGCCGCGGATGTCGATCACGACGTCGCCGGCGGGCATGGCCGACTCGACCAGCGCCAGCGCCAGGGGCTTCTTCAGCGTCGGGCTGAACGTGCCGCTGGTGACGAAGCCCGCGTCGCGGCCGCCGCTGAGGATGCGGGCGCCCTGCCGCGCGATGCCGCGGCCGGTCACCTCCAGGCAGACCAGCTTGCGCGGCACGCCCGCCGCCTGCTGGGCGCGCAGCGCCTCCAGCCCGACGAACGCGTCCTTCTTCAGCTTCACGGCCCAGCCGATGCCGGCCTCGAGCGGGGTGATGTCCTCCTCCAGCTCGTGGCCGTACAGACAGTAGCAGACCTCGAAGCGGAGGGTGTCGCGGGCGGCCAGGCCGATCGGCGCCACGCCCAGATCGGCGCCGCGGGCCAGCAGCTCTTCCCACACCGCGAGCGCGTCGGCGTTCGGCAGGTACAGCTCGTAGCCGTGCTCGCCGGTGTAGCCGGTGCGCGAGACGATCCACTCGCCGCCGGCGCCCGGGCAGGCGAAGGCCGTGTAGAAGTCCAGCGCCGCGATGTCGTCGCGCAGGTTGGCCAGCCGGGCCAGCCGTCCCACCAGTTCGCGCGAGTCGGGGCCCTGCACGGCGATGAGCGCGGTCGCGTCGCTGCGGTCGTCCAGCTTCACGCCGGCGGCCGGGACGTGCTTGCGCAGCCAGGCCGCGATCTTGTCGTGGTTCGAGGCGTTGCAGACGACCAGCCAGCGCTCGGCGCCGAGCCGGTAGATGAGCATGTCGTCGAGCACGCCGCCGTCGGCCTTGCACATGGCCGTGTAGGTCACCTTGCCGACGGACACGCCGGCCACGCGGTTGGTGACCAGGCCGTCCAGCCAGGTCTCGGCCAAGGGGCCGTCGACGTAGATCTCGCCCATGTGGGTGATGTCGAACAGGCCGACGCGCTCGCGCACGGCCGCGTGCTCGGCCAGCACGCCCTCGTACTGCACCGGCATCTCGAAGCCGGCGAACGGCACCATCTTCGCGCCGCGGGCGCGGTGCCAGGCTGTCAACGGGGTGGTCTTGAGGCCCGCCAGATCGTCCACGATGTTCTCTCCAGGGCTGGAGCGCGGATACGGGTCGGCGCCGGAGCGGCGCGGCCGGCCGGACCAATCTAACCGGTGGTCCCGTTCCCGTCCAGAAGCGCCCGCAGCATGGCCCCGGTGTACGACGCCGGGCAGGCGGCGACCTCCGCGACGGTGCCCTGGGCCACCAGATGGCCGCCGGCGGCGCCCCCCTCCGGACCCAGGTCGATCACGTGGTCGGCGCGGCGAATCACCTCGCCGTTGTGCTCGATCACGATCACCGAGTTGCCGTGCTCCAGCAGACGGGCCAGCACGGCCAGCAGGCGGTCCACGTCGCAGAAGTGCAGGCCCGTGGTCGGCTCGTCGAGAATGTAGACCGTATGCCTCTGGCCGCCCCGCGACAGCTCGCGCACCAGCTTCAGGCGCTGGGCTTCGCCGCCCGAGAGCGTGCCGCCGGACTGCCCCAGGCGGAGGTAGTCCAGACCCACGCCGTGCATCACCTCCAGCACCTTGCGGCAGGCCGGGATGTTGGCCAGCTCCTCGCGCGCGCGGGAGACCGGCATGTCGAGGAAGTCGGCGATGCTGTGGCCCTTGAAGTGCACCTCGAGCGTCTCGCGGTCGAAGCGCCGCCCCCCGCACTCCTCGCAGGGGATCTCCACGTCCGGCAGGAAGTCCATGGTCAGGCGGCGGACGCCGGCGCCCTCGCAGACCCGGCAGCGGCCGCCGTCGGTGTTGAAGCTGAACCGCCCGGCGCCGTAGCCGCGCATGCGGGCCAGCGTCGTCTGGGCGAAGACCGTCCGCAGGTGGTTGTAGAGACCGGTGTAGGTGGCCGGCGTCGAGCGCGGCGAGCGGCCGATCGGCGACTGGTCGACCAGCACCACGCCGTGCACCCGGTCGGCGCCCTCCAGGCCGGCGAAGGGCGCCGGCGCCCGGCGGGCCCCGTGGCAGGCCGCGGCCAGCGCGCGGTACAGCGTCTCGTGAACGGCCGTGCTCTTGCCGGAGCCCGAGACGCCGGTGACCACGGTCAGGCGGCCGAGCGGGATCACGAGATCGATGCCCTTCAGGTTGCGCCCGCGCAGTTCGCGCAGCACCAGGAGCGGGTCGTCGGCCGAGCGTCCGGTCAGCGGCGTCGCCGGCCCCTTGCCCACCCGCCCGGCCAGGTAGTCGCCGGTCGGCGAGCCCGGCGTGGCGCACACCTCCGCGACGGTGCCCTGGGCCATCAGGCGGCCGCCGTGCTCGCCGGCGCCCGGTCCCAGGTCCAGCAGGTGGTCGGCCGCCAGCATCACGTCGCGGTCGTGCTCGACGACCACCACCGAGTTGCCGCGGTCGCGCAGGGCGCGGAGCGTGCCGATCAGCCGGCCGATGTCCCGGTGGTGCAGCCCCACGCTGGGCTCGTCCAGGATGTAGAGCACGCCGCGCAGCTGCGAGCCGACCTGCGTGGCCAGGCGCACGCGCTGTCCCTCGCCGCCGGACAGCGACGACGTGCCGCGGGACAGCGAGAGGTAGCTGACGCCGACCTGCAGCAGGAACCGCAGGCGATGGCGGATCTGCTCCAGCACCGGCCCCGCCACCAGCCGCTCGCGCTCGCCTGCGAACTCCACGCCCTCGACCCAGGCGGCGAACTCCTCCAGCGTGAGCGCCGCCGCCTGTCCGATGTGCAGCCCGCCGACCTGCACGTTGAGCGCCTCGGTCCGCAGGCGGTGGCCACCGCAGTCGGGGCACTCCTGCTCGGTCATCATCTTCTCGAGCGATTGGCGGATCTTCTCGCTCTTGGTCTCGCGGTGGCGGCGCACCAGCTCCGGCACCAGCCCCTGCCAGTCGCGCAGGAAGGCGTTGTAGTTGCGGTGCGGCCGCAGCTCCTTCTCCAGCGCCGGGCTCAGGCCGTACAGCAGCGCCTGCCGCACGCGCGCGGGCAGCTTCGCCCACGGCGCGTCCAGGTCCGCCGCCAGCGCGGTCACCAGCGCCTCGCACTGCACGTAGAGCCAGTTCGTCGGCTTGCCCTTGAGGAAGGCCACCGCGCCGTCGCGCAGGGACACCGACTCGTCCGGCACCACCGCGTCGGGCCGGATCGTGCGCAGCGTGCCCAGGCCGTTGCAGCCCGGGCACGAGCCGGCCGGGGAGTTGAACGAGAACAGCCGCGGCTCGGGCGCCGCGAAGCCCCGGCCGCAGCCCGGGCACGAGGACTGCCGGCTGTACCACGTCTCGCGGTCGCCGGCGCGCACGATGACGGTGCCCTCGCCCAGTTCCGCCGCGCGGTCCAGCGCCGCGCGCAGGCGGTCGGCCACGCCCGGCCGCTGGACCAGCCCGTCGACCACCACCGCGATGTCGTGGGCCTTGCCCTTGGCCAGCTGCAGGTCCTCCAGCTCGCGCAGTTCGCCGTCGACCAGGGCGCGCACGTAGCCCTGGTGCAGCAGGCCGGCCAGCAACTGCTTGTGCTCGCCCTTGCGGCCGCGCACGACCGGCGCCAGCAGGTACAGCCGCGTGCCCTCGGGCAGCGACGCCACCTCGTCGTGGATCTCCGCCAGCGGGCGGCCGCCCGCCGGCACGCCGCAGTCGGGACAGTGCACCGTGCCGCAGCGCGCGTAGAGCAGTCGCAGGAAGTTGTAGATCTCGGTGACCGTGCCCACGGTCGAGCGCGGGCTGCGCCCGAGCCCCTTCTGGTCGATGGCCAGCGCCGGCGACAGGCCGTCGATGCGGTCGACGTCGGGCTTGGCCAACTGGTCGAGGAACTGGTGCGCGTAGCTGGACAGGCTCTCGATGTACCGGCGCTGGCCCTCGGCGTAGAGGGTGTCGAAGGCCAGCGACGACTTGCCCGAACCGCTGGGCCCGGTGACGACCACGAGCTGCCGGCGCGGGATCTCCAGGTCGAGGTTGCGCAGGTTGTGCACGCGGACGCCCCGCAGGGAGATCACTCCCCGCGGGGCCGCCGGCCGGGGCCCGCCGGCGGACGTCGGCCCTGGCTTCGCGCTGCCGGACGGCGTCACGCTTCCCACCTTCCCCGGTTGCCGCCGCGCGCGGGGCGCGGGCTCAGCGGACGTCCTTGAGGCCGGCCGGCAGCTTGTCCCAGGCGGCCCGCTCGGCGGCGGTCAGGCCCGCCAGTCCCTCGAAGGCCGTGGCCTTGATGATCTGCACCGGCACCGCGGGTGCGTCGCGCCCGGCGGCCGGGTTCTTCTCGGCCGAGACGATCTTGTCGGCCACCTCCATGCCGCTGACGACATGGCCGAAGATGGTGTACTGGGTGTCGAGCGCGGCGGCGTCGGCGACGCAGATGAAGAACTGGCTGCCGGCCGAATCGACGTTCTGGCTGCGGGCCATGCTGAGCGTGCCGCGCACGTGCTTGGCGGTCCGCGAGAACTCGGCCTTCAGGCGCGCGTCACCCGTCAGGCCGGCGTAGCCCTTGTCCTCGAGCACCTTCGAGGCCGCCGTCACGGCCTTGTACTCGGCGTCGGTCAGGACGTCGCGCACGGTGGGTCCGCCCAGGCCGTCGTTGCGCGGGTCGTCGTCCTTGCTGTTGGGGTCGCCGCCCTGGATCACGAAGCCCGGCACGATGCGATGGAAACGCGTGCCGTCGAAGAAGCCGGTGCGCGCCAGGTGCTGGAAGTTCGCGACGTGGTTCGGCGCCAGGTGCGGATAGAAGACCATCAGGATGTCGCCCGCCTCGGTCTGCAGGCGCACGAACTGCGGGTTGCCGGCCGCCGGCGCCGCTCCCGCGGCGGGGGCCAGGCAGACGGCCAGCAGGGCCAACGCGAGCAGGGCGCGGGACGCGGTACGGACTGGACGCATGGTGCCTCCGGAGATCGCGGCCGCCGCGGCGGCCGCCGGTTCACGGGTTGGGGCCGAAACATGATGGTACCGCGCGCTGGCGCGGCGGTTCCCCGGCCGACCGGGGATGATAAGCAGCGCGCCGGTCCACGGCCACTCCCGGAAAGCCGGGCGCGGCGGGCGCCGCGGACCGGGCCGGAAGGCCACCGCCCCCGGCGCCGGCCCGGGGGCGGCTGTCGACGTCGGCGCCGCGCCGTCAGCGGCTGCGCTTGTGCATCACGAAGCGGACCTGACGGTTCTGGGCCCGGCCCTCCTCGGTGCCGTTGTCCGCCACCGGGCGGAACGGCCCGTAGGACACGGCGGCGAAGCGCTCGGCGGGCAGGCCCAGCTCGTTGGTCAGGTAGCGGACGACCGCGCAGGACCGGAACGCGCCCAGCTCCCAGTTGCTGGGATACTTCTCGACGAACTCGGCGCCGATCTTGCGGCTGTCGGTGTAGCCCTCGACGAACACGTCCCAGTCCGGGTGGTTGCCGAGCGTGCCGGCGATCGCCTTCAGCACCGGGACCATCGAGTCGAGGATGACGACCTGGCCCGACTTGTAGGCCAGCTGGTCGTCGACGGTGATCATGACGACCTCGTCGCGCTGCTCGACCAGCACCTGGTTGTCGGCCCGGCACTGGCTGAGGCTGCGCTCGAGCTCGGCGGCCATCGATTCGCTCTCGCGCAGCTTGGCGTCGCGCGCAGCCAGCTCGCCCTGCATCTCGGCGATCTGGGCGTCCAGCTGGCCGATCTGGGTCTTGAAGTCCTTGCACGACGAGCAGCCGGCGGCAAAGGCGAGTGCCGCCAGCCCGGCGAGGGCCGCAACGGCCCGCAGGTATCTGGTCATGTCGGGTTCTCCTTCCGCGGTCGCGACGTGCGACGGCTCATCTTGCGAAGATAGCCGCAAGTCAAGAGTCAGTCCAGCTTGTGGACGACCTTGTCGGGCCCGATCACGTCGATGCGGTCGCCGGCGTGCAGCACCTCGCGGCCGCTCGGCAGCGCGATGCGCGTCTCGGCGTCGTGCCCCGAGCCCGCGGGGTTGCGCCGCAGGATCTGCACCAGATTCAGGCGGTGTTCGCCGAGCAGGTTCAACTCCGCCAGCGATTTGCCGTCCCAGGCGGCGGGCACGTTCACCCTTCGCAGCGCGAAGCCTTCCGGCAGCTGCACGAACTCCATGCCGCGCTCGTGCAGCAGGTGATCGGCCAGGCGCGTGCCCATGTCCTGCTCCGGCTTGACCACCGCGTCGGCGCCCACCCGGCGCAGCACGGCCTCCTGCATCGCATTGAGGGCTTTGGCGTAGACCTGCTTGGTGCCCAGCGTCTTGCAGTGCATGGTGACCATCACCGACGCTTCGAAGTTCGTGGCCATCGCCACGACCACCACGTCCAGCGAGCCCACGCCGTAGGCCTTCAGGTTGGCAACCTCCGTGGCGTCGAACGCCACGGCGACGGACACCTCGTCCGCCACCTCGTCGACCAGCCTTTCGTTCGTGTCGACCGCCAGCACCTCGGCGCCGCCGCGCGCCAGGGCGACGGCCACGGCGCTGCCGAACTTGCCCAGCCCGACCACCGCTGCCTTCATCATCCGTTCATCCTTTCCGTCCGCGGCACGGCCGGCGGCGCCGGCCCGGCGCGTCTCAGCCGATCATGATGCGGCCGCGCGGCAGGCGCACGTGCGGCTCGCGCCCCGAACCGGTCAGGCTGGCCGCCAGCGTGAGCGGGCCGAGCCGTCCGATGAACATGAGCAGGATGACCACCAGACGCCCCCCCTCGCTCAGAAGCGGCGTCAGGCCGAGCGACAGGCCCACCGTTCCCAGGGCCGAGAACACCTCGTAGGCGGTCACCATCAGGTCGCGGCCCTCGGTCACCAGCAGGACGAGCGTCGCCCGCGCGGCGACGACCAGCGCGGTCGACAGCCCGAGCCGCGCGCGCGGCACGTCCAGCGGGTCGATCTCGCGCCCGCTCAGCCGGACGCGCGAGCGTCCCTGCGCGATCGACCGCAGGTTGGCCCAGGCGATGGCCACGGTGGTGACCTTGACGCCGCCGGCGGTCGAGCCCGGCGCCCCGCCGATGAACATCAGGAGGATCATCACCAGCACCGAGGCCGGCGACAGCAGCGTCAGGTCCAGGCTGTTGAAGCCGGCGGTGCGACAGGTCGTCGACTGGAAGAAGGCCTGCGAGAGCCGCAGCCCCTCGTCCAGTCCCGCCAGCGCGCCCTGCCATTCGATCAGGGCCAGCGACGCCCCGCCGGCGGCCAGCAGGATGGCCGTCACCGCCAGCACCACGCGGCCGTGCAGCCCCAGGCGGTAGGCGCGCCCGTACCGGCGCTGGATGCGGCCGCGCCACCAGGCCCCGGCCTGGAAGACGACGCCGAAGCCCAGCCCGCCGACGATGATCAACAGGTTCATCGTCGTCATCACCCAGGCGTTGCCCGCGAACGGCACCAGGCTCTCGCGATAGGTGCTGAAGCCGGCGTTGCAGAACGCGCTCACCGAATGGAACACCGCCGTGAACCACAAGGGACCCGGCGGCGGCGGCCCCTGGGCGAAGCCGACGGCCAGCGCGGCGGCGCCGACGGCCTCGCAGCCGAGCGTGACCAGGATGATGACCCTGATCATGCGCCCGACCTCCTGCAGCATCGGCGACTGGAAGACCTCGCGCAGCAGGCTGTTCTCCCGCACGCCGATGCCGCGGCCGAGCAGCAGGCTGAGCGCCGCGGTCAGCGACATGATCCCGAGCCCGCCCAGCTGGATCAGCGCCAAGATCACGGTCTGCCCGAACAGCGTGAACCCGGCGCCGGTGTCGCGGACCGCCAGGCCCGTCACGCAGACGGCGCTGGTCGCCGTGAAGACGGCGTCCAGGAACCCGATCGGCTGCCCGGGCGGCGTCGCCCGCGGCAGGCACAGCAGGACCCCGCCGAGCAGGATCACCGCCACGAAGGCGCCGGCGAACACCGCGGCCGGGCGCACGCGGATCGCCGCGAAGCGCGCGTGCAGGTGCGGCAGCTCCACCAGGATCAGCAGCACCAGGTAGACCTGCATGATGATCAGGTAGGCCTGGGTGATCGAGTCCAGGTGCAGCGCGGCGAGGGTCTGACGCAGCCAGGCCGTCCGGCTGCCTGCCAGCAGGGCCAGCCCCTGCGCCAGCAGCAGGCAGGAGAGCAGGAACGTGGGCCAGCGGCGCCGCAGGTGCGCGCGGAACGAGCCGGACTCGCGCCAACTCAGTCCCTGCTCGGCCAGGAACAGGAGCACGGCCGCCGCGCTGAGCCCGTGGGCCAGACGCAGCGCCCACGGCGCCGGATAGGTGCCGTACTCGATGACCAGGCCCGCCAGGCCGCACAGTCCGGCCAGGATGAGCGCCAGTCGCCGCCAGCCCGTGATCCTGCCCGCCGCCGCCTCCATGCGCCTCCCTGGTCCGGGGCCGAATTGTGGTTAATGAACCCGGCCGGCGTCCGATACAGACGGCGCAGCCCCGGGCGCGGCGCGGCCGGCCCGGCGCTCCGGCGACGGCCCATATTGGGCCGCCGGACCGGAACAATCAACGGCCAAAGCGCCCCCGAAGGCAGGTGGCAACGCGCATGAGGTTCCGCAACCGCAACGCACGGCTGGCGTTGGGACTGGCGCTGCTGGTCCCGGCCCTGGCCCTGGCTCCCGGCGGGCCCGGCACGGCCCTGGCGGCGGGCGCGCCCCTGGACACGCTGATCACGGCGCCGGCCGAAACGGCGCCCGATCCGCGCTACGCGCAGCCGGAAGTGCCGATCAGCCGCCGCGTGCTGCCGGAGATGACCGGCAGCCAGACGCAGGCGTCCCGCATCACCCAGGCGCCGCCGCGGCTGGACGACCCTCTGGGCGCGGCCTGGAACTACCGGCTGGCGCGGCAGGCGGCCCTGGCCGGCAACGGCGCCGGCGTGTCGGCCGGGATGGCCGCGGCGCTGGAAGCGGCGCCCCAGCACCCCCGCTACCAGTGGTGGTCCCTCGCGCAGTCCGTGCGCGCTGCCGACACCGCGACACTGGCGAAGGTGCTGCCGGCCTCGGTCCGCACCCTGGTCGACTCGCCGATGGCGCGCGGCCCCTTCGTGGTGGCCGTGCACCAGGCGCTGGTGCTGGCCGTGGCGCTCTTCTGGACCGTGTTGGTGGCGGCGCTGTGGCTGGGCCGCTGGCGCCTGCTCACGCACGACCTGTCGGCGCTGCTGCTGAAGGACCGCCAGCACCGGCAGCGGGCGGCGCTGCCGGCGCTGCTGCTGGTCGCGTTCCTGCTGCTGCGCCCCGGCTGGCTGGGCCTGCTGGCGCTGGCCTCGGTGCCGGTGCTCGTGCTGACGCGCGGGCGGCGCCACAACCTGCTCTTGGTGACGTGGCTGTTGATGGCGGCGCTGACCTTCCCCGGCTGGCCGCTGCTGCGGTCGGCGGTGCCGACGGTCGACCCCGGCAGCGAGGTCGCGCTGCTCGAGCAGGGCTGCACGATGCCGCCGGCGGCCTCGCTCATCGAATCCCTGTCGGCTCGCCTGGTTCAGGCCGAGGAGCCCGCCCGGCAGGCGCGGTTGTCGATCGCCCTGGGCATCCAGGAATCCCGCCGCGGCGGCTTCGCCGCCGGCGACGAGCACTTCCGTCGCGCCCTGGCGCAGGACCCCGGCGCGGTCGCGGCCGTCGTCGGCCTGGCCAACAACCTCTACTACCGCGGCCAGCTGGACGAGGCGATGGCGGCCTACCGCCAGGCGGCCGTCGCCTTCCCCAAGCGCGGCGAGATCCCCTACAACCTGGCGCAGGTGCAGTTCAAGAAGCTCTTCGTTCCGGAGGCGACGGCCTCGCTGGACCAGGCGCGCCGCCTGGGCTTCGACCCCCCGCGCGCCAACCACGAGCCGAATCCGCGCGGCGGCTACTCGGCCGTCGTCTATCCGGGCCTGACGCGAGCGGAGATGGAAGCCGCCTGCCGCTGGGAGCGCGCGGCCTACCCGCCGCTGGTGACCCTGTCCGCCTGGCGCAACCTGCTGGGCTCGCCGCCGCTGCCGCTGTACCTGCTGGTGGGCGGCCCGCTGCTGCTGGGCCTGATCCTGGTCTGGTGGCGCAGCCGCCGGCAGGATCCCCACGACTGCGACAACTGCGGCGCGCCGCTGTGCCGCGGCTGCTGCGGCGTGCACGAAGGCGCCTGGCTCTGCGCCGGCTGCCACGAGACGGCCGTCCGCTCCAAGAGCGAACTGGTGCTGGGCACGCTGCTGAAGAACCGCGGCCGCGCCGAGGGGCTGGCCCATACGGCCCGCATCGTGCGCATCAACCGCCTGGTGCCGGGCGCCGGCCACCTGGCCACCGGCCGCTTCTGGGGCGGCTGGTTCCGCCTGAGCCTGGTCGCCGGCGGGCTCTTCCTGGTGGTCGGCGGCTGGGCCTTCGACCCGGGCGCCGAGCTGCACACGCCCGGCCTGCTGCTGCCCTCGGAGACCATTCATCCGCTGTGGTTCCCGCTGCCGGCCGCCCTGTGGCCGGGGCTGACGGGGCTGCCGGTGGCGACCGGCCTGGCGCTGCTGGGCCTGGCCTGGCTGCTGGCACTGCTGGACGCGCCGGGACTCAAGCGGCGGCTGCACGACAGGTTCACGACGATCACCACGGGCTCTCCCCGGACTCAACCGACGCGGCGCGCGGGCGCCGGCGCGCGCTAACGGAGGTCGATCATGGCCCTGGAAGGCCAACTGAGCGATTTCAACCTGGCGGAGATCCTCCAGCTGCTGGCCAGCCAGCAGAAGACCGGGTTCCTGAACATCGAGACCAACCGCAACCTTGTCTTCATCTTCGACAAGGGCGTGCTGATCTCGACCCGCGACCGGCGCAGCCGCGAGCGCGACCCGCTCGAGAGCTACCTGCGCGCCTACGGCTGGTTCACCGAGGCGCAGTGGAAGCACATCGAGTACGTGGGCCAGAACAGCTCGCTGGACCTGACGGAGATCCTGATCTCCGAGGGGCTCATGGACGAGCCGGAGCTGCAGCGCGCCCTGCGCGGCCTGGCGCAGGAGATGACGCACGCGGGCATGAAGCTGCGGCGCGGCCGCTACTACTTCAGCCCCTGCAAGGACACGCCGCCCGGGGTCAAGAGCCGCTACGAGATCGACGTGCAGGGACTCCTGATGGAGGCGGCGCGCCGCCTGGACGAGGAGCCGCTGCTGAAGGAGGAGCTGCCCTCGCAGTCGATCACGTTCACGGCCGGCCGCAAGGTGGTGGCGCCCGAATCGCTCTCGCCGACGGCGCGGCGCGTCCTCGAGCTGGCCCTGTCGGGCGCGACCCTCGGTCGCATCATCCGCCAGGGCAAGGCCGAGAGCTTCGTCGTGCGCGACCTGCTGAAGACCTGGTGCCAGGAGGACGCGCTGGTCAAGCACCTGCCCGTCGAGGAGGAGGACGAGTCCGGCGGCGGCGCCCGCGGGCTGGCGCTGCCCCGCGCGCCGGGGCTGCGCTCGGTGCCGCTGACGGTGGCGGGGCTGGCGCTGTTCGGCGCGCTGACCGCCGCGCGGTTCACCCTCTACCCGGTGGCCGCCGAGGACCCGGGCCGCAACCTGCGCCTGGCGCAGCTGCGGCACGAGGTGGTCACCGCGGCCCAGCTCTACCGCTACCAGCAGGGCCAGTGGCCGCAGGACCTGGAGGCCCTGGTGCGGGCCGGGCAGCTGGGTCCGTCGGTGCTGGGCACGGTGGAGGGACTGGGCTGGCGCTACGCGCTGGACGCGGCGAACGACAGCTTCAGCCTCAGTTCGTAGGCGCGCGGGGCGACCGCGCGCGGCGGGCGGGCGACGCCAGGCGGCCGGTGGCCGCGCGGCGCCGCCCGCGCCGTTTCCGGCCCCGCGACGCCTTGATTCCGCGGCGAAAAACCGCTTATGTGGACGGCGCGACGCCGGCGCCCGCCGGGCGCCCGCACCGACGCCAGACGCAGGAGGCCCTCATGAATCCGTCGTCCCCCGCCGCCGTCCCCTTCGTGGTGCCCTGCGCCGACCGCGTCGCCAAGCTGCCGCCGTACGTGTTCGCCACGCTGTTCCGCATGCGGGACGAGGCGCTGGCCGCCGGCCGCGAGGTGTTCGACCTGAGCGTCGGCAACCCCGACCTGCGCCCGGCGCCGGCCGTGATCACGGCGATGAACAAGGCGCTGGACGACGACAGCTGGAACTGCCACCGCTACGGCACCTTCAACGGCCTGCCCCGCTTCCGCGAGGCCATCGCCGAATGGTACTTCGACCGCTTCGGCGTGCGCCTGGACGCGCACACGCAGGTGCTGCCGCTGATCGGCTCCAAGGAGGGCCTGGCCAACCTGATGCGCGCCTACCTGAACCCGGGCGACGGCATCATCATCCCCAGCCCCTGCTACCCGGCGTACTTCGGCGCGGCGCACCTGTGCGAGGCGGAGATCTTCGAGCTGAAGCTGCGCGAAGAGGACGGCTGGGTGCCGCGCCTGGAGGAAATCCCGGCCGAGGTGGCGGCGCGCGCGCGCATGTTGATCCTCAACTACCCGAACAACCCGACCGGCGGCGTGGTCGACCTGGCCTTCTTCGCGAAGGCCGTCGAGTGGTGCCGCCGCCACCAGGTCATGCTGGTGTCCGACGCCGCCTACACGGAACTGGGCTTCGACCCGGACAACCAGCCGCCCAGCGTGCTGCAGGTGCCCGGCGCCTTCGACGTGGCGGTCGAGTTCCAGAGCCTCAGCAAGAGCCACAACCTGGCCGGCTGGCGCGTGGGCTTCGTCGTGGGCGCCGCAGAGCCCGTCGGCCACCTGGGCAAGGTCAAGAGCCATGTCGATTTCTCGCTCTTCGCCGGCATCCAGATGGCGGCCGTCGCCGCGCTGCGCCAGGGCGGGCAGTCGGTGAAGGACAACCGGGCGATGTACCTGAGCCGCCGCAACCAGATGGTCGGCGCGCTGCGGAAGCTGGGCTGGCAGGTGCCCTCGCCGACGGCCACGCTCTACATCTGGGCGCGCGTCCCGAAGGCCTGGCAGGGAGACGACTTCCGCTTCGTGCAGGACGTGTTCGCGAAGACGGGCGTGCTGGTCTCGCCGGGCAGCGGCTTCGGCGTGCACGGCAAGGGCTACGCGCGGATGTCGCTGGTGGCGCCGCCGGCCGCGATCGAGCGCATCTGCGGGCTGCTGGAGGGCGCGGGGTTCGACTGGAGTTGACGCGCGCTAGTGGCCCGGGTTGGAGCCCGGCGCCGCGGGGCCGCTGATGCCGACATCGTCGGCGAGCCAGACGTGCCATGACTCCGGGACCGGGGCCTGCGGATGGTCCGCGGTCAGGCGCTCCAGCGTCGAGCGCGCCCGCTCCCGCGCACCCTGGCGGTACTGGCTGTAGAACAACAGCGTCAGCTGGTCGGCCGTCAGCGCCTGCCATTCGCCAAGCTCGAGCAGGAGCGCTTCGGCGCCCGCGAAATCGTCACGCCGCCCGCAGAGCCGGGCCAGGTTGTCCGCGACGGCCGGATAGCGGGGATGGAGCCGATGCGCCTCGCGGTAGCTCGCCTCCGCCAGTTCGAGTTCGCGCCCGCCGGCACTCCCCCCCTCGTCCAGCGCGTTGTGCAGCGAGACGTACGCAGCGCCCAGCAGGGCATGGAAGCGCGCGTTGCCGGGCTGGGCCGCGACGGCCGCGCGGTACATCCCGACGACTTCGGCCGTGCGCCCCGCCTGCCGGTGGTAGAGGCCCAATCCCTCGAACGCGTAGCCTTCGGCATACGGCGGGAAGGAAACGGCGACCGTCGCCAGCCTCCTGGCCGAAGCCGACGACTGCGTGCCGAGCAGCAACCACGGCAACGAGACCGCGAGCGATGTTGCCAGCAGGCGCCGCTGTCCGGCGACCGACGTCGGAGCGAACTCCATAGCCAGCGCCAGGACCACCGCCGCATGGGGCGCCAGCAGATCCCAGTCCCGCGCCGCTCCCAGTTTAGGGTCCACAATGACGACGGCCGCCAGCACGGTCAGCGCGTAGGCGCTAAGGAACCACGATCCGCCGCGCTCGGAGACCGTCCTCTCCTGGCCGCGCCGTTGCGCGAACAGGAGCAGGGCCGCAGGCACCGGGACCACGAGCACCACCAGATTCGCGATGTCGACCCAGGTGCGCGCCGACAGCACGCCGCCGGAACCCGCCAGCGGCCGCAGCGGTTGGGCCAGGTTGGCGTCCGCGCGCAGCGACGCCGGGACCGACGCGCCCGCGCCCGCCGGAAGGGCAGCCCAGAGGATCACCAGCACGATCAGCACCGGCCCCAGGGCGACGGCCAGGCGGCGCAGCAACTGGGCGCGCGGGGCGCCGGCCACGGCCAGCACGATCAGGGCCGGCAGGGCGAGCAGGGCCCCCAGATGCGCCGCGACGGCTGCGGCCAGCAGCACGGCGGGCCACGCCGGGTTCAGGCGACCGGCCGCCGCCGCCACGCCGGCCAGCGTGAAGGCGGTCAGGAAGGCGTACAGGAACGAGTAGTTCTCGACGTAGCCGCAGTAGAGCAGCGTCGCGGCGCCCGCCAGGTGGAGGCCGAGGAACAGCAACTGCCGCGCCGGGCTCCAGCCGGTCCTGGGCAGCAGCAGCCGCAGCAGGATGAACCCGACCAGGCCCGCCGCGATCGACGTCACGCGGAAGAACACGAGAGCCTGGGCGGGCGTCGCCGCGTTCCCGTCGGCAAGGGCCCGCAGCAGCAGCCAGGCCAGAGAGCCGAGCGGGCGCGCACCGTCGTCCCGTCCGAGAACGTCCAGGAGCAGGTAGCCGTCGCCGAGGAAATGGGTGCGCGTGCGAAGCGCCAGGCACAGGCCGGCGAACGCCAGCGCGATCGCGACGACCCCCGCCCTGCTTCCGAACACGAAGTGCCGAAGCCGGGCCTCCCAGCGATCGCCGCCATGGCCCGCGATGCGATCCGGCAGGAAGAGGAAGGCGACCAGCAACGCCACCGGCGCCAGGGCCCAGCCCGGCAGGTAGGCCAGGTGGTCGAAGCCCCAGGTCGATCCGGTGCCCGCAAGCGCACCGCCCAGCACCGCGAGCCCCAGCCCGCGCAGGGCCCACGTCAACCCTCGCGGGTCACCGGGCCGCGCGGCAGACATCAGGTCTCCCCGTCGCCTTCGTCGCAGTCGTCGTCCTCGCCCGGCCCGTGCACCGCGAAG
Source organism: uncultured Fibrobacteraceae bacterium (assembly GCA_964399195.1). Classification (GTDB taxonomy): domain Bacteria; phylum Krumholzibacteriota; class Krumholzibacteriia; order LZORAL124-64-63; family LZORAL124-64-63; genus CAINDZ01. The sequence goes on from CAYNPY010000018.1 coordinate 39,008, forward strand.
ATCATGCGGTCGGGGTCGAACCAGGCGGCGGCGCAGCGCATCAGCTGGTCGCGGTCGACGCGGTCGATGCCGTCGACCAGCTCGGCCACGGGCACGAAGCGGCCGTAGTAGATCTCGTTGCGCGCGGCGCGGTACATCTGGTTGCTGACGCCGTCCAGCGAGAAGATCAGCTGCGACTTCAGCTGCGCCTTGTTGCTGTCCAGCTCCTCGACGGAGATGCCGTCGGTCAGCAGGCGGCGGTACTCGTGGCGGAGCACCGCCTCGAGGCGCGGCAGTTTATCCGGTGAGCACGAACCAGAGCAGCTGACCAGGCCGGTGTCGCGCCCCATGTCGTGGTAGTTGTAGACGGTGTAGGCCAGACCCTCGCGCTCGCGCACGGCCTGGAAGACGCGGCTGCTCATGCCCCCGCCCAGCAGGTTCACCAGCAGGTAGATGGCCAGGCGGTCGGGGTGCGCGAAGGACACGCCCAGGTTGCCCACCTCGAAGTACGTCTGCAGGATGGGGCTGGTCAGGTCCAGCCGGTACGGGTCCAGGCCGGCCTGGTCGGCCACGGCGACCGCGGCGTCGCGCGCGGCGGCCAGGGCCACGCCCGACGGCGGCGGCACCGGCCTCGGCGCCACGCCGCCGCTGAACAGCCCGGCCACGCGCGTGTCGAAGCCCGGGGCCAGGTTGCCCGCCAGCGAGACGACCAGGTTGGCCGGCGCGAACAGGCGCGCGTGGTGCGCGTGCAGCACGTCCGGCCCGAAGGAGCGGACCAGGTCCGGCGTGCCCAGGATGGGCCGTCCGCGCGGGTGGCTGCCGTAGATGCGGGCGGCGAACGCGTCGTGCAGGCGGTCCTCCGGGGTGTCCAGGGCCTCCTGGATCTCCTCGCAGACCACGTCCTGCTCCAGCAGGGTCAGGTCGGGCGCGAAGGCCGGCTCCAGCAGCATCTCCGCCAGCAGGTTCGAGGCCGTCTCGAAGTACTCCGGCAGCACCTTCACCGTGAAGGCCACCAGGTCCTTCGTGGTGAAGGCGTCGACCGCGGCGCCGATGGCGTCGAAGCCGGCGGCCAGCTCGAACGCGCCGCGCCTGCGCGTGCCCTTGAAGACCATGTGCTCCAGGAAGTGGGAGACGCCGCCCAGGTGCGGCTCCTCCTCCTGGCTGCCGCGGCGCAGCCAGACGCCGAGCGTCACGGCGGTGGCCGACGGCAGCGGGGCCGTCAGCAGGACCGCCCCGCCGGGAAGCTCCTCCCGGCGGGGCGGCGTCTCGTTGCGGTAGGGATCGAGGTTCATCGACGGCTTTCTACCGGCGCCCGCCGCCGCCACGCCCGCCGCGGTCGCGGTCCCGGCCGCCGCGCCCGCCACGGTCGCGGTCGCCGCCGCCGTAGCTGTCGCTGCGCTCGCGCCGCTCGGGCTCGACCCAGCCGTCGGGCGCGGGCAGCAGCGCCTTGCGGCTCAGGCGGACCTTGCCGGTGCGGCTGTCGATCTCGACCAGCTTGACCTCGATGGTGTCGCCGACCTGCAGCACGTCCTCGACGTTCGCCACGCGGCGGTATTCCAGCTCGCTGATGTGCAGCAGGCCGTCCTTGCCGGGCAGGAACTCGACGAAGGCGCCGAAGTCGACGATCGTCTTGACGACGCCCTTGTAGACCTTGCCCACCTCGGGCTCGGCCATCAGGCCCTGCACGTAGGCCATCGCGGCGGCGCCGCCGGCCTGGTCCACGCTGGAGATGAAGACCATCCCCTCGTCGTCCACCTCGATGGTGGCGCCGGTCTCCTCCTGGATGCGCTTGATGACCTTGCCGCCCGGGCCGATGAGCGTGCCGATCTTGCTGACCGGGATCTGCACGGTGTCGATCTTCGGGGCGTACGGGCTCATCGTGGCGCGCGGGCCGGCCAGGTGCTGCTCCATCACGTCCAGGATGTGCAGGCGGGCCGCCTTGGCGTCGCCGAGGGCCTTGTTCATGACCTCGCGGCTGATGCCGGCGATCTTGGTGTCCAGCTGGAAGGCGGTGATGCCGTCGCGCGTGCCGGTGACCTTGAAGTCCATGTCGCCGAGGTGGTCCTCGACGCCCAGGATGTCCGTCAGCACCGCGATGCGCTCGTCCTCCTTCACCAGGCCCATGGCCACGCCGGCCACGGCCTTGCGGATGGGCGCGCCCGCATCCATCAGCGCCAGGCAGCAGGAGCAGACCGTCGCCATCGACGAGGAGCCGTTGCTCTCGAGGATGTCCGACACCAGGCGGATGGTGTAGGGGAAGTCCTCCAGCTCGGGCAGGATCGGGCGGATGGCGCGCTCGGCCAGCTTGCCGTGGCCGATCTCGCGGCGGCCGGTGCCGCTGTAGCGGCCGCACTCGCCGACCGAGAACGGCGGGAAGTTGTAGTGCAGGTAGTACTTGCTCCAGTACTGCTCGCCGCCCAGCGGCTCGATGCGCTGCTCGGCCTGCTTGCTGCCCAGGGTCACGGTGCCGAGCGACTGCGTCTCGCCGCGCGTGAACAGGCAGGAGCCGTGCGCGCGGGGCAGCACGCCCGTCTCGATGGTGATGGGCCGCACCGTGGTCAGGTTGCGGCCGTCGGCGCGGACGCCCTCGCTGAGGATCATCTCGCGCATGAGCTTCTTCTCGGCCTTGGCGAAGGCCTCGAGCATGGCCGCGTCGGCCTTGCCGTCCTCGGTCGTGAACTGCGCGGCGACCTTGGCCTGCGCGGCGTCCAGCGCCTCGGCGCGCTCGTGCTTGCCCTTGACCGTGATGGCGGCCTTCAGCTCGCCGCCGATGAACTCCAGGACCTTCGCCACGTCGGCGGAGGTGTCCTTGACCACCGGGTCGGCCCACTTGGCCTTGCCGCCGGCCTGCTGCAGCAGCTGCCGCTGCAGGGCGTTCAGCTGGCGGATCCAGCCGCGCGCGAACTCGATCGCGTCCAGCAGCCGGTCCTCCGGCACCTCCAGGCACTCGCCCTCGATCATGCAGACGATGTCGTCGGTGCCGGCCACGACCAGGTCCATCGTCGAGGACTCGAGCTGCTCGAAGCTGGGGTTGACCACGAACTCGCCGTCGATGTCGGCGATGCGCACGCCCGAGACGATCTCGTGGAACGGCACGTCCGACAGGGCCAGGGCCATCGAGGCGCCGGTGATGCTCAGGGTGTCGGCGTGGAACTCGGTGTCGGCGCTGATGATGAAGGCGATGATCTGCGTCTCGTTGCGGTAGCCCTTGGGGAACAGCGGGCGCAGCGGCCGGTCGATCAGGCGCGCCGAGAGGATCTCGCGCTCGGTGGGCTTGCCCTCGCGCTTGAAGAAGCCGCCCGGGATCTTGCCGGCGGCGTAGGTCTTGTCGCGGTACTCGACCATCAGGGGCAGGAAGTCCTTGTCGGTCGGCTTGGATTCGGCGGCCACCGCGAGCAGCACCATCGTGTCGCCCATGCGCACGACGCAGGAACCACTGGCCTGGCGGGCCATGCGGCCGGTCTCGAGGCTGAAGGTCGTTCCGTTCATCTCGAGGCTGACTGTCTGCTTGTTCAACATCACGTTCTCTTTCCTTCCATCCGCTTTGTCAGCGCGCCCCGGCCCTATTGCCGAAAGCGCTCCGTGGGCGCTGCCTCGCGCCCGTCCGCATGTTCGCCCGGCGTCGACGGGGCGCCCCGCCGGCAGCGGGGCGTCCTGCCGAAAACGGCAATCGGTCGCGACGCCGGGCGGCGCGACCGACAGCCAATCGGGCTCACGATCCGCAGGCTGTCATCAACCGCGGATGCCCAGGTCCTTGATGAGGTTGCGATAACCCTCAAGGTCCTTCTTCTTCAGGTAGGACAGCAGCCGCTTGCGCTGGCCGACCATCTTCAGCAGGCCGCGCCGGCTGTGGTGGTCCGCCTTGTGCATCTTGAAGTGCTCGCCGAGGGTGTTGATCCGCTCGGTCAGCAGCGCGATCTGGACCTCGGGCGAACCGGAGTCCTTGTCGTGCTTGCGGTACTTGTTGATGACCGCGTCCTTCTGATCCTTGCTCAGTGCCATCGTCCAGAACCTCCAGAACTACGTCACGCCGCGGCGTCACGATGGCCGCAGGCCGGCCGCCCCGTCCCGTCTGCCGATGTCTCGACGGGAACCGGGCGGGACCAGTGCGCCCCTGCCTGGACCATTCCAGGCCTGAGCGACGGCGCCGACCCGCCATGCGGATTGCGCGCAGACGTCCGGACAGGAAAGCGCGGACTGCTTCGTCCACGCCCCCGGTCCGGCCGTTGCGCGGTTCAAGATAGGTCGCCGCGCGGGGCGTTGCAAG